>JAGWBY010000005.1:16582-71859 GCA_021295675.1 Candidatus Latescibacterota bacterium | reverse complement strand
CGGGCAAGGTCGCGGTATTGATGGGGGCCAATCGCAGCGACTGGTTCGGCGACGGCCCCGGCATCCTGCGGATGTTTGCCCGCCTCGGGCTGCGGATGATCACCTTGGGCCAAGCGACCCGCGAGTTGGGTTGGGATGCCTCCAATGAGACTCGTTCGGGCGGGCGGATGACCGAGTTAGGGGTGCGGATGATTGCGGAGTTGAATGCGGCCGGGATTCTTATAGACTTGGCCCATAGCAATGACCCCTGCGCTCTCGATATCATCGAAGTATCGACAAAGCCGGTGGTTGACTCGCACTCGCATCCGCGGGCGTTGGTCAATGAGCCTAGGGCGGCACCCGACGAGGTTATGCGGGCGTTGGCCGAGCGCGGGGGCGTGTTGGGGATCCCGCCGCCGATCACCCGGCCGCCGGGGGACGCACCCTATCGGGCGGTCGCGCCAGAACAGTTGGAGCAGACCTTGATGCAGGTTCGCTATGCCGTTGATGTGATGGGTATGGACGGTGTAGGAATCGGTACCCATTTCAACAGTGCGGTATTGCCTTGGGTGGTAGAGGGCTTGCTGGATGCGGGATTTACCGAGGAGGACGCGAGCAAGATCTGCGGCGGGAATTACCAGCGGGTCTTGCGCGAGGTGCTGCCCGCTTAACTGCCTAGAATATTTGCGTCACGTGGGCTGACGGATAGATCTTGTGTGGGTTAACATTCCATAAGGTGTAAGGAGAAGCAGGCCGACAATGGACGAAGCGGAAAAGTATCTCTTCGAAGTACATGGCTATCTGGTGATCGAAGGCGCGCTCTCGCCGGAGGAAGTGGCAGCGGCCAATGCGGCGATTGACCACCACGCCGATCAAATCGGCATCCGCCCCAATGACTTGGCCCACGAGTCGGAGACGCTCAAAGGCACGCAGGGACGCGGCGATTTGGGCGGGATGCTGACGTGGGACAAACCGCATTGCGATCCATTCCGGGCGATGATTGCCCATGTGCGGTTCAAGCCGTACCTGGAAGAATTGCTGGGCCCGGGTTTTCGCTTGGAGGGCTTGGGGATCATCACCATGGACGAGGGGGCCGAAGGCTTCTGGTTCCACGAGGGCGGCGAGCCGCTGGACCGCTCGCGGGGTTTTCTCTACCGCAATGGCCGGATGTTTTGCGGGATGACTAACATCGCCGTGCAGTTGGCGGATGTGGGGCCGGAGGATGGGGGTTTTGCCTGTCTGCCCGGCAGCCATAAGGCCAACTATCCCTGCCCGGACGAGATCCGGCTGTACGAGGCGCACCAGGATCGCATCGTGCAGATTCCGGCCCAAGCGGGCGATGCGATCCTTTTCGTCGAGACGCTGATGCACGGAGCTGTGCCGTGGACGGCCAAACACCAGCGACGCTCGGTGATTTTGCGCTACAACCACGGCGTCCAAGCCGAATCGCTGATGGGGACTTATACGCCGCCGGCTTTCTACGCCGAGTTGACAGAAGAGCAGCAGGCGGTGATTACGCCGCCGCAGTACCGGAGAGAAGACAAGGGGTCGCGGCTTTACAAGCCGAAATAATAAGGTCGTTCCGTACCGGCCAGAGTTAGCTCTTTAACCTTAGGAGGTTAGACGATGCAATGCTGGATCTTCGTTTTCAATCCGCTCGAACGCTACATGGCCAACTACAAGCACATCTTCGACGCTTGGGAAGAGGGCGGCGTGCGCGGCATTGTGGTAGGGCGCATGTTTTTTATGGAGGAAGACGGCGGTCGAATTCCCGCCTTTCCACAAGATCCTAAAGCCTATGCCGACTTGGGTCTGGAAGCGCCCGAGGAGCAGCCCCGCAATCTGGAAAAGGAGCGGGGACTAAGCGCGATGCTGGATGACGCTGCCGGGCGCGGCTGGCATATCATGGTATTCGACAGCGGCACCACGGCCCACGTGCAGAGCTTGATAAACCGCTATCCCCAGGTCAACGGAGTGATCATCGACGGGCCGGGCGAGAATCACTACGAACTGGCTTGGCACCACGGCGGCGAACTCTTTGAATTGCGCGACGGCGAGCGCAGCGAGTTCGCCAACTTGGGCTTTGAGATCGACCGGCTGGAGCGCGGCATTGCCCATCTGTATCAGCGTTTTCACAACCTCACCCCGGATCTCGTGCGCTATTGGGCACCGGGGGGGACTTTGGCCGGTCTGAATCTCTTTGATATCAACGAAGACGCCCTGTACTGGCTGCGGGCGCGGGCGGAAAAGTCGCGGCGTTCTTGGGAGCGGGCCCGCGCTGACTTGGACGGAGTGAACCGCTATGTCGAGCTGGGCGGCATTCCGCGCATCACCACGTTTTCTTCCTTAACCGGCCAAGATTACCAGCAGATGCCGCCGTACTTCGATTATATCTTTCCCAAGCACTACTACTGGCATCGCGGCTTCGACGGCATGTACGGCACCATTGCCCGCTGGGTGCAAAAGTTCGCCGAGTGGAATCCCTCCCTGACCGAGGCCGACTGCTTCCTGCTGGTCGAATCGCTGTTCGGCCTGCGCCTGCCCAATGTCGAGTCGCTTCTGGATATGGAGATGGGTTTTCCCGACGAGTTTTTCACCGAAATTGTGTACAGCGAAACGCGGCGGGCGCTAGAGGCGATCAAGGACGTCGATAAAACCATCTTCTGGGTGTCCACTGGCCGCTCCCCGCACGCCGGCGACGCCATGCCAGCCCGCGATTTGGTCGGCATTCTCAACGCCTCGGCGGCCGCTGGTGCCCAGCGCTTTCTCTTCCACCCAGACCCGGATCCCAGTCCGTCCGAGTGGAGCGTGATCAGCGGCCTGTGCGGTACGCAATGGCGTCAGTCGCGGGACGGGTACTGGCCGCCCAATGCGGCTAAACCGGACGAGTACCTGCGCGGTTAATAGGCCTCAAAGGACTAGCGCGTATGCGCTGGGAAGACGTTTTGTTGGGGACGCTAGCATACAAAAAGGTATAACTCTCTTTGCGACGCGTCTTTCCCTTGTATGCCCTTTCGGGCTTCATCAGCCTCGGCTACCAAGTCGCGTGGTTTCGCATTTTCATCGATTGGTTTGGCTCGACCAACCTTACCTTTGCCCTAGTGGTGTGCAGCTTTATCGGGGGCTTGGGCTGCGGTGCGCTTTTGAGCCAACGAATCACCCGGCTGCTGACCGACCGAACCGGCATCGGGGACAAGCTGCGTTTGTACGGGCTGATAGAACTTCTGGTCGGAGCATCGGCCCTTGTGACTGTGGCGGCCGAATATTTGCCGCCGAACCTTTGGGGTTCCTTTCCTTATTACCTGAACGACGGAATCTGGGTCCAAGCAATCCACTATCAGATTGCCCAAGGGGCCATCGCCGCGATCAGCCTCTTCCTCCCTTGTCTGTTCATGGGAGTGACCTTCCCCTTGCTGTGCGATATTTTCCGCTCAATACCGAGGGACAGACGCCTCCCCTCCGTCCTGTACGCGTGGAACACTATTGGTGCGTGTATCGGCGTACTCGCTTGCCAGTTCATCCTGATACCGGAGATCGGACACAAGCCAACCTTCTGGTTGATGGCCGGCTTGAACATACTGCTAGGATTATACTTCCTAGCCAGCGGCGGCGCACCCGCTAGCGACGAAGTAGCGGACACTGCCTGCGCAACATTACCAAGTGCTGGAGTGCCACCTAGGTCGGGAAGTGCTCTTATTGCTTGTGCCGCACTGAGCGGCTTGCTCGCCGGAGCGCTCGAAGGCGATATGTTCAAGCGGATCGACTTCATTGTCGTGCTGAGCCCTGGGGCGACCATGTCGTTTATCTCCTTCTGGGCCGTGCTGGGCATTTTTCTGGCCAGCATTATCGTGCGGCACATCGAGCGCATCCGGCTTGCTCATATCAAGGGCGCGTACGGTCTGGCTGCACTCTATTATTTCGTGCTTTGGCGATTTAGCGATGAGCTGACCTACTTGGTAGGCAACCCGCCGGATGTGCGTGGCGTGCATCACTTCCCAGTGAGTCTCTCCCAACTCTTCGTTTATACTGGCATCTATGTACTGCCTTCGTACTTGCTGATCTCCCTGCTCCTGCCCTACGTCTGCAATCGACTACAGGGCATGGGGAAACACTTGGGACTGGCCTATGGTTTGAATACGGTGGGCTTCTGTCTCGGCTTGATCGCTTTCACCTTGGTGGCACCTCGCCTGAACATCTTTTACTCGCTGAAGCTCTTCCTGATTTTCATGGCGCTCGCCGCGATTGCCCTAGCGTGCATTTCGGAATTTCGTCCCATAAAAGCGTGGCAGATCGCTGTCTTGGTAGTTTTCGTCGCCAGCGCCTGTATAGCTACGCCGAGAAAATTTGACCGAGATTTTTTTACGCCTCTGATGTGGCCCAACACTGTTGCGGCCCAAGGCATGAGGAGCAATGCCGCCCATACTACGTATTTCCTCGAGCTTCCGAACAACAATATGAAGCTCTTCTTCGGCCGCCTGTCCATGTCGGGCACATCGCCGCGATCTCAGCAATACATGCGTCTGATGGCGCACTTTCCCTTACTCGCCCATCCGCATCCAGAGAAGGCCCTGCTGATCTGTTTTGGCGTCGGCAACACCGCCTCGGCTATTGCCGCCCACGAGAGTATCACGCGAATAGATGCTGTCGATCTCAACGAGAACGTATTCAAGACAGCACCAGCCTTTGCCGAGCACCACGCCTTTGTTCATTTGGATCCACGGCTGCGGATGATCAACGATGACGGGCGCAACTTCCTCGCGCTGGGCGACGAGACATACGACCTGATTACCAGCGAACCGCCGCCGCCCATGGCTGGGGGAGTGTATCGCCTGTATTCGCGGGAGTACTACGAGCAGGTTCTTGCGCACTTGAGTCCCGATGGATTTATGAGCCAATGGCTTCCCATAGGGCAGTTGCCGAATGACGCGATCGAATTGGTGACCAGAACCTTCGTCGCGGTATTCCCCTACAGTCTGTTGTTCGAAGGAGCAGGCCACCACCTGATCCTGCTAGGTAGCCGCTCGCCCATCCGTTTCGAGCGACTGTCCGAACGCTTCTACCAATCCGACAGAGTTAGGACTGATCTCTTGCGGATCGGTGTCTCAACTCCCGACGCGCTAGTTGCCCGCGTAATCCGCAAGGACGCCGAACTGCGTAGCCGCCTCGGACCGGGACGCATGCTCAGCGATCAGCACAATGACTTGGAGCATTTGTTTTACGATCCAGAGGAAGTTCAAAGGACTTCTTACGAATACTTGCGCGGTCGATAGGTTTGCGTATGCGCTGTCATGCCGGGCAGTTAGATTTGCGTGAGAAAGCTCCCTATGTGTCCGGTTATATAATCCAGCACTAGCCATCCGCCCGCAGCCACGATCTCGCCCAAAATCAGTCCGAGAAAAAACGGTCGCAAATTCCGGTATAGCTTGGGACCGCCGTAGCGCAGAATTAACAGTTTGAGGAACCAAGCGAGAAAGGCGCTGCCAAAGATATGTCCCGTCTTCCAGTTGGCGCTGATGGTATAGCCGAGGGGATTGAGCGGCCACCAAATGAACTGATGCCGCGCCCACATCAGTAGGGCCATCACCCCCCCACCAATGCCCATGAACAGCCAAGCGTCTAGTCTTGGACCGGGTAGCTCTGCGGCGATGCGAGGAGCCATATCTCGAGGACCAAAGGTGGGGGCCTGCCCCACGAAAAAGAGTGGATTGAGGTTGATGCCCCCGTATTTGTAGGCCAGCACTAAGGTCATATACGACGAGCCGATCAGACTGACCACAATGGCAACGACCACGGCCCAGAATAGCCGGCGCTTGGAACCGGTGATAATCTCACCCATCTTCAGCCCGTTGGCTACGGACGCCATGACAAAGGAGCGTACTTCGGAATGCCAGCCGTAGGAAAAGCCCAAGGCCACCAGACCCGAAGCACCCAAGGCCGAAGCACCGGCTCCCGAAATGACAAAGCTAGAAGTCATGATAGGGGGCCGCATGGCCGGGATGCCCCCTTCGGCCACTACCCGAGTTAGCCCTATAAACAGCATCATGGCACCAAAGATGAATAACAGCGCCGTAGGAAGGGTTAGTCCCATCATACATAGGCCGACCACCACTAAGGCAAGCGCCGCAATCAGACCGAAAAGAGCCTGCCGGTAGGATAGCATCTCGCCGCTGTCGTCGATTTCTTCGTCGCCGTGGAAGGCTTTGCGGTAAACATTTTGTAGATGGCTGCGTCCGACCCATAACCCCACCAGCACAAAGACGATCATCGAGCCCATACCCTGATGGGCCAAGAAAGGTTCGATAGAGTAGAAATCGATCCGCTGCGTGCTCTGCAAGCCGACGATATTGAAGATGCCCCGCTGGATGGTGGTGAGGATGTAGAATATCCAGATCGAAGCCGTGATATCGAGGTTGACGAAATAGAAAAAGCCTGTCCAAGGCGGACTAAACCAGAAATTCAGGCCGACGGTATCGCGGAACAAGGGCAATATGAAGGTCTTGGTGATCTGCGGAAAGCTCGGAAAGTAGGAGTGCAGGCCGTTGACACTGAGCAGGATGAATGATACGGCAAAGCCGATCCACATGGCTTTGTTGGTGAAAAACGACCGGCCGATTATTCCTTCCCTTTCTCGGCCGATCATCTCCATGGGCACTTGGACCAGTGGATAAACCAGCTTTTCCCGGTCCATCCACTGGCGACGTAGAATGACCATGGTGCAGATCATGGCGAAGCTGAGCACTAGAAAAAACCCGTACCAGAAACTCAGCGGTACGACCCAGATATCCCAGGGGATAGCCTCGCCTTCGGGCAGACCTTCAAAGAAAAAACGCGCTGCGTTTTCGCCCCGGGGAATCATCCAACTAGGGATGTACTGGTTGTAGAGAAAATCCCAGTTGTTCTCGGGCGTGGCATAGTAGGTAGAACCCAGCAAGCAGGGTATGATGAACTGAGTGAAACCCATGCCGGGAACACAGCAGGCCACCGCTAGCATGAGGTAGATGGTTACCAACTCGGCTTGGTCCAAGGCCAAGGGCCGGCGGAGACAGGCGACCAAGGCACTGGCGAGCACGACAAAAAAGAAGAAGAACAGGGCCGCCGGAGTGCTGAAGTTCAGGGTTAGATACGAACCTCGGATGAGGGTCGTAGCATAGGCGTCGAGAAGATTTAGCAGAAAGGCCAGTACCGCCCCAAGTAAGATGGCCCGGGCCGAGATGCCTTTGACGTCTCCATAGGTCGGCTGGCTTCTTTTTAGCCATGTGAGGTGTTGAGGCGGGATTCTCTTTTTCAATACTTATCTCTATGGGCTATCATATGTCGCATTTCAACTAATGGATAAGTCGTTTGAGCGACAAAGAGAGGCCGTTTATTTCGTCATCACTAGGCGTGCTCCAATAGCACAGTAGCGGAGCGACGGATCAAAGCTGAAGCGTTTGGCTGACCGCACGTTACGGGCGTGATTGACAAAGCCGCCGCCGCGCATAACGCGCACAGTTCCCGAAGCAGCACCTGTAGGATCCACCTGTTTGGCACTTGAATAGGCGCTACTGTACCAATCTTGCACCCACTCCCATACATTGCCGTGCATATCGTACAGCCCCCAGGGATTCGGCTGCTTTGAACCCACCGGCTGGGCAAATTTCCCCTCCGAGTCTCCCACGTTTCCTATGTACCATGCATAGTCGCCCAACTGGCTTTCGTCGTCCCCAAAAAAACGGCTCGTCGTGGTCCCGGCCCGGCAGGCGTATTCCCACTCGGCTTCGGTGGGTAGGCGGTACAAATCTCTATCAGCGGCTTGGTTCAAGCGGCGGAGGAATTCCTGCATATCGATCCACGAGATGTAGACTGCCGGGTGATTCGGCGCGGCCTGGACGTATTTGCGCCGGGTCCACGGCGCGGTCCCCATTACCGCGACCCATTGGGCTTGGGTAATCTCAAATTTACCCAAGTAGAATCCCTTGCTTATCGAGACCTCGTGCTGTGGGCCTTCGTCTTCACCCTGTGTGGGGGATGAGGCTGGCGATCCCATCATAAAAGTACCTGGCTCGATCCACACAAATTCCATCGCAACTCCGTCGCGAAGTTCCACAACAGTGTTCTCGGATCGTCCCATAGCCGCACATGTGATACCCATTATTAGGGCAGCAAAAATCTGCCTCATTCCGCACCTCTGGATCTATGAATGGCGGGAGCATGTAACTTTTTAGCAAAACAAAAAAGCTGCAAAATCATGGCCCTCGTCTTACGGTGCCCTGTACTTGCCGCAGTAAAGGCTAAGACCTATAATTCCCTATCCACCAATACGACCATTATCTGCTTAGTTTACTTCTACAGCGATGAGTGTATGGACTTTTTTTATTATCGCCGAGTCCTTGCTTTTGCCCTAGCGTTGGCCGTGCTGCTGCCGGAATCTGTTCTACCCCAATTCACCGACCAAACAAAGGAAGCGCACATCGCCTTCCAACATGTGGCCGGCGGATCTGAAAAAAAGCACATTGTCGAAACCTCCGGTGGCGGCGCTGCTTTTTTTGACTACGACAACGATGGTGACCTCGATCTATACGCGGTCAACGGCGCTACGGTCAATACCTACCGGCAAAAATCCGGACCGGGCAATATCCTCTACCGCAACCAAGGTAACGGCACCTTTGCCAATGTGGTCTTACCAGCCGGCGTCGGGGACCGCAGTTGGGGCATGGGCTGCACCGTGGGCGATATCGACGGCGATGGATACCGCGATCTTTACGTAACCAATTATGGTCCCAATATCCTCTACCGCAACCAAGGCAACGGTACCTTTGTGGACATTTCCACTGGGGTAGCAGGAAATGATTATAGCTCTAGCGCCGCTTTTTTTGACTACGATGGTGACGGCGATCTCGATTTATACGTCGCCAATTATCTGATCTACGACTTTGATGCCCCCCCAGATAAGGTATGCACCTATGAAGGAATCGAGATTTTCTGCGGTCCCCAGGGCCTACTTGGAGCTGCCGACCTATTCTACCGCAACAACGGGGACAACACCTTCACCGATGTCACCCGTCCCTCGGGTATTTCCTGGGCCAATCGCTACTATGGGTTGGGCGTACTGGCCGAAGACTTCGACAACGATGGCGACACCGATCTCTTTGTGGCCAATGACGCAACTCCCAACGTGCTCTTCGACAACAACCGCGATGGCACCTTTAGCGAAATTGGCCTCAAATCAGGTATCGCGTATAACGAATACGGCGAGGAAGAGGCAGGTATGGGAGTCAGTGGTGGAGACTATGACGCCGACGGTGACCTCGACCTTTATATAACCCACTTTTTTCGCGAGAGTAATACCTTCTATCTCAACGACGGAAAGGGCCATTTCAAAGATATAACGACCCAGATCGGTCTAGAAGAACCCACGCTTGGGATGCTGGGGTGGGGCACCCAATTTTTTGACTATGACAGGGACGGCGACTTGGATCTATTCGTTGCTAACGGCCATGTCTATCCGCAGGCGGCCAGCACTATTGCGGGCACTTCCTACCCCCAGCGCAACCAATTGATCCGCAATGACGGCGGCAATCGTTTAATCGATATAGGGGATGCGGCTGGCCCGGGAATGGCCCTTAAAAGAGTCAGCCGCGGTGCCAGTTTCGGCGACTACGACAACGATGGCGATATAGACATTTTCGTCGTCAATTTGGACGAGGCAAGCACCCTACTGCGCAACGACTTCGCCTCTGCCAACAACTGGCTTGTAGTCCAACTTCTGGGCCGTGGCCCCAATCGCGACGCCGTCGGTGCCAAGATCCGTTTACTGGCCGGCGGTCGATCCCAGTGGCGCACGGCTAATGGTGCTTCCAGTTATCTCTCCTACAACGATATGCGTATTTTTTTTGGCCTAGGTAGGGCGGAAGGGGCAGATGGAGTGGAGATCACTTGGCCCGACGGCACTCGTCAGACAGTACCGTCGGTACCAGCCAATAAGCTACTGGTAATCCGCCAAAACGGTCCCTATGCCTTTCTGGAGATGGGGGCCAACCCCTATGTAGAGTAGGACTATGATTCCTACTCCTCTCCGAAAGCGGCTTTGAGGTTATTCTCCCGAACAACCACTTTCGCTGCGTATTTATTCCGCATTTCTTCGATGAACTGATTAAAGGCCTTTCTATTTTTTTCTCTCCTGAGCTGGGACCGGACTCGCCACTCGGCCTCCGCAAAAGTCTCTCGCTTTCGTTCCCTAGAAAGCACCTTAAATATAGAATAACCTTCATTGACCTTGGCCGGACCGGTGAGTACTCCGATTTCGGCTTTTTCGGCGACTTCTACAAAACCGCCGAGAAAGGCCTTTTCGAAAAGGTGGAAGTGGAATCGGCCTTCTTCATCCCGATCTTCTAGCGATCGGATAGAATATTTCTTGGCCAAATCGCCGAACGAAGCCCCCTTTTGGAGTTGCTTCATCAACCGTAGTGCCTCGGCCTCTGTCTCTACTAGAATCTCTTGTACTTCGATTTGCTCGGGGTGCAGATATCTTTCCGCATGGGTCTTGTAAAATTGGCGTAACTCGTTTTCGGCGATGGTCACTTTAGCTCTTAGGACTCGCGCCCTGAGGGCCTGTAGCAAAAATTGCTTTGCCTGATCTTCCAACCACTCGACCGTCTCTGCTTCCTCGTCTATGCCAGCACGCAGGGCCGCTTCCACCAGCATTGCATTGGGCACAACATGGCGCTCGGCAAAAGCGATCACTTGGCTGGAGTCGCTGAGTTGGGCCAAGGCATTGCCCTTCAGGGCGCGGTCAGTTTCTGCCAAGTCTTGAGTGGTTATTTCTCCGCCGTCGTACCTATAGAGAACGATATTGCGTTCAGTCTCCGAGGCGAAAGATGTTCCGCCACGCACTTTTTCGACAATGAGCGCGAGCCCTTCCCGATCCAATTCGAGGTGGTATTTTCCCTTGAGTTCAGCAACTAGAGTCGATAGCGCCCGCTGCCTTTTTTCCTTTTTTAGTCCCATTTGGATCGCCAGTTTCCTATCCGGACTGAGTTCGATGATAGAATCGGCTATGACCGTGAAAATCGAATAGTGCCCACCGATCTTTATAGGCTCGGAGACTTGGCCCAAGGCGAGGGAAAATAGCTTGTCTTGAAGGGGCACGACCATTTGTTCTCGGGTAGTATAACGGCCCAAGTCGCCGCCTTGGGCCGAGGTTTTTTTGTTTATGGACCATTGCTTGGCGACTTGCCCAAAGGGTACCCCATTGTTGAGTTCCCGGAGGGCGGCCAAGGCATTTTCGCGGCTGGGGACCATTATATCGGCCAATCTGACCGCTCTAGTGAGCCCCATGCGTTCAGCGTATTCCCGCACTTCGCCCTCCTCCACTTCCTCCTCTACCTCCAGCGCTCTATCTTGGAAAGTGCTGACCAACTTTTCCCGCCGAACCTGGGCCAGCCGAGCGAGAAATTCAGGGCTTTCGTCGATATTGGCCGCCTTCGCCTCCATGATCAGTAGTTCTATATTGATCATGGTGTTCAAATGATTCCTCGCTTCTTCTACCCCAGTGTGCTCCGTCTTGGAGTATTCGGGGAGGCCAGCGATAAATTCCCGCAACTGGTCAACCGTTATCTCCTCATCACCTATCTGAGCGACGCCTCGGTTTTCCATCTCCACTGTACAACCCATGAGGACGGTTGAAACCACAAATAGTAAAAGTCCCAATACGGTCATCTTTCTTAGCATTCAGCTTAGATCTCCTCTGCATCCCTATGTACTGGTAGATTACTCCAACCCGGCAAATACTGTGGCAAAAGCCATTCTACCTGTTTCGGTTTCGTTATCTATGGCTCTTCTGGTCAGCCTGAGTCCCATCAGGGTCGTCAAATTGTAGCCCAAGTAGTTTGAATTATTGGCGAACTGGGCCGCGCCGACAATTTCACTGAAGTCGTCTAGCAACCCTTCCTTGACCGCTGTATCCGAATCCCTGAGCTGCTGGAAAATGGTATATTCCACGCCGGCCTGCATGGTGGAGTTATTAAACAATGGCCACCGAGCTAGTAAAGTAAAAATAAGCGTGTCTTCCTTCCGTTTAGGATCTGATTTAAGCGCTGGAGATTCTATCCTCAATTCGTTTTTAATTTTTGGCTGGATATCGATATTTACGAATTTGAGAACATAATCCACTTTATTGATCAGACCGATAAAAACGAAGTCCCGTCGCAGATCGGGTTGTCTCTCCCTTTGACGCCAGCGGTCGTATTTCAGCTTGTTGATGATATTTAGATTCTTCAGCTTGGTATAGTCGAAGCTTATATAGGACGAATTTATCCACGTATTCCGGGCCGCCAGCGGATCAATGGTAGGGACGTTTCGCCTCTCGAATTCGTCCCACTGGCGAAGGTCGTTCTCTATATTGTCCTTGGCGAGCTTGAAGTTTTCAAAAATCCTCAGCTTGCCTAGTCCGGGGTAGTCCTTTTCCAGCGTAAAAAGCAAATAATGGGTGGTATTTTGTCCATCGCCGGCAATGAGACTTTCGTCGGTGCGGCCGATCGTCAATCTCATTTCTGGAGTAATGTTGACGCCCCCATAAAGGTTGTACCCACTTAAATCCCTACCGTAGGGGAGATCTGCTTCATCGTCGTTTTCGAACCGATCTACCCATATATTGTTGTTCATATCTATGCCGAACAGATACTCGGGGCGGTCCGTAGAATAGCGCAGAAAGGGCTCGTCGTAGTCGGGCACTAAATTGGGCAGGTCTTCGCTGTCGTTTTGATTGAAGTCGGAGATAAAATCGACGTTCTCATCTAAACCGGGAAATACATTCAAGTCGATGCTTTCGTTTATCCTCTGCCAATCGGGATACCGATCCTGATCGTCGTTGTCATCGACGAGTTCGTAGTAGAATCTCGTCCGGTCTTCGTAATCTATGTTGACCTCGCCCCGGGCCAAGATAGCGCTTGTATTGTAATTGTGGTCCATACTGTAAGCCTCACCAAAAAAGAACCACGGTTGAAATGTTCTCGACAGGTTCAACATCCAGCCATCGCCTTGGTCAAAAGCCGACAGGTGTTTTGTATGCTGCCTGTTGGGGTATTTTCGGTAACTCCTACTGCGGTCGAATTCGCCGTAGAAATCAAGCCCCGCAATATTGTTCGCCTCCAGAGTCAGACCGAAAATTTCCGTAGCGGTCGGCAAACCGTACGGGATCTTGAGGACTCTGAGATTGGAGCCATCTTTGACATTTTCTTCGGCTCTGGTCGCCAGCAGAAACACGTTGTTGTTTTGCCGATTATTCTGGCGGTTCGAAGACACCTCGATTCTGTAGTCGTTGGCAACCACCAGTTCAAAAGTCACTCTTCGTATCTCCGAGGGGTCGGGACCAGTGTAGGTTCCCTCGGAAAAATCGTATACTAATTCGATCTGCTCAGAGCCGCTAGCTTCCCAGAAACCCAAGCGCTGAAAGCCTCCCTGAGGTGAGGGTTTGAGACCGGCCTCACTGGCCCGGACAACCTCCCGCCTAAATCCCCGTTCTCCCTCCTCATCAATGATTTCGACTTCGGCTTCTATGATCATATCCCAAGCGAAGAGAGTGGCTCCACCTTCGTTGTCTTCAGGCGAATCGTCAGTCAGACGGACGAAAAGCTGGGTGATATTTTCAGCATTTTGACTAGAAGTAATCGAACCACTCCTAGGGGTTCCTTCAAAGGCATCTAAGAGTTGGAAGGAATTGTGGGCGCTTACATAGTTGGCCCCGATGCTGACAAAATCGCCCACTTGGGCAACAGCCCGTCCACCCATTAGCGTTGTCAGGCTGGTCGTTTGGTTGACCGCAGGGTTGCGAGGCCCGGCCCCGCCGGGAGAAGAGATTCGCGAGAGGATCGTCGTGACTTGGTATTTGTCGGCTTGGTAGTCCACCTGAATTCCGTCCAAGGCCGGCTTTGAGAAGGTCATTGGGGTGAGGGTCGAGCGGATCTGATTGCCTATGGTGATGGCCAAGTTATGTTGGCCCTTCTGATCAGAGGCAATGACCAAGTTGGTGAACCAGTCTTGGAATTTCTGGGTCTTGAATAAATTGCTGCCCCCTTGCTGGGGCTGCGTCTGAGACCAGTCGTAGAGCAACCATCCTCTAGTGATGTAGGAACCGTAAATATCGTAGAAGTAATCCCCGGCTAAATTGATATCTACATAGCGATCGTAGTGATCTCTAGCGTAGTTGGTGTATTCCCACTGTTTCCAGCGGTATTCTAGGAAAAGTTCTTGCGGTACGTACCACTTTTTGACCGCTGGGTCCAAGGCACCAAACAGCACGCCGGATCCGGTTGGTTCAAAGGTGAGTTCGGCCCCTCGGCGCACCCCTTTTATACGCAGCGGATCGACATCTTGGGCTTGCGCGTCGGTGTCGAAAGCTAACATGGACGAGAGAAAGACGTAAATTATGGTAGCTGAACTAATACTGCGCAGTAGAGTGTTGCAAATATGGCAGGTCAACATGAGAGTTCCACCCTAGCTTTCAGGTAAAATGGGAATAATTAATAGACTATTGGGACGAGTTTCGTCTTGCCCTCAGATCCCGAATCCGCATCAACTTCCACTCGCACCAAATAGATTCCGGGTAGCACTTTGGCACCGCTCTCGTCTGTTGCATCCCAAACCCTTTGGTATCTCCTACTGGGATCCAGCCCTGAATAGATCGTCCTTACACGTCTTCCAGAAAGATCGTATACTCCCACCGAAACCAAAGCACCACCCGTCAGGTTGACGATGTCGTAAGTCACCAAGACTTCATCATTTAGGCCGTCGCCGTTGGGCGTGAAAGGAACAGGAGCCACATTCATCGAATGAATGAGGTTTTTGCCCACCGAGATCTCGACCGAAAGGTCATCGCCTTGGGCCTCAAAATCAGAGACGGCGTCTCCCTCGGTGACTACTTGGGGCAGATTGTTCGGTTCTTGGCTATCGAAGACCCTGCCGGCAAAAAAGGTATTGTACTGCAAAGCCACGTTCTCAAAGACCACTCGCAAGGTGCGGTTCCCCACAATTGGGGGGAAGCTAATTTGGACCCCGTCTTCTGTATTCGTTTTTTCCCATTCGACATCGGTTCCGTCTATTTGCACGGAGCGCACTACATCTACCGGTGCCATAGTTTTTAGTTCGAGACGGTTAAAGCCACGGCTATTGACAGTTCTCACGGCATAGGTAAAGGGGGTATTCTGTCCGATCAGAGTACGTTGGGGCCAGATTTCGCCCACCAGTGAGTCGGCTAGGGCAGGAGACACCTCAAAGGCGAGGGAATCAACTGTCGCCGCCGCTAGTATATCGCTGGTCTTAAGGAGTAAACGGAACTGAAAAAAACGACGCGGAGTTGGTGATTCAATCGCTGTGTGGACTCCGGCAGGATAGGGAGGGGACCAAGCGCTCCAAGACAGCGAATCGCTGGGATCCGGCGTGTTGCCACTCCGGGTCACTAGGATGGCATCCGTTTTTGTTGGTTCGCCGATGCTCCCCCTAGCCCATGTTATGTCGCCAAAGACCGCGGGTTGTTCGCGATCAAATACTTTTGAGGTATACGATGACGTAGAGGCAAAACCCGCACCAAAGACTTGAAACTCGTCAATTTCCCACTCTCCTCGCACCAGTTGCTTCACCTCTATAAAACGGACAAACTGCAGGGGGACGGTCAGATCAACGGTCGGGTTGAGGTTGCGTTCCTCGGTTTTGAAAACCTTGAAATCCGGCGTCCCGGCTAGGGTTTTCTGCTCCTCGCTGCCGTCGTTTAGCAGCAATTCATAGCCTTTCAGAAAAAACTCTTCAAATCCCTTGCGCGGGAAAAACTTGATCCGATTGACTCCGAAGCGCTCGCCCAAATCTAGCCTGAATATAACGCCTGTGGGGGAACCGCCTTTCACTTCAAAAGCCTTGGTCGTATCACCGCTGACCATATGCGCTAATTGTTCATTCAAAAGACTCGAGGATATTTCGAGTATTATTCTCGCATTGGGTGATGTTACGGTCCCTCCTCTTTCAAATATTTTCAGGACGATATTATCTTCGGGACCTGTCTGAGCAGGCTGAATCTGGCCGGGACTGGTGTCAAAGTCGATAACTGATATCTCGGAATAATGGTCATTCCACGCTAGGGTACTTGGGCCGCCGCCAATGACGATCGTCTCGCCATAGCCTTGGGTCGGCGTAAGTCCCTGCAATAGACAAGAAAACGCTAATAGCGCGGTCTTGACCAACGGTGGTTTGTCCAATCTGTTCCTCTCGGATCGCAGAAGATCAATAGGAGACGTGTACTAAGCGGTAGTCTGAGGTATTTCTACTCGATTTTGAATCGACCTTAGTGTCGATCCTCAGCACATATATGCCAGGAGGCACCAAAGCTCCGGAGTTATCGACTCCGGTCCAGACCACGGAATGCCGTCCCGTAGTTATGTACTCTTCGCGTAGTTGGTGAATGAGACGCCCACCTAGATCGTATATTTGCACCTGTAACGGCGTTGATGCCTTCACCCGCATGAGTGAAAAACTCACAGCCATATCATCGTTGATGCCGTCGCCGTTAGGGGTGAAGATTTTATTTTTAACTTCGATATCCCCCAGTACTGCACCTCTTTCAAGGGCCAGAATCACGGTTTTTTCGCTATCCCTAGTCTCGTTTGCATCGCCTGGGTCCACTCTTTGCCACGAATCGGGAATGGCCGAATGGCCGATAGAGCCATTGAAGAATGTGGTAAAATCGAATATGGTCGCCGCAAACTGAAGCTCGACCAACGCGGCCCCGCCCTTGATGGGAGTAGGCAAACGCACCCAAAGCGAATCAGAATCGTCAGACACGACCTCAAATCCCTCGCTTTGAGCGGTATAGGTTTGAGTCGGTTGCCCTGTGAGGCTCAGGTGGGCTTGCTGGAATTTCATTTTGACGCTGGAGGGAGCTTCAATGAGAATCTCGTCAAAACCCTCGTTGGCCGGCTCGAAGGTCGTGTGGACGAAATAGGAAAACAGTTGCTCAGCGCCAATTGTCTCGAGTTGCGGGGGCAGCACTTCGCCGACAATTGTTTTGGCGACTGGCGATACAAAGTTGAGTTTCACCCAGCGCAGTGTAGCGGCCACGAGGGGGTTGTCCGTGAGAAAGGTCGCCCGGATGGCGACGAATTTACGCGGACTGGGCGAGGTGATTTTGTCCCCCGAATTGAAATAGCGTTGACTCCAACTGCTCCAATCGCTGCCCGGGTTGGTCTGGGTAACGACGGGTCCAACAGAGGCCTCCCCAAAGAACTTTTTGTCCGTCGCGTGCGCTTCCGCTGCTTCTTCTTCGGTGCCCGGAAACAACTCCCCGTTCTTTTTATAGTAAAGCGTAGTAGTTTTGATCGTATTGCCAGTCCGGGTTTGGAGAATAATATCCGTACCCGGCGGTGTATCCGCATCCCACTCTATAGACGCTAAATTTTGGGGAGTGGCCCCCAATTCTATGAACGCCGAAGGCCCGTCAAAGACCGATTCGATCCGGGCCTCGGGCATGTACCCTTCGCCGAAAAACTGAATCTCTGACAAGCCGTGGCGACCGGCCCTTATATGGAGCTTATAGGTAAAAGAAAAATGCTCGACTTTGGTGAGCGGAAACTTAAAATCGTGGTACGACTCGTTCCCGTTGATATGGTCGATCGAACCCACTGTTTTCCAAGCCAGACTTCCGCCGGCATTGGTGGACCCATCTGAGACTTCAAGGCGGTAGGCGCGAAAAGGCCCAGGGGGGCTACTGCTGGCTTGGAGTACGCGGATATTGTCTAGGAAGAAGGCTCCTCCCAGATCCACCACTAAGGCGCGCTCGACATCCGGTGGCTCCGAAGGCAGCAGTCTATCGGGATTGTACCCCCCTTGAGCGGGCCAGTACAACGCCTTATCTACACTATATATTACCCCGTCTACCACCACACCCTCAGCCCCGTTGTTTTCCCAACTTGTCACCTTGCCACCCCGCTCCAGCACGCCAATGCCGATATTGTCGCCGATCGACCAGACTTCCACTTCCGCCAATCGAGGCAACTCGCGGCGGTAGTAGACGACAGGACCTTGACTATCCCCACCGGCCAACGCCTCCCAATCCTCGCGTCCCTCCAACAATCTCAGCCTGCCCGAGGTTTCTCGGCGGAAGTATTCTATATCGCCTTGCTGGTCGGGGTCGAGGCCCTCGTAAGCGGACTGGGAAACTTGTCTTGCCTTGCCAAAATCGCTGTCTGTGACGCCGACCGAGACGAATCTGATCACATCGCCGGTAAAATCTCCGCGCACCTGTGGCCATTTGGTGGGCAACTGGTTGGTCAAATCGACTTCAAAGACCCGTTCATTCTTGATGGGCTTATTCGTTGAGAAGCGTTTCCTGTACACCAGCGGGCCGATGATCGTCTCCCCCTGAGAGGTGAGGACCTTGAATTGGAGAAAGGGGTCTCCCAAATCCTCCCCGACAAACTTGAGGACGATCTTATTGGCTGATACGGCCCGCCCTAAATCGATTTGCACCCACCAATCCCTAAGGGGGGTGGAAGTATCCGGCTCCCAGTAGGTGTCCATCCTGCCGTCCATGAGGCTTTCTGCGCTCAAGCGATTGGAGCCGGCCTCCCATATCCCGCCGCCGAACTCGGAGGCATTCAAAACCGCGTTAATGCCGGGGACTACCTGTTCAGCGCCATCTACTTCGAGCTTGGTGCTCTTGCGTATAAAGGCCGGTTTTACTCCCTCCTCGGTGATCTGGATGGTCTTTGCCACCGACTGCCAACGGGCCCAGTGATCCTCGGACTCGATGATAGCCGCGCCGTCTTGGATAGAGAAGCCCTCTTGCCCCCAAGCTGCGTCCCCTAGGAGTATCCTACCTAAGAGACAGACCAAGCTAGTGCTCACTAGCTTAAATGTTCTCATGCATTGGTCTCCCGCGTATTCACTCATAGGGGGCAATTAAAAATCAATAGGCCACGGCTATAACACCGTTCTTGATGCCCTCTTCCGATTGGATATCTACTGCTATTCGATACAAGTATAGTCCCGGGGGGACCAGCCGGTTGGAGTGGTCTGTCCCATCCCAAGAGTGGGAGTACTCTCCGATGGGAATGTCCCCGGCGTATATTTGCTTAACTAGGCGACCGGACAGGTCGAAGATTGCTACGGAGACCGGAACCTGAGATGTCACCCGCAAGAGCTTATAGGAAATGTTCGCTACGTCGTTGATGTCATCGCCATTGGGCGTAAAGGGATTGGGCCCAATCTGTGGTGCAAATACCAATGAGCTGCTCAGCGATGTTTTTACTGCAATCCCGTCGCTCTCAATCTCGTCGGCGGCGTTGCCTGGGTTGATGCGCTGGCGTACCTCGTTCGGCTCAGCGCTATTGAACACCTTACCAGTAAACAGCGTGCCCACTTCCCGCAGTACCGGCGCATTGAACACCACCTCGATCAGGGCTCCGCTGTCGGTCGGCTCTAGCTTGCGCGGGAAGTTGAGTTCAAAACCCAAGCCATCCGCGGTTTTTGCCCAGATAAAGTCGTTGTAGTTGATGCCGTCTATGCGTAGCGAATCGACTGAAGTCACCCCCGAGGGCGTGGAAATCTCCACGCCGTCAAAGCCCATGTCGCTGGCCCGGATGGTCGGCCGGATGAAGTAAGTGAAATGCGTCGCTTGGCCCACCTGGGTATCCACCGGGAAAATTTCTCCCACTAAGTTGTGCACGGCCGGCGGAACTGAGGCCTTAAACTCGACATAATCGATCTTGCCCCCATCCTCGATTGTAGAAAGAAAGTCCACTTTGAGTTGTAAAAATTGACGAGGACTAGGGGAAACGATGCTGGTCCCCGAGTTTTCAAACAGGTAGGGACTGGACCAAAAACTCCAGTTTTCCGTATCGGGGCTCACCCAATCTCGGGATTCTACTGGCTTGAGAACGTCGAGCAGCTTGCTGTAGCGGCGCTTGTATTCGCTTAAGGGCAAGTCGCCACCGCCATCGAGAAATTGCACGCTGTCTCGCTGCTCGGGTCGCAACTGCCAGAAAATGTCGGGATGTGGATCTGTTCCCGTCCGGGTGCGGATGTCGACCCGGGCGTCCGCATCCTGTCGGCCCGACCAGCGCATCTCGCCCCAACTGGCCAAGCCGCCTAGATCGACTACTTCGGACTCATACGAGGCTCGGGCTACGAAACCACCGCCGTAGAGTTCAAAATCGGCGAGCCCTATTTCCTTGGGTGTGTCGCGAAAAATCAGCAATTGGACCGTTTGAGTCGATATCGGTGGGTCTAAAATCACGCTGACTTCAGGTTCGGTATTTTCTTTTACTTCGGCTACGGCCGGGAAATAGGACATTCTGTTGCCAATGTTGACCAGCCTCTCATCGCGGGAGCCAATGGCGAGCCGCTCCAAAAAGTGCTCCGGCTTTTCCGCCAGAGGGCGAAATCTCGCTTCCCGGATGAGAAATCGCCCGCCTAAATCAAAAGTCAATTGTTCACTGAGGGTCCGCGAGGTGCCCACCTGAAAGCTCTCTGGAGCTACGGCTGGCCACGTGAGGCCCGTAGTCGGATCGCCATCGACCAGTACCTGTCCAATCAGTTGATTTTGATTGGCGAAAAGCCGCACCCGTACCCAGCCACCCCTGCTCAATAGGGTCGCGGCGATGTCTTCGTCTTCATCAAAGTAGTTAGGTTGCAGTGAACCCGCCGGCAAAGAGTCTAGGTCGAGGCCATCCTGCAGTTGGGAAACCGACCAGTCGATTTCCCTGAAGTCGATGCCGAGGCCTGCAAGGCTGTCTTTTTCTGCTGTTGAAAAGGGGGTGCCAATTCTATAGATGACCACGCCGGAGACATTTTGAGGGCAGAGGCCGACACCCAGCAACGCGAGTAAGAGTAACCCTATTGACTTAGGTGTGACCATGACCAATCCTTTGGCAAAATTATTAAAAAAGGGGGCGAAGATGACCTCGCCCCCTGAACTGCTCATTTTTCTCTTACTTGTTCTCCTTAGCGGGAAAAACTCGCCTTGATGTCTCCCCAGCTATCCGACTCGACGGCAGTGCCTACGTCTTCACCCGCTACCCAGATGCTCTCATCAAAGGGAAGCAGGACGTAGTCAACCATAGCGGTAGCTTTGAAGTAGATCTCCGTGTCGCCGCTGTTGGTCCAGTAGCCGTTGTAGGAGCCTTCGGCACCGTTGTCATCGTCCTGGACGGCAAAACCAATACCCATGATTTCGCCCGCCTGCATAGTGTGGACGATCACATCTTCGTCATCTATGCCCGTAGAACTGGTAGGCAAATCGTCGAAGGGAGTGAACCACATCTCCATGAACAGGGTTCCGGCCCCGCCGTTGATATCGCCCTCAAAACTCCATTTGGCACCGGCATAAGGCTCGACCCCGGCCCACGGAGCTCCGCCCCAGAGCCACATGTGATTTTCTTGGTGCAGCTGGTAGCGGTAATTCTGGGACAAAGCCCCTTCCCACCTTTCCGGGTCCAAATCCGCCGATTGTACATTCTGGAAGATGGCGTCGCCGCTGTGGTCGAAGTCCAAGGTCACCTCGACCGTATCGAAATTATTTTCGATGGTCCCGTAAAAGAGGTCGTCGAACCGTTCCTCCATGAAATACAGAATGTTGGTCACTGGACTCCAGCCGAAAATGATGCGCTCGGCTAGATTGGAAGGGTCGGGATCCCCTTGGGTACCGGTGACGGTCTCGATCAGGTCTTCATGGGTCACCCAGAAGACCGAAGGCACGTTGTCCCATTCGCCTATGTCTCCGTCCATCTGGACATCTCGTATGCCATCGACGCCAATAGGCACTTGAACCGCGGCCCAGTTTCTGTCTGTCCGCAGGTGAGCCGAACTGGAAGCGACAATAAAAAGAACGAGACTCAATGCCAAGAAACTATAATTCGTTGCTCTGTTCATCACCTAAGATCCTTTCTTGGTGAAAAAACTGCTTTTGAGCGGTTGGTTGATTAAAGGGATTTTCTATCTCCTCCTTTCAAACGATTTTTTGGTGGCGAGGTAAGCGAAGCTGTGAGACAATGTATTAACATATGAAAAATAGAGCTAGGAAATCAAGCTGATTCTTGTAAAGCATTGTTTTTATGAAATTCGCAATTATAAAGCCATAAGTTATTTATTTGTAGATATTTATATATGAAAAATTCTACAAAATTGGGCCAAAATCGCAAAAAGTGTACAAACTATTGATCTATGTGGACAATGCCCTCGCCCTCTTGCAGCACCACGAGTCTATTGGCGGAGAGATTTGCAAATCTCTCTTCTAGGCCACTTGGCCAGCGCACTACCAGTAAGTCGATGGCCTCTCTCTGCCCCAAGCCGAAATGGGCCCTCAGATCATTGTGCGAAAGATAGCTAGCACCACTCCGGATTTCGGCGCTTTGCGTGAGCCCTCCACAGCGCACCTCAATCCTAGCCCCTATGCCGTCTCTGTTGCTTTCAGTGCCTATAGTCTTGACCATTAACCAGTTGTTCTCATTGCCTCCGTCGTTGCGCAACAAAGTGGGGCGATCGTTGATATTCAGGACAAATATGTCCAGATCCCCATCGTCGTCGTAATCTCCAAAGGAAGCCCCTCTGCTCACTTTTTTTATCTCCAAGCCCTCCCCTGATACCTGAGATACCTCCGCGAAGGTGCCATCGCCCAAATTTTCAAAGAGTTGATTGGTCTGGGCATAGCTAGTGCCTAGATTGGCCCTGTCCAATTGGGGAAAGAGGTGGCCATTGGCCACGAAAAGATCTTTATCGCCGTCGTTGTCATAGTCGAAAAACTCGGTGCCCCAAGCCAAAAACTGGAAACTCTCCTTGCCCACGCCGGCGTCAAAGCTGAGGTCGGAAAAGAATGTGCCGCGGTCGTTGTGGTAAAGCGTGTTGGTCTGCTCCCAGAAGTTGGTGACTAATATGTCTTGGTACAGGTCGTTGTCGTAATCCCCATAGGCAATGCCCATACAGCCTTGGGCCTCGCCGCTTTCACCATAGGCAGCACCGATCATCCAGCCGATATCGGCAAAAGTCCCGTCGCCTTGGTTCTGATAAAGGAAGTTGGCTCCGGTGTCGTTGGCCACATAGATGTCCACATCGCCGTCCCGGTCGTAATCGCCGCCGATCACGCCCATACCGTAGAGCTTATCTTGGTCCACCACCCGCGCTTCCACGGTCACATCGGCAAAAGTCCCGTCGCCTTGGTTGCGATACAGGATATCACCACTCCCCTTCATGCCGCGCGGTCCGAAGTGAACCCTTAAACCTTTCCACATATAGGACTTATTGGGAGTGGTCTGCAGAAAGTGCTTGAAATCGACGTAGTTGGCTACGTACAGATCTAGATATCCGTCGCCATCGTAATCGAGGAAGGCGCATCCTGTGCCGAATCGCTCGTCTCCTACTTGGGCGTACTCGGTCACATCGACAAAAGTCCCGTCGCCTTGGTTAGCGTACAGTACGTTCCTGCCGTAGTTGGTTATGTAAATGTCCAAGTCGCCATCGTTGTCGTAATCGGCGACGGCGCATCCCATTCCCCAGCCTGCGTCGCCCAAGTTCGCTTCGTCGGTAGCATCGACGAATTTGCCGCGCTCGTTTCTATAAAAAGTATTGCGCGGGTGTTCTTGGTCTGGAAAGCCAACCACCTTCGACCCGTTCAAGATGTACAAATCCAAATCGCCGTCCTGATCATAGTCGAAAAAAGCCGATCCTCCCATCATGCTGTCGACTAAGTACGTCTGTTCGCTATCCCCGGAGACGTTCTGTGCCACAACCCCCACTTCCTCCGCTACATCCACAAACTGGACTCGCCTTTCTACTGTCTGTCCTTCGACAGCTAAAAGCCGTGAGGAAATGAGTAGGAAAAAAAAGAAATGCATATAAACCAACAGTCTCTATGGGGTGGGAGTCTGCTGTCGTTTGGCGTCCAAGCTCTGGATAATCTCCTGTTGCTCTTCCGCTTCCCGATAGCGCCCTGCTTTGATATAGGCATCTTGGAGCAGCCGGAGGTACTCGAGATTATGCGGATCGAGACCAATGGCTAGCTTGTACTCATTGATCGCCTTTATATATCTGCCTTGTTGGGTATAGTGAGCGGCCAATTCGCCGTGGTATTTTGGATTATCGGGCACTAAAGCGACCCGTTGTTCCAAATCCGCTATATTGCCTTCGCGCAGTTTTTTGAAAATCTCCATCCCCTTTGCGCCCTCCTCACCTTTGCCCTGTTTCAGATAGGCGTTGGCCAGACCGAAATGTGCTTCGGCATTGTAGTAGTCGAGTTCGATGGCTTTTTTGAATTTGCCAATCGCCTCTTCCGCTCTGCCGATCTTGGCATATACGGCCCCCAAGGCGTAGTGGAAAACCGACCGGTCGGGCTCGAGCTGGATGGCCTGCTGGTATTCTTCAATGGCTTCTTGGTATTTTTTGTCTCTTGAGTAGATCATGCCGAGCCGATAACGGGTGTAGGCCATATCGGGATTAACTGCGAGTGCCTTGATGAACTGCTCGGCTGCTTCGTCGTACTGTCGTTGGCGTTCATAGGCCATACCTAGATTGTGCTGGAACCAGCCGTTTTCAGGGGCCAATTCCACGGCCTTGCGATGCTCCTCAACAGCGGCCGTTAGCTTATCTTGGTCCGCCATGACAGCCCCTAGTAGGGCTAGGGACTGGTCGGTATAGACCAAGCCCAGTTTATCGTGTACCTCGGCCCAATTTGGCTCGAGTTGCAATGTTTTGTGGAATGCTTCTGCGGCCTCTGCAAGCTTGCCTATTGCCATATAGGCGTTCCCCAAGACGAAGTGGATAGACGGTTCGTTGGCGACCAGCTTGGCCGCCTGTCGCAATTCCTCTATGGCTTGAGAATAGGCCCCTTCTTCTAGGTATATCATCCCGAGCCGGTAGCGCGAGGGACCGTAGTTGGGATTGAGGGCGATAACAGCTTTGAAATGCTCTGCTGCTTTAGCCCTATCTTGGGTCTGCATGTAGATGATACCCAAGCCGTGGTGAGCGGGAAAATACTTGGGGTTGGCCTCGATGGCCTTTTGGTAAGAATTGAAAGCCTCGTCGTACTCTTGGCGAATGAAAAAAATTTTACCCAACTTGTAGTGCGCCGGTGCGTAGCTTGGATCAATCTGGAGCACCTTGGCAAATTCCTCTTCCGCCTCGCCCAATCGGTTTTGTAAGGCGTAGATGAAACCAAGGCCGTCGTGCGGATAGATATTATTGGCATCTAACTCTATTGCTTGCTTGTACTCCCTCTCCGCGCTTTCGTAGTCGCCCCTTTGGGCATGGCTCATGCCGAGCCTATAATGCTCCTGGCTCCTTGAGGAAGCACTCGCCTCGCTATCCTGTCCATGCGCGGCCCCAACGTGGTACAGGATACATATCAATGAAATTGCATAGCCGATTCGGCAAAGAGTATGCAATGCCTTTCGTAGCTTTGAAAAATACATAAAGAAATCATCCTCTCCCAAAGGGCGCTGTGAGTCTTGCCGGGCGAGCAGGGGAGACTAGTGGTTGTGTGCCATCCCGTCCGATTCATTGCTTGGGTTGATGGCAAAAGATTTAAACTGCCGGCGAGTCGGATGCGAATCACCTTCGCGGATATATAGGTATTGGTCCATCTCGACGTTGTTGAAAACCTGCACCTCTCCGCTGGTGGGCCAGACGATTTCGATCGCCTGGATGGACTCAGCCTGTCCTAGACCTATTTCGCATTGCAGGCTGGAGGCACCAAAACTGCCTCCGCTGGTCACCGTGGAATAAATATCGCGGCTGCCATGTGCGGTGTTCACGCTCACCTTTACGCGCGCTCCAATGGCGGCCCGATTGGTACGCCTACCCTCGAGCCGGAGCTTGATCCAATGATTGCCGTGGCCTGGATTGGCAAAGAGGACGTTCTGATAGACATCGCCGGTAAAAGCCCCGCCAATGACCGAAAAAACATCTTGATCTCCATCGTGGTCAATATCGCCAAAAGCCACGCCGTGGCCCTTTTGCAAATGCCCAAAGCCACCCGAGGTGGTGACATCTTGGAAGAAATTGCCGTCGGCATTGCGGAACATGCGGTTGGGGACTATCGTAGCCATATACGGGTCGCCGGTGCCGATATAACAATCTTGGTACCCGTCGTTGTCTAGGTCGCCGAAATTGCTGCCCATGGCTAGGAGGGGTTCGTCGAGCCCTACCTCGTGCGTGACATCGGTAAAAGTGCCGTCGCGGTTGTTGCGGTATAGACGAGGTTCTTCAGCGCGGTGCGGCAAGCCCAAATAAGCGGCCGCCACGTCCGCTACCTCGCCCTTGAAACCGGCGACGAATAGATCCTGCCACCCGTCGTTGTCGTAATCCCAGAACCAAGTCGGAAAACTATAGGGTGGCCCGGCTACACCTGCCGTGGCCGTCACATCGACAAAACGCCCACTCCCCTGATTGTGGAAGAGCATATTAGACTCTTCGGGTTTCAAACGCGAGATGTACAGGTCCAATTGTCCATCGTTGTCGTAGTCGCCCCAGACCACTCCTTTAACCCAGCCGACCACATCGAGTCCTGCTGTCTCGGCCACATCGACGAATTGTACCGCCGATACTCCGCGCCCAGACTCTTCGCCTTGGTTGCGGAACAACTCGCACGGATGAATGGCGCTACCCTGAGATTCGTTGCCGACAAATAGGTCGATCCAACCGTCGTTGTCAAAATCGCCCCAGGCCGCTGTCTGGGTTGGGTGGAAAGCGAGCAAGCCGGCTGCCTCGGTTGCATCGAAAAAGCGCCCATTTCCCCGATTGGCCAACAGCGAGTTGGGGTAGCGTCCCTCGTCGAGCCAAGCGCCGCGCAGCACCAGTACATCTGCATAGCCGTTATTATCGTAGTCGGCTTGGCAGATATTCAAGCCACCCACAATACCTTCCAAACCTGCCGCTTGAGTGCGATCGGCGAAGGTGCCGTCTCCTTGGTTGCGGAAGTAGCTGAGTGGGTCGCGCAGTCCCCAAGATGAAGCCACGATATCGAGGTAGCCGTCGCCGTCAAAGTCTTCCATAATGGCCCCCCCCGAAAGTCCCACCACATCCAACCCCAGTTGGGGAGCGACATCGCGGAAAACCCCAATGTCGTAGTCAGAGGTGAAGATTTCGGGTGGAATCAGCAAGCTCTGCGGCACCTCTTCCGGGTACTGACCCAGCGTCATATAGGCGATATTGAGTAACCAACGAGCCGACAAATTGCTTGGATCTCTGCTCAGAACTCCTAAAAACTCCTCGATAGCAGCGCTCGATCCGCGCTTTATTTGGTGCACGCCGGTGCCGCGAATCGGCATTAGGCAAGAGTCGATATTGTGTTGCACAATACAGTTTTCTTGTTCGCCCAAACGGAGATAGGCCAAGCCCACTAGCAGTTGGAGAGAATGACGAAGCCGAGGATGGTGGACTACAGTCTGTAGTTGCCGGTATTCCTGCACTGCTTGCTCTGATTGGCCGGCTTGCAGCAGTTCGTTGGCAAGAGAAAATCGGGCTTGTAGGATTTGATCTCGCCCCCGAGGAGTGGTGGCCGCACTGGATTGGCGTAGGTGGTCCAACTGAGAGCGGAAATACGCAACTCGGTCCAGATTTACATACGGATGCGTGGCGGGATCGACATTGACGGCTATGTCTTCTAGGAGTTCAGCCATGTGCTGGGTGCTGGCCGCCTGCTCTCGCTCGGTACAGGCTATCAAGACAAGAAGCCATCCTACAATAATTGGGACCCGCATAGAGCGATCTGCCTTGTTATTGTCATTATTGCCCTCTATCAGCCTGCCCCTGCAACCTAGACGAGGGGATAGACCAGCCTTTCGTGCTCCATCATAAAAGACGGCTGCCATGCAATCTATTTTTGCGTGCGCAACAACCGAGCCTACCCGAAAAACCCGTCGGGGTACGGATCGGGATTGAGCAGTGGAGCCGTCCAGTCGCCGATTTCGTCCAGCCCCACCGGGGCACCGCCACACTCCACGTGCGATTTGAAGCCGGCGAGAAACATCTGCACCTTCTCGTAGATGGCCTCGTAGGGCTCGGGCATTTTTCGGGTTTCGAACATCTCCTGCATTTCCAACAGCAGGGGAACCCAGAAGTGGATGCCGCTGTGCACGAACTGCTCGAAGGTGCGCTCCCCGAACACCCGAATCCAGCCCCAGGTTCCCGATATTTCCTGCAGCGATCCGTAAAAAGTCTTCCCGCCTTCTCCTCTGGGTTCGTACTCAAAGGTGAGGTGACCATTGGGGACATGCCAGTCGGGCGTCTGGTAGGCCACGCTCTTAACGCCGCCGCCGATACACGCGTAGATCATGTACAGGCCGTGAATGCCGTGAGTAGCGTAATCGGACATGCTGATCGGTTCAATGGCCGCCACTTCGCGTTTGATGTGCTCAATTTCCGGTGCCGAGCCGAAGGATGAACCCGACATGATGGGCGTGTCGTGCTTTTTGGACAAATCGATTATTTCCTGCGCGTCTTGGAGGTTGAGGGCAAAAGGGCGGTTGATGAAGATGGGGACGCCGGCCTCCAAATAGGGTCTGGCCAATTCTTTGAAATGCAGGGTCGAATCAAAATCGGAGAGGATGACGCCGTCTACCTTGCCGACCATATCCCAATAGTTCTCCACCGCTTCGACCCCTTTGTAGGTATCGCAGAAGTCCTTGACGCCTTCTTTATCCATATCCCAAACGTGGGTCATGACCATGCCAGTCATACGCGTCGTGCAGCCCTTGAATTGCTGCTGGCAGGTGGGGTCAATGATCGGACCCCATATCCCCGTGATATGCACGTAGCGGGCGCAGGTTAGAACGCCCACTCTGACGAGAGGTACATTCAACATGGTCTTTCTCCTTTTTCTGTTGAGTGGGAGATCTGTTGCGGTAAAGTGATTCTAAGAATACGGACGCGGTATTGAGCCAACAAGATAAATGTTGGAATAGATGGCCCGTCGGCAGTGCGTTGCGAAATTGGTGAATCGGTGCGTTATTGCGTACATACTGTGTAGCAGATCAAACGAATAAGGAGATGTTATGCCCGTTATAGACGCTCATGTTCACGTACTGCCCAACTTTGCTCCTATGGACCCGTGGGAAGACCTAGGGCGGGTAGATCGGCTCCTCCATCACATGGACGAATGCGAAGTCGATAAAGCCGTCGTGCTGCCGGTGGTGGCGGAGTACTCGCCGGGCAACAATCAGGAGTGCGCCCAGTGGGGGCGAGAGCACCCCGATCGGCTGGCCGTGTTGGCGGATGTGCCCATGCACCAGCAAGACGCGGCTGAGCGGGTCTTGCGCGCGGGCGAGGAGTTTGGTGCTGTGGGCACCAGTTACTATCCTCCTAGGCTCGATGAGAGAATGCAGTGGATGTTGGAAGAGGCTTGCGACGCGCTCTGGCAGGCGTACAAAGACACTGGCTTAGTCTGCAACCTGCAAATTGGGCCGGCCAATTACGGAATCTTGCTGGAGTTGGCGCAGAAGTATCCGGAGATCCGCTTTGTCGCCAATCATCTAGCCCTGCCCGGGTTGGCCGGCGGCCCAGATGCCCAAGACGAGACGTACGGAGGACTGCTGCAGGCTGCGGCCTATCCCAATTTGTCGATCAAAGCGTCGGGCTTCTACGCGGCCGCGGCGACTGCTTGGGATTTCCGCTGTCCCCAAGCGCTGGGATTTTTCAACTGCCTGCTCAAGGGCTTGGGCGCCGACCGCCTGCTGTGGGGGTCGGACTGGCCGCCGGTTGGCCGCCATATCACGTACCGGCAGAGTTTGGAAATAGTCCGCACTTTCGCCGCGGAGCTAGACGAGGGTGATAGGGACAAAGTGCTGGGGGAGAACGCCGCTCGGGTTTACGGGATTTGAGCGACGCCTAATTGAAAGGGACTTGTTGTGCTGAATACCGACGCCGGGCGCTTTGACTCAGAAGGCTATTGCTTTTTTCCCGATGTTTTCGGGCCGGACGAGGTCGATGCCATGCAGCATTCGCTGGACGTGGGCGTGCGCGCGGGTTTTCTCGACCGGGATCAATACTACGGCGAGCCGCACACCAAGGAAGTGTTCTGGCTGGAGGTCTGCCGCTATCCGCACCTGCTCGACGCAGTGGAAGCCGTCTTGGGTCCCAACCTGATCTTGGTCTATTCGAGCATGTTCATCAAGCTGCCGGGCGATGGAATCAGCGTGGGTTGGCACCAGGACAACAACTATTGGCCGAGTGTGCACGGCACCGATGTGGCCACAGTGTGGCTAGCACTTGACGACGCGGACGCTGAAAACGCCGCCATGCGCATCATACCCGGTTCACACCGGGACTACCAAGAGATGGAAACCGTGCCTGCGGGGGAGACCGAGATGCTCAGAAAGAAGGTGCAGGTCGCCCCCGAGATAGAGGCCCAGGCCGTGATGATGGAGATGAAGGCTGGCAGTCTATCCATTCACGATTCCTACATTCTGCACGGCAGCGAGGCTAATGAGAGTGGACGCCGCCGCGCTGGTTATACGATTCGCTACTGCAGCACAGATACGGCTTGGGTGGACATGGACCAACATCCGATTCCGGTGTTTCTAGTGCGTGGAGAAGGAGGGGCACGGGGGGAGCGGTACACGGATTTGCGACCTGAATAATTCGCTGCTTGTACACTTAGGAGGAACCCAAAATGGCTTATGTATCTATTGCCGCTAAGACCCGCAAAAACCCGCCTCATTGGGCCGTGCGCCAACGCGACTTGATCGCTTTAATGGACCGCGCCGCCCACCCCTTTGTCGATCACAGTACCCGTCCGGACGGCACCCTAATCCAGCGCACGGAGTGGACCAGCATGGACGGCACGGACAATGGCTACGAGGCCTTCCTGTCGTTCCCGCTGTTTTACCTGCTGGGCGGCGGCGAGCACATCTACCAGATCGCCTGCAAAGAGTGGGACGCTATCACTTGGCAGTACGCCAACTACGGCACGGTCGAGCGCGAGTTTGTCACTGGCTTTGACTGGTTCCACCACTCCGAGAGTTATACCTACATCTACTATCTGGCCTTGGCCGATCCCGCCCACCTCATCAACCGCACCCGCGCCCTGCGCTACGCTGCCATGTACACCGGTGATGACCCGCTGGCACCCAATTGGGACGCCCAGCGCAAAATGATCCGCTCTCCGCTCAACGGCAGCAAAGGACCGCGCTTTGTCACCACCCAAGTCGATTGGGATTACCACCGACCCATCCTAGCCGACTATCTGGCACCCTTTGAGGACATTCCAGGTGCCGACAGCTCCGACCCGCTCTTCAAGGTCGATTGGACGGACGACAAAGTATTTGCCCGGGTGCTCGACTTGATCAACCGGCGCATGACTCGCTGCGATGTGCCTCTCAACTTGAGTGTCGCCAGCTTGATCACCAACGCCTATCTCCACACTGGCGACGACCAATACAAAACCTGGGTGCTTGATTATTTGCAGGCGTGGGAGGGGCGCTGCAAGGCCTTGGACCCGAGGGAACCATTGGCGAGTTGATGGACGGCAAGTGGTGGGGCGGGTACTACGGCTGGCGCTGGCCGCACGGAGCGCGCAATATCGTCGAACCGGCCTTGGTGGCAGGCAGTTGCGCCCTGCTGATGACCGGCGACGATTCCCATTTGGACTTGGCCCGCTCGCAGCTCGACATGCTGTGGGAACTGCGGCGCGAGGAGGACGGCCTCGTCAAGGTGCCCGCTCGCCACGGCGACCAAGGCTGGTTCGATTTTCGGCCGCCCGACCCCTACTTGTACTGAGCCAAAGCGAGCGAGATTTGGCCCGCCTCGACGAAGTCTTTCCCGACCGCGCCGCTTTTGCCGGTCTGCCCCCCGACTGGGGTGCTGGCAAAGCCGGCATCTGCCCGCCGACGGCTTGGTTCGCCTTTACCGAAGGCAAAAACTTAGGCTACGTCGATCAGGTGATCGACTCGACCTACTCCAGCATCTGCCACAGTCTGAATCGCTTAGAAAACGACGACAGCGATCCCGAGACGCGCGAGTGCTATCACTTCCAGAGACTCAACCCCGTGCTGCCCGAAGCCCTGATCCAGATGGCCTTGGGCACGCCTTCGGCGATCTACAATGGTGGGATGCTCCAGGCCCATGTACACTATTTCGACCCGCAGCGCCGTCGCCCCGGTCTGCCCGAGTACGTCGCGGCCTTAGTCGATCGAGTCAGCGCCGACGGAGTTAGCCTGACGCTGGTGAATACGGACCCGGTGGAAGGCCGCGACGTGCTGTTACAGGCCGGTTCCTTTGGCGAGCACCAATTCACTAGCGCCCAACTAGAGAATGAAGACGGCCAAGATCAGTCTATTGAGGTAGAGGATCAGCATCTTCAGGTGCATTTGGGACCGGCGGCTCAGGCTCGATTACACCTTGGGCTGAGACGCTTTGCCCGCTCGCCTTCCTACAGTACCCCCTCTTTTTGACTGAGACAGCGATACCACGGCCAAGACCTGATCTTTAATTCGTCAGTCCCGATGTCGCCGACACAAGGGGCGAGTGCTAGGCAAATACGAGCGGCTGATAAAAGTCGGGCCGGTGAAAGCTGGGGTTGGGTGTACCTACGGGTGCCCACGAACCCCAGTGAGGGTGGGAGGTGTGGTCGCCGCACTTGTAGAAATTGCCCTTCCACCGGGTGCCGGGCGCGGGCATCTGGGCACCGAAGTACTGGGCGAAGAGGGCGAAGGAAACGCGGTACTCGACTGCCCAAGTCGTGGGAGTGGTGCGCTCTGGCTCGACGATCTTGGGGAGGGTTGTGGCGATGCGGATGGTGGCACCGTCGGCATCGCTGACGTTTTCGGTTTCTCGGCCTTGGGCGCGCTCTGCGGCTGAAGGGCAGCGGTGTAGGAGCATGGTGCCGCCGCAGTTGACCTCGAAATTGAAGTAAGCCTGTGAATCGGGCAGGGGTGCGACGAAGAACTCGACGCAGGAATCAGTGCAGACTGAATCTTGGAAGCGCTCGGCCACGGCGCGGACGTAGCGATCCTCGACGCGGAAGATAATGGATAGCGCCCGCTCGTCGTAGAGCACGCGCACCTGAGTGCGGGGACGGTGGCCGGAATCCTCCCAGGGAAAGTGGGTGATTTCTAAAGTCTCGGCCGCTTGCCATTGGGTACGCTCCCAATCGGCGTCGGGAAGATCGAGGTCGTTGGTGCGATGAATGGTGTAGCGCATAGAGGTATAATAATTAATGGCGAAGCCGCGTGAAAGCGGCTCCGTGCTGTTTGACGGGGGGCATGGCCTCCAGTATTTTCCTAAGAAGCCGTCTGAAAACCCCTGGTGGCCGTCGCGCGGCTGCAAGCACGGCGGTCGGCGTTGGGCAAAACCGCCCATATTCCGACAATATGGACGGTTTCACCCGCCTTGTCCGCCGCGCTTTCGCTCGCGCTTGGGGCTGCACCCGGGATTTCCAGACGGCTTCTAACAAATTGTGGAGCGACCGGCAATTGGCTGCGGGTCGCCTTTTTGCGAAAGGGATACACGTTGCGCCGAGCGATTTTTTCTTCCATTGCCGCGCTGTTCCTCGCCGGAGCGGCTCAAGCCCAGATAAAAACCATCGTCACCGATCACTTCCGGGTCCATTACACACTTGGGGCCGAGGGTACCGCGCGCCGAGTAGCCGAAACCTGCGAGGAGGTCTTTCCCACCCTCGCGGCGGCCTACGACTACTACGACGACTTCCGCACCATCCACGTCATAGTCCTCGACAACTCCGACGTGCTAGGCAACGGCTGGGCCAACTACTACAGCAATACCATGGCCATTTGGGCCACTAGCCTCGACTTTGAGCTGCGCGGCAGTCACGATTGGATTAAAAACGTGGTCACGCACGAGCTGACGCACATTATGACGCTCAACAAGGCGCGCAAGAAATGGCCCTTCCAATTCGCGCTGATCTCGGTCTCGCGCTTCGACTCCAATCCGGACATTGCGTTTCAGTTCCCGCTGTACCATCTCAACGCCCCACGCGGCTGGACCGAGGGTATTGCCCAGTACGGGGCGCAAAAATTCGGCTATGATACTTGGGATTCGCACCGCGACATGTTGCTGCGGATGGCGGCGCTAGAAGACGATCTGCTCTCGTGGGAGGAGATGGGGACGGTCTGGGACCGCATGGGCAAATTCTACGGCGAGTTCGTGTACAATCAGGGCTACGCGATGATGGTGTACATCCACGAGCAGTACGGTGCTGAGAAGGTTGATGAACTAACGCATCAGATCGGCTCGATGAGCTTCGATCCGGCCATTCGCCGAGTGTTGGGCGTTTCCGCCGACCAGTTTTACGCGGATTGGGTCGCCTTCTTGGCCGAGAATTACGGACGCCTCGAATCCGAGATCCGCGGGCAGGGCTTCTTTCAGGGGGCACCGCTGGATGAAGTCAACGAGGGCGTGCTCGAATACCATCCTGCGCTGTCGCCGGACGGCAAAAAACTGGCGTACCTCACCAGTGAGAAGCGGGACTATGGGATCACGGTACTCAAAATCTACGATTTCGAGACGCGAAAAAAGACCGAACTCAAAGGCTGGATCGATACGCGGATTGGCTGGTCGCCCGACGGGGAGGAGATCGTCTTCGTCCGCAACAAGGGCGGCTTTAACGACCTCTACATATACAACTTGGCCGAGGACAAGGAGCGCCGCATCAGCGCTAGGCTGCGCGCCAAAGACCCCTCGTTCTCTCCCGATGGTCAGCGCATCGCCTTTGTGCACAATGAGGACGGGACCAACAACCTCGGCCTCATTGATCGCGACGGCACGGATTTGGTCTATCTGACGAACAACAACGACGCCACCCAGTACATGGGGCCGCGCTTCTCGCCCGACGGCGAGTGGCTGCTCTTTAGCTTGTTCCGCGGCGAAGACCGCGATATTGCGATGATCCGCGCCGACAGCCCGCCGCGGCCCAAGGTCTTTGAGAAGGCGAAAAAGAAGAGCAAAGACGGAGAAAACGGAGAAGACGAGGAGGAAGCGGAAGAAACCATCGACGTCTTTCCCGATACGGTTGCCTTCGCTCATCCCGACTCGTCGGGGTTCCGTGCGGTCGTTGCCTCGCCGGCCGACGAGCGCGATCCGCACTGGCTGCCCGATGGTTCGGGTTTTGTGTTTTCGTCGGACCAAAGCGGCATTTTCAACATCTACCGCTACCGCTTGGAAAACGACGAAGTCGAACAGCTAACTAACGTCATTGGCGGGGCCTTTGTGCCGACCGTAGCCGCCGACGAGCGCGTGGTGTACAGTGGCTACCACTCCAACGACTATAGCCTCTATCGCTTCGAAATGGGCGAATTCGAGCGCGATGCGCACTTTGAGCCGGTGGCGATGCGCGACTATCGCTCCATCTTCGACGGCCCCAAGCTCGCCGATCAGTTCCAGACTGCGACGTACAGAGGGCGCAATGTCTTGCGCTACATCCCGATCCTACAGGTCGGCCCCACGTATGTCGGCAACACTTTTGGCCTCAATCAAGCCAGCGGCGGCTTGCAGTTTTCCACCGGCGACATGTTTGGTGGGCAGGAGCTGACGGCTTGGGGCATTGTCGGCAAGAACATGCGCAATGCCACAGATCTCAATACGGATGTCGGCTTCTTCTACGAGCGCCGACTCCGGCCACAAGTGGGCAACAACCGAACCTTCAATCCCTCGTTTTACATCGCGGGCCGACGGCGCGAAATCGACAACTTACTCAAGGACAGTCAGATCACGGCCGATACACTTGATGTGGGCAATGTCTATCCGGTGCCAGTCGATTCGGTCACCAGCCTGCTCATCCCGGACGTCCGTCAATACATCTATCAGGGCACGAGCCGCGAAGATCTGTTCAAGACATCCTTGGGGCAGCTAGCCGTGGGCGTCGATGTGCCGCTGACTCGGCGAACCGAGTTGAACGCCCTCTACATATGGCGCGACTACGCCGAGGGCTGGACCTTGCGCCGCTTCCGCAGCCAAAACCAGATCTATTTGGAACAAGACGGCGTCGATCTGTCAGCCTCCTTAGATCCGTCGCTTTTGGCACAAGATACCCTGTTGGTTAACAACGAGGATCCGCTAAGATTCTACGAAGACCTCAGCTTTTTTCGTACGCACATGTTGAGCATGTCTTGGCGCTATCGGAAAATCAACCCCACGGCCGACCAGTTGATCAGTCCATCGGGCCGCGCCATGGCTTTGGTCTATCGCTATTTGATGCCGACGGTAGCCGATTCGCTGACCGAGCAAATACCCACCGATGGAGTCCCTCGTGACCAGTTCGTCGGCGTCGAGCGCCGCATGCGAGTCAACGAATACGTGGCCGCGTACAACGAGCGGATCAAGTTGCCGTTCGACAACTCGCTCAACATCGAGCTAATTGGCGCGTACAAAAACGTCCGCCTCAAGCCCCGCTTTACCGAGGATGGCGGCTTTTTTGAGGGCCGCTTCTATTGGCCGCTGCGCTACTATATCGGCGGGCGCAACTTCCTCAGTGGCTACCCCTATTTCACCGACTCAGGGACCAAATTGCTCTACGCCCGCGTTGGCTACGGGTTTCCGATTCTCAAGCGCATTAGCAGCCGCTTTATCAACTTCAACTTTTCCAAGCTCTACGCCGAGCTATTTGCCGAAGCCGGGGTGGTGGGCAATTTCTCGCGCTTTGAGGACATCGACTTTTGGAAGGGTGAGCGCTGGCGGTCTTTGCCCAATACCGACAACTTCCTGACCAACGTGGGCGGCGAGTTGCGGCTACAGCTTTTTACCTTCTATCGCATCCCTATGTTCGCCTATTTCCAAGTGGCGCATCCGCTCAATCGCGACCGGGTTTCCAGCGATGAGGGGCCCCCCTTAATTGACAAGTGGCGCTACTACTTTGGGTTCGGGCTATGAAACGCGCAGAGCGTCAGGTGGGCAAAGTCGATCTGCACAAGCTGGCTTTGCGGCTCAAAGTGATAGAAATGATCGGCATATACGCCGACCGCCGCCGCCTCGACGAAGCCTATTTGCGCTGGTATCGCTTGATCCAGCCCAACTGATCTTCAAGTTCGATCTCGTTGCCAGAGACTGAGCGCGAGTTGCGCGTAGCTCAAGCTAGAGACGACGACCAAGGCCGCTGCCGCTAGGCTTAGCCCTGTGCGCAAGTTGGACGGGGCCTCGAGGACGTAGCAGAGGGCCGTAAGCACCATGCAGACGGTTGTGTATTTGCCCCAGCGGTTGGCGGCAATGACCAGCCCCTGTGAACGCAAGAGCAATCCCCCCACTAATACGATTGCCACATCGCGGGCAAAGAGCATCCCCAAGAGCCACAGCGGCAAAGCGCGCCAGAAAACTAGCCCGCCGAGCAGGCAGGTGAGGAAAATTTTGTCGGCCAACGGATCGAGTATCTTGCCGAGGCGGGAGACTTGGTTGTAGCGCCGTGCCACCCAGCCATCGCCGATGTCTGTGGCACCGGCGAGGAGCAGCAGGAGCACGGCTTGGAGTTGGGCTGCCGGTCCTTGGGCGATGAAGTAGAGTAGGAAGGGGATGAGCAGAACCCGTAGGACGCTGAGGAAATTGGCCAACATTGTCGAGCTATTGCAGCATTTCGCGGGCGTGTTGGCGCGCTGTATCCGAAATGGTCTCGCCAGCCAACAGATAGGCAATTTCCTCGGCGCGGGCCGTTGCGTCGAGTAGCACAACCTCGGTGGTGGTCCGCTGTTGCTGCTGCTGCTTACGCACTGAAAAGTGCTGGTCGGCGAGGCTGGCAATCTGCGGTAGGTGAGTGATGACGATGGTTTGGTGTGCCGCGGCGAGGGTCTGTAGCTTGCGGCCAACGGCTGCGGCAATGCGGCCCGAGATCCCAGCGTCGATTTCGTCAAATACCAAGGTCGAAACGAAGTCGCGCCCGGCGACAGCTTCCTTGAGGGCCAGCATTACGCGCGAAATTTCCCCACCCGAGGCAATGCGCGCTAGGGGCCGCGGAGGTTGGCCGGCATTGGCGGAAATGTGGAAGGCAATGTGCTCCATGCCGTGTTCTCCAGCCGCGTAGCGACGCCCGTCGCGCTCGACTATCCCCTCTAGGTCTTCGGTGGTTGCCAGTTCGATGTAAAACTGGGCCTTGGCCATGCCCAACTCCCCGAGAGCGGCGACTAACGACTGCGACAGGGTGGCGCTGGCCTGCTGGCGCGCCGCAGAAAGAGCGAGGCAACAGGAGGCAAACTCAGCAAGTGCCTGATCGCGGTGTTCAGCCGCTTGGGCCAGTTCGTCGCGGAGGCGGTCAGCGCGGTCTTCTCGCGCCGCAAGCTCACGGGCGCGTTCTAACACGGTGTCGAGAGTGCCACCGTATTTCTTTTTGAGGGCGTGCAGGCCGTCGCGGCGCTCGCGCAGTTCGTCGGCTCGTCCGGGGCGCACCTCGATTCCGCGGGCGTAGTCGCGGAGTTGGCTGGCTAGGTCTTCGACCTCGTAGATCAGTTCCTCTAAGGCCGTGGCTTGGGGGCCGAGTGCAGAGTCGATTTCGCGCAGTCGGTCGAGCTGACGACGAACTTGGCCGAGTACCTCGTAAACCGCACCTTCGCGCTGATAGAGCAGGTCGTAGAGTTGGAGGCTGCCTTGGGATAGGGTCTCGGCGTTTTCGAGGACTTGCAGCTCGCGTTCCAGTTCGGACTCTTCGCCCGGTTGGGGTGCGAGGCGGCGGATCTCTTCTAACTGGAAAGCGCACAACTCGTCTTCGGCTGCGAGCGCGTCGCACTCTGCGCGCAGCCGGTCGAGGTGGGCCACGCTATCGCGGTAAGCGCGCCAGTGCTGTCCCACGAGGCGGCGCTGGTCGTCGAGCTTGGCAAACGCGTCGAGAAAGCGGGCGTGGAGCTTGGGGTCGAGTAGCGATTGGTGTTCGTGTTGGCCGTGCAGGTCAACCAAGATCGCGCCGATTTGCTTTAGCTGCTTGATTGGCTGACCTTGGCCATTGACAAAGGCTCGCGAGCGGCCTTGGCTGCGGATCTCGCGGCGGAGGATGAGTTGGCCGTCCTCCAAGACAACGCCTAGATCGGCCAAGCGCGCGATTTGACCTTGGTCATCTAATTCAAAAAAGCCCTCCACCGCGCACGAGTTAGCTCCTTTGCGCACCAAGTCGGCGTTGGCGGGGCCGCCGAGGATGGAGTTGAGAGCACCGATGAGGATGGACTTGCCGGCCCCGGTCTCGCCGGTGATGACGTTGAGGCCGGAGCCAAATTCGATCACCGCTTCTTCGATAAGGGCAAAGTCCTTGATGTAGAGGCGAGTCAACATCGGGCCGAGGCCGAGGGGGCTATTGGTCGTCTTCGTCGTCCAGAAAAGAGAGGCGGAATTGACCCTCAGCATCGGCGGTGAGGACTTGGACGCGCTCGCGGGTCTGGTCGAGCCACTGGCCGCAGGCGCGCGAGGCGGCAACGCCCTTTTCAAATACTTCGAGGGCCTCTTCGAGCTTGAGGTCGCCTGCTTCGAGGCGCTGGACGCTCTCTTCGAGCACGGCTAGGGCTTCTTCAAAAGATTCACTCATTGAGTTTCTCCTCCACACGGCAGATAGCGCCTCCGCGGTGAAAGCGCAGTTGCAGTTTGTCGCCCGGCTGAAGCTCGTTGCTGTCGCGGACGAGGTGTTTATTGGCGACGCGTTCCGCTAGGGCAAAACCGCGCGCTAGGCTCGTAAGCGGACTGAGGTCGTCGAGGCGGGTGGTGGCGGTGGCTAGGGCCTCGACCCGCGTGCGCAAAAACCAATCGAAAGCGGTAGAAAGGGCTTGGCACCGCTCGTCGAGGTATAGGCTTTGCTGCTGCAAGTGGTCGTCTAGGCGTGCGCGCAGGCGGCCTGGGTCGCAGTGGCCCAACCGTTCCTCTAAGGAGCTGAGATAGCGCTCCATTTCCGCTAGCAAGCGGCCTTGTTGCTCACCGACTCGCTCGCGCAGGGCACTGCGTTCGCGGGCGACTATTTCGGCTGCGGCCGAGGGGGTTGGGGCGCGGCAATCGGCCACGTAGTCGGCGATGGTGTAGTCGATCTCGTGGCCGACGGCAGAGATGACGGGCTGAGGCGACTGGTAGATGGCTCGGGCGACGGATTCGTCGTTGAAAGGCCAGAGGTCTTCGGGCGCGCCGCCACCGCGACCGACGATCAACACGTCGATGTCGTCTAGTTGATTTAAACTGGCGATGGCGGCGGCGACCTCAGCGGCGGCTCCCTCGCCTTGGACCCGTGCGGGGCAGAGGACGATCTCGATATCCGGGGCGCGGCGGTCGAGGATTTGAATGATGTCGCGGATGGCCGCGCCGGTCGGCGAGGTTACCACGCCGATTTTGCGGGGATACGGGGGCAGGGGTCGCTTGCGGCTTTCGTCGAAAAGCCCTTCGGCCGCTAGGCGATTTTTGAGCTGCTCGAAGGCGATAGCCAACTCGCCGACGCCAGCGGGTTTGATCTGCTCGGCATAGAGTTGGTACTTCCCGGCGCGCTCAAAGACGGAGATATATCCATACACCTGCACCTGCATGCCCTGTTGGGGGCTGCAGGAGAGCGAGCCGGCCTGCCACTTGAACATCACCGCGCTTAGCTGGCTCGCATTGTCTTTGAGCGTGAAATAGCGGTGGCCAGAGCTGTGGTGGGTGTACTGAGAAATCTCGCCCTCGACCCAGCACTTGGGCAGGTTCTCCTCGAGTAGCTCTTTGACTTGGCTGGTGATTTCGGAGACCGAGTAGGGCCGGTGGGCTGCGTCTTCGGCGTCGGTCCAGAAGAGCGGCTCTTGAAAGGACATAGGTACTCCGGGTAATCAATTAGGAATTAGGAATTGAGAATTAGTGTGTTCGTCGCGCCCGATTTCTAATTTTTAATTCCTAATTCACACGAGGTCAAGGCTCTGCTAGCTGCAACCGCTCAATTCGAGTGGCCCGGCCGCTCGCCTCGTCGGCCTCGATCAGCGCGCCGCAGAGGATCGCCTCGCCGTCGGCGGGCTTGAAACGGGTGGGCACTTGGGTGAGGAAGCGTTGGATGGCTATTTCGGGACGCACGCCAATCACGGATTCGCGGATGCCGGTCATACCAGCGTCAGTTAGGTACGCCGTGCCTTTGGGCAAGATGCGCTCATCCGCGGTTTGCACGTGGGTGTGGGTGCCGATGACTGCGGTGGCCAAGCCATCGAGGTGGAAGCCCATAGCCATTTTCTCAGCCGTGGCTTCGGCGTGGAAATCCACGAAGACTAAGGGCGTCTCTGTGCGCAGGCGCTCGACCTCGGCGCGGCCTGTGCGGAAGGGGCAGTCGATGGTGGGCATCCCGGTGCGCCCTTGGAGGCAGAGCACGGCCACGGGGAGACCGCCGCGTGCGGCAATAATGGTCGCACCAGTGCCAGGAGCATCTTTGGGGTAGTTGAAGGGGCGCAGGACGCGGTCGGATTGGTCTAGGTATGGGATGAACTCGCGGCGATCCCAGACGTGGTTGCCGCTGGTGATGACGTCGGTGCCATAGCTGTGCAGCTTGCGCACGATGCGGTCGGTGAGGCCAAACCCCCCGGCGGCATTTTCGCCGTTGGCGATTACCAGAGAGACTTCGCGCTGTTTCACTAACTCGGGGATTACGGCTGCGGCGACCCGGCGGCCCGGCTGGGCAAAGATATCGGCGACGAAGAGAATGTTCACCGCGCGTGAGACTCGGCACGCATCTCGCGGATGATGCAGACGCGCAACTGCCCAGGGTATTCGAGTTGTTGCTCGAGCTTGGTGGTGATGTCGTCGGCGAGTTGTTCGGCGTACGTGTCATCTACCACTCCGCTGTCGACCAAGACCCGAACCTCCTTGCCGTTTTGCAGGGCAAAAGCCTGTTTCACGCCCACGTAGTCGGCTGCGAGTTCCTCAATGTGGTGCAAACGGCAGATGTACTCCTCGACTTTTTCTTTGCGGGCACCCGGGCGGTGGGTGGAGATTTCGTTGGCGGCTTCGACTAGTACGGCGATGGCTGAGCGCGAGGGCGTGTGCTTGCTATGGGTTTCGATAATCTGCACAACTTCAGGGCTTTCGCCGCCCTTGCGGGCCAGTACGGCACCACTTTGCGCTGGGTCGTTGCCCAACTCAAAGTCCTGTGCCTTGCCGATGTCGTGCAAGAGACCAGCGCGGCGTGCTAGCACTATATCAAGGTCGAGCATCTCGGCCATCATGCCGGCCAAAAGCCCGACTTCCTTGCTGTGGACCAACAAGTTTTGTCCGTAGCTGGTGCGGAAGCGGAGCTTGCCCAGCGTTTCCAATAGCGACTCGGGCAAGTCGTGAATGCCGAGGTCAAAGGCGGCTTTGGAACCGGACTCGCGAATCATCTCCTCGACGGTGCTGCGGGCCTTGTCATACACTTCCTCAATGCGCCCAGGGTGAATGCGTCCGTCGCGGATGAGCGTTTCGAGAGTATGTCTGGCCACTTCGCGGCGCAGTGGATCAAAGCCCGATAGCATGACCATGCCAGGGGTATCATCGACGATGACTTCGACGCCGGTGATCATTTCAAAGGAGCGGATATTGCGCCCGTCGCGACCGATGATGCGCCCTTTCATATCGTCGAAGGGGATCGGCACGACCGAAAGCGTACTCTCGACGGTCAGTTCTCCGGCGAAGCGCTGGATGGCGCGGGTGATGATTTCCTTGGCCTCTAGGTTAGCTGTGGCAACCGCGGTGTCCCTGATCTCGCGGACTTTGCGGGCGGCAACTCGGCGCGCGCCTCCCTCTAGCTGATCAACGAGTATGCGCCGGGCTTCTTGCTGGCTTACGCCAGCCAATTCTTCCAACCTCCGACTCTGTTCGCGGACGAGGTCCTGAGCTTGGACCTCGTCCGCAGCTATGGCCGCCTCGCGGCGGTCGAGGTCCTGCTCGTTCTTGAGCTGTTCGCGCTCCTTGCTCGTGAGTAGGTCTATTTTGCGCTCTAGTTGTTGTTCGCGCTCTAGCAGCTTGGCCGCCAGATCGCGCAACGAGCGCCGCTGTGTCTCTTGCTCCTTTTCCAGCGGTGCCCACTCGCGGTGCCACTCGTCTCTCGCTTCGAGTAGGGCATTTTTTTTCAGCGCTTCGGCTTCTTGGCGGGCGCGGGCGACGATCTGATCGGCAGTGGCTTGGGTGCTGTGCAGTTTGCTGTTGCGCAGCCGCTCACTGCCAAGCCAGCCGAGGAGACAGCCGCCGGCGAAAAAGGCGAAGGCAGAACAGATTAGGACTATGTAGTCAAACCCATTAAACAAGGGAATCTCTTTCTTATCCTTATCGGTCTTGACGCCTGCGGGCATCAGGCCAGAGCACGGGGTGGAATCCGGCTCGGGATACTTCAGCTATCGGAACGGGGGACTTCTACTTCGGCGAAAAGGTGCCCAAGCGAGGTGGCGAGCTGAGAAGTTCGCTGGGCTATATCGGCTTCAGCGGAAGCGTAGTCCTCCCGCAGGGAGAGGAGTTCCTCCACTAAGCTCAGACTGGCCAAGATGGCCACTTGGAGTGGATTGCCGCTCTGGAGCTCGCGCTTGACTTCATGCATGCGCTCGTCCACCATCTCGGCGAGTTTTTGTACGTGTTCGGCAGAGTGATCTTCGTCAACGCCTAGGGTATAGTGCTTGTCGAATATTTTGACTACTACTTGGGACGACATACTAGACCCCTTTCTCAGATGTCTTTGTCTTATTCAGCCTCTGTATGGGCTGTTTCGACCTGCTCAAGGTGTTCGTTTTTGCTGCTGAAGGCACCATCCAAGCGGCTGAGGAGCTGTTCGATGCGTCCCTTTACCACTTCTTTGTCCTTTTTGCTCTGTTCATTTTCACTGCTGACGACGCTGATCTTTGTCTCAAGGCTCTGGATGTCTGCCTGTAGGGTGTCATTTTTTTCTTTGAGGCTCTGGAGCTGCCCGTTCAGTTCGTCGTTTTCCTTGCGCAGCGTTTCGAGATCTCCCGTCAGGCGATTTATGTAGAGTTCGAGGCGTTCAAAATTTTCGTTTACATCCATTGGGGACGACTGTACTCCTGATTGAGGTTGGAATTAGCGCAAACGAGCGCCGAACCGCGCTTTGAGACTCTTGAGCATCGCGGAGATCACTTCGTCGGCCTGAGCGTCCTGCAACGTCTGTTCGCGGTCGCGCAGACGAATAGCGAAAGCCACGCTCTTGTGGCCTGCTTCTATTTGACCCCCTTGATAGAGATCAAAAACCTCGATGGATTCGACGAGGTGGAGCGCGCTATCTCGCATGGTGGCGATAAGTTCGGCGGTTGCAGTGTCTGCGCGTACGACTATGGCCAAGTCGCGCTCGATCGGCGGAAACTTGGAAAGCGCGGTAAACGAGCGCTCCCGACCGTGCCAATGGCGTACTAGCGCGGTAAACGATATTTCAAAAATATGTACTTGGCGCTCTAAATCAAATGCCGCGCATAAGTCGGCCGAAACTTGGCCTAGCCAACCGAGAGGCTGACCACCAAGGGAGCCAAGGGAAATACAGGCCGCGTGTCCCGAGCGGCATTCGGGGCGGTCGGCGGGCGTAAAGTGCAAATCCCCCTCGCCCACTAGCGCTTCTAGCAAGCCCTTGAGGTCAAAAAAGTCGGCTTCGCGGGCGTCGGCCTGATAGGGAGAAGCTGAAACGCGGCCCGACCACAGAGCTGCGAGGTGCCAGTTTTCCTCGGGCCTTGCGCCCTTTGCGGCCGCGGCGACAAAGCACTTGCCCAGTTCGAAAATAGCCACTCCTGCGGCCCGCTGGTTGAAGTTGCGACGCGCGACGTCTAATAGGCTTGGCACCAAGGTGGTACGCAAGGCGTCTTGGGTTTCGGTTGGCGGGTTGGCCAAGCGGGCGGCACGGTCTGCGGCACCGACTAATTCGAGCCAGCGGGATTCGACGATCGCATTGCTGACGACTTCGTCCAAACCTAGGCCCAAGAGCCGTTGCCGAGCGACCCGTCTAAAGGCGAGTTCGGGGTTGCGCCGGGTGATCCAAGGCCCAGATGCCCCTTGGCGACCCTCAATGCGGTCGAAGCCGTAGATGCGGCCGACTTCCTCGATGAGGTCGGCTGGGCGCGTCAGATCGGGACGGAAGCTCGGGGCCGTTACCACGAGGGGCTGGCCCGATTCGACCCGGCAGCCGAGGCGTTCGAGAATCTGGACGATGGCAGCGGAGTCTAACTCCGTAGCCAAGAGTTGGTTGGTGCGGTCAACGCAGAGCGGAATTTGGCGGCGTTGTCCGGGGCGGGGGTACACGTCTAAAGGCTCTGGGGCGACCGCGCCGCCGGTCAGTTTGGCGATTAGGTGGGCGGCGCGGTCAATCGCCTGCACCGGGGCATCCCAATCGGCACCGCGCTCAAAGCGCGTGGCTGCCTCAGTGAAAAGCTCTAGTCGAGACCGGACTAGCCGCACCCGCGATGGTGCGAAATACGCGCTTTCAAGCAGGATGTCCGTGGTGTCCGCCGATACTTGGGAATGGGCTCCACCCATGACCCCGGCTAGTGCTTGGGGCCGCGTTCCATCGGCGATGACCAGCATCTCTTCGTCGAGTTGACACTGAGTGCCGTCGATCATCTCCAAGGTTTCGCCAGTGCGCGCCCGGCGGACGATGATGCGCCGCTGGTCGAGTACATGTAAGTCGAAAGCGTGCAGGGGATGTCCCAATTCCAGCAGTACGTAGTTGGTTATATCGACGATGTTGTTGATCGGGCGCTGACCCACGGCTTGGAGTCGGCGCTGGAGCCACTCGGGCGAGGGGCCAACCTCGACGCCGCGCACGATGCGGCCGACGTAGCGCGGGCAATCATCTGGTGCCTCGATGTCGATCCGCACGTCTTCTGCGGTAGCCGGTCCGCTTTCGGGCACTTGTCTGTTGGGAAAACGGAGGGGGTTGCCGGTGAGTGCGTGGACCTCGCGGGCAATGCCCAAGATGCTCAGGCAGTCCGGGCGATTGGGCGTAACTTCGAAGTCGATGACTACGTCGCCGAGCCCAGTGGCCTCGGCAAAGGGGATCCCGACCGGGAGGTTCTCGTCGATTACTACAATGCCGTCGTGGTTATCGCCTAGCCCGAGTTCGCTTTCGGCACACAACATGCCTTCGGATGCGACGCCGCGGATTTTGGCTTTTTTGATCTGCATGCCGCCGGGCAGAGTAGTGCCGGGCAGGGCGACGGCGACGGTTTGTCCGGCCGCAACATTGGGTGCCCCGCAGACGATGGTGTTGACTCCGGTCCCTACATCGACTTGGCAGACGGTCAGGCGATCGGCGTTTCCGTGTGGGCAACAGGTGTTGACGCGGCCGATGACAACGCCCTCGTAGCGTGCGCCGAGATCCTCGACGCTCTCGAACTCCAAGCCCGCCATGGTCAGGCGCTCGGCTAGCTCGGGCCAATCCCAGGCGAAATCCACGTATTCCTTGAGCCAGTTATAAGTGATTTTCATAAGGCGTTGCCGAGAACCTTAGAACTGGCGGATGAACCGCAAGTCGTTTTCGAGGAAGCGCCGCACGTCGTCAATGCCGTGCCGAATCATGGCGATCCGCTCCAAGCCCATGCCGAAGGCGAAGCCCGTGTATTCGTCTGGGTCGTAGCCCACCGCGGTAAAGACGGCCGGATCGACCATGCCAGCACCGGCGATTTCGATCCAACCCGTTCCCTTGCAAATAGAGCAGTTGGCGCGTTGCCTCTTGCAGGTGCAGGTAAAATCGTATTCCACGCTTGGCTCAGTGAAGGGAAAGAAGTGAGGTCGAAAGCGCACTTGGGTCTCCGCGCCCATAAGCTGGCGTCCCATGGCCTCAATGGTGCCTTTCAAGTCGGCGAAAGAGACCCCGTGGTCAACGTATAGGCCCTCGATCTGATGGAAGGCGAAGTGGTGGGTTGCATCGACCGTCTCCTTGCGGTAGCAGCGACCTAGGGAGATGACCCGCACTGGCGGCGGCGTTTGCTCCATGACGCGGATCTGCACCGTGGAGGTATGAGTGCGCATGAGGCCACCGCCGTCTAGATAGAAGGTGTCGTGCAGGTCGCGCGCAGGGTGATCGGCCGGTGTGTTGAGGGCGTCGAAATTGTGGTACTCGTCTTCAGCTTCTGGCCCGTCGGCCACGTCAAAACCCATGCCTTGGAAGATGCTGACTAATTCGTCGGTTAACTGAGACAGGGGGTGGGCACAGCCCAACAGAGGCCGTCGGCCCGGGAGTGTTACGTCAAGAGCAGAAGCCGCTTCAGCCAACTGCCGGAGGGCTAGAGCCTTGTCGTCTAGCGCCTGCTGAATGGCCTGTTGAGCGCGACCAGTGGCCTCCCCTAGCGCTGGTCTTTCGGCCGCGGGCAGGTGGCCGATCTGTCGCGCGATCTGGCGCAAGCGGCTCTTGCGCCCGAGGTGGTGAACTCGCAGTGCCTCCAGTGCCTTATCGTCTTGGGCCACCTCGATTTCCGCTATGGCCACCGACGCCAATTGTCGCACTTCTTCTAACATATAGACCTATATAGAACGAAAAGGGCCCAGCGCGTATCGCCGGCCCCTTTTTGTCAGATGGGTGTAAATTTAGACGTGGGGCCGGGCTTGTTCGACTACCGCGGTAAAGGCGGCCGGATCGCGCACGGCTAGATCGGCCAACACCTTGCGGTTGATTGTAACGCCGGCTTGGGCCAGCCCGTGGACGAGTTGGCTATAAGACATGCCGTTGCGGCGGGCGGCGGCATTGATGCGGACAATCCAGAGGCGGCGGAAGTCCCGTTTGCGCTGACGCCGGTCGCGGTAGGCGTAGGCTTGAGCGCGGTCAACGGCTTCCCTAGCGGTGCGGAAGAGGCGGCTGCGCGCCCCCCAATAACCCTTGGATTGTTTGAGTACCTTCTTTTTGCGCTTTTTGGTGGCTACGGCGTGATTTACCCGTGGCATGGATTACTCTCCGTTAAACTCGCTTACTTGAGGTTCAGGGCACGGCGCACATTGGCTAAGTCTGCGGATGAGACCGGACTGTTTTTGCGGAAGTTCCGTTTGCGCTTGGTCGAGCGGCCACTCAAAAGGTGCGTGGCATAGGCATTGCGCCGTTTCAGGCTGCCTGATCCGCGCTGCTTGATGCGCTTGGACGAGGATTTATGCGTCTTGATTTTGGGCATGATGCTCCCTTGGTCTTAAAATTAGGCAGAAAAAGCAAAAATAGACTATCACATAGGGGCTGTCAAGGAAGAGCAGGCCGCCCTTCAGGCGGTGAATTCTGGCGGGAAAATTCGCGGTCCCGTCTAAATGCTGGAGCGTGGTCAGTAGGAGTGTAGGCGATTAAGCGGCGGCCTGTGATCTACATTTTTCGATCCGTTCCCGTACTTGGGGACGGATAAAGACTGAATCGAGAGACAGCCGTGCAAGAGCACGGCATAACACATGCACCCGGGCTTCGGTATTGAGTTGGCGATTGACGATCAAGTAGGATCTACCGCCATAGCGGCAAAGCCCGCCTTGGCCTTCAAAGTCGTCGTAGCGCACCTCGATGCCCAAGCCTGCGGCAAGAGTTTCAAGTTCCTGTAGGAGAATGGTGGCATCCATTATGAAAATAATAGAACCGCAGGCCGCCGCTAAGCAAGGAAATTATTGGGAGCCGAACGGCGGATTGTTATTATATCTCCAGCTTAGAGCGCGTCCGTAGCGAAGGAAAAACCAACTGTGACCGCTGCAAAATCCCAAGTATTGGTGACAAACGACGACGGTGCTGATTCGCCTCTTTTGGTACCTTTGCTGCGGGAGCTATCCAAGTTGACCGAGCTATGCGTGGTCGTGCCGGCGGCGGAATGCAGTTGGACCAGCAAGAGTATGAGCCGCTTTGAGCCATTGGTGCTGGCCGAGATTGAATGCGACGGCTTTCCCGTCCAGACGTTGACCGGCAAGCCCGCCGACTGCGCCCATATCGGCATCCACAATCTCTGTCCTGCAAAGCCGGCTCTAGTCATTTCCGGCATCAATATGGGCGTCAACTCCGGTCTCGCTTTCACGCTGAGTTCCGGCACCATAGGGGCGGCTGTAGAAGGCTTTCTCGCCGGGGTGCCATCCGCAGCCTTTTCGCTGGAGTTGCCCGAACCGGCTTTTGCGCGCTGGCGGCGATGTCGGCAGCTCGATCCCGCGCTCGACGCGCTGGTCGCGGCGGCGGCGGCCGTCACTGCGGACATCGCCGCCGAGACCTTGCGCGGGGGGTTGCCGGCTGGTGCCGACATGATCGCAGTAAACATGCCCGCTAGTACCAAGCGAGAATCCCCGAGGTGCATGACGGGTTTGGCGAAGACGAGCTATGGTCCGCTATTCGCTCGGCGTGAAGACGAGCCGCACTTCGCATACCATAGCTGTCAGTTGCAGTTGGTTGGCGATGGAGCCAACAGCGATGTGGAAGCCTTGGCGCGCGGCGCAGTCGCGATTACGCCGCTTCGCTATTCGCTTGATACCCCGATAAGCTCGCTTGATCGCCAGCGCTTTGAGTGCGGCATTTTCACACCTGAAGGTGTAGGGAAGCAAGGTGGTCGTGGTTAAGCGGCTTCTCGCAAACGGCAGTTGCATCGGCGTCCTATTGTTCGCAGAGAGCACATGGGGTGAGGGCGAGGTCCGCGTCGATTCCACTCAAAGGCAGCCTTCGTCTCCGCTGCTGACCAAAGTCTCGCAGGCGGCGACCGAGCAGACCGTGGAAGCCGTGCGCTGGATGGCAAAGCGACGTCAGTTTACCCTGCGGGGCATTCCCTATGGCGTCACCGGCCTACCGTTTGCTTATCTCAGCCCCAACACGGGCTGGAATTGGGGCGCACGCGTCCACTGGGCTGACTACCGGCGGCAGCCCTATCTCTACAAGCTGACATTGCACGTCCAGCAGTCTTCTGAGGGGAAAGTAAAAAATCGCGTGCGACTGAGGGTGCCCCGGATTTCGGGGACGGGTTTCGGCCTGAGACTGGAGTTGTTCCGCGAGCGCAATATACGCACGCGCTACTATGGGTTGGGCAACAATAGCGCATTCAATCGAGATTTCATCAAGCCTAAGAGCGCTGATTTCAAGGATGAGAACTACTACTATTACATTCTAGAAAGAAACCCGAGGATCTTGGTGAGCCTTTTTCGCCAGTTGTACGGTCCGGTATCCATGTCGGTCGGTTTTGGGCTGGAGCGCGTCGATGTGGACCAGCGCGGTACGCAGGCGTTCTATTTGGAGCGCGGCACCCCAGATGGAGTGATAGATGGGTTTTCGGGGTTTATTAGTGCGACTCTCCAGTGGGATACCCGCGACGACGAAGTGGTGCCACGGCGCGGTTTCTTTCAGGAGTGGTCGTACGAGTCGGCGCGCAACTCCCTGCTAGCGCTGCTCTTTGAGCCTATTGACTTTAGCCGCGTAACCCTGACCAACTTCTACTACGTCCCGCTGTCGCCTCGGATAAATTTCTCTCACCGCCTCGTACTGGAGGTCCTCAGTGGCGAGGTACCCCTCTATGCCTATGGCGAAATAGGAGGCAGTCGCCGAGTTAAGGGGTTGGGCGGCAGCGATTCGCTGCGAGGTTTCGACACCCAGCGGTTTACAGACGACGTGCGTTTTTTATCCAATATCGAATTGCGCTACCAACTGTACGACATCTGGTTTTACGGGCAGTACGTCGAGTGGCAGGGTGTAGTGTTTTTTGATGCGGGCCGAGTCTGGCCCGACTTGGATCAGATCGGGTGGGCCGGCATGCACGTCAGCGGCGGTGCCGGGGTGCGAATGGTCTGGGACACCGATCTCGTGATTCGCATGGGCACGGGCGTCGCCGCCGAGCAAGTGGATGTCTGGATGAACCTAGGACACAACTTCTAGGCGTTCATCGCGGTTTGGCCAGCAGGCTGCGGGGCCAACAGAGCGATCAAACGCGCCAATTCCGCTGCCATGCGGTCGCGCGGGACGATGCGGTCGATAAAGCCGTGTTCGAGGACAGTCTCGGCGATTTGAAAGCCCTCTGGAAAGGGGGCATCCGTGCCGAGGAACTGCTGGATGACGGTTTGGCCCGCAAATCCGATGCGCGCCCCAGGTTCGGCCAAGGCGATATCGCCGAGCATGGCGAAGCTGGCGGTGACTCCCCCGTAGGTGGGGTCGGTGAGAATGGAGATGTAGAGCAAGCCCTTTTGCGAGAGTTGGTTGAGCTTGGCACTGATCCGGGCCATTTGCATCAGGGAATAGGCGCTTTCATGCATCCTAGCGCCAGCTGACTGGGAGATGATGATCAGGGTGCGGTGGTCGGCTATGGCGCGATCGATGAGGCGGCAGATTTTTTCGCCAGTCGCGCTGCCTAAAGTACCCATGAGATAGCGCGTGTCCATGATCCCGAGGGCGATGGGTTGGCCGTCGATTTGGCCGACGCCGGTGAGTACGGATTCCTTGGTGTCGCCTTCGCGCCGTCCCTGCTTGATCTTGTCCTTGTAGCCTTTGAATTTGAGTGGATCAACGGGCACCACGTCTTGGTCGATTTCGACAAAAGTGCCGTCGTCGATGAGGAGGTCGATGTATTGCTCGGGGCCGATAGGGTGGTGAAAGGCGCACTCCGGGCAGATCCAGTGACTGCGTCGCAGGTCCGTCTCGTAATTGGAGTGGCCACACTTTTTGCACTTGATCCAGAGCCCCTGGGGAATTTCGCGCTTTATTAGGGACTTAATCCCAGATTTCATTTTTTCAAACCAGTTCAAGGCTGCCCCTCTCAGATTAGCCCTGCCGCTCGAGTTCGGCAGAAGTGAACGTGGCGCTAGTTCGAATAAACGCGCTATTCATCATATTGCTATAAAGCGAATAAAGTGCATTAAAAATAAATACTTGTCAATCTATAAACGCGCGGCGATCCGCAAAAATGTAACGCATTCGCTGCAAAGATGTAACGGTGGAGTTGTTATGTATGAAGGTGGCCTTTAAAAGTTGCATCCCAAACAGTAAATACATATCTTGACGACTCTACGAAGGCTGCATTAAGTAATGACAATGAACTCGCAAATTGTCGCGTCTCGGAGATCGTAGCCATATCGAGGATTATTCACCGTGAAATGCAATCTGCTGCGTATACTAGGGCTAGCGATTTGCATCTTAGTATTAGGTGCCGACGCTAGGGCCACTGAGAATGAAGCTGCAATAGCCGATTCAATCCGCAAGTATAAATACTACGCCAAAACGGCTCGCCAAAACAAAGAATACGACAGGGCCATAGGCTATTACACTACTGTTTTGCAATATAGTCCCCAAGAGTTGACGGCCGCCTACTTCTTGGGGCAACTCTATTACAAAGAAAAGAAGGACTTGGACAACGCTCGCACCGCACTGCGCCGGGCGGTGAGCATCGATTCGCTACATCTGAATTCCAATCGGCTCCTCTACACGATCTACCAAGCTGTCGGCGAAGTCGATTCGGCTGCTTTGAGCTTGGAGCGAGCGCTACTCAAAAAGCCGAATGCTGCTGACCGTCGCAAGCTGGCCGACCTCTATCGCCGCGAAGGCCGCAATGAGCGGGCTATCGTTCACTACGAGCAATTAGTCGAGGCTGATCGTGAAGACACGACTGGAGTAGAAGACGCTGAACTCATTGAAATACTTGCAGTGTTACACCAAGAGCTAGGGCAGGTGGAGCAGGCTCTTCAGTTGCGTAAACGCCAAGTCGAGGGCGGGATGGGCGGTGCTGACCAACTGGAGAGTATCGTCGAGTTGGAGCTAGAGGTTGGCGATGTCAAAGGGGCTTATGAAAGGCTAGTGCAGTTGGCGCAGTTGGATTCGCAGAACGCCTACTCCTATTATAACCGGATCGCATCAATCGCCTCTGAAGCGGGCAACGACTCCATGCATGTCGAGGGCCTCAAGGGCATGGTCGAGGCTGATCCCAAGGATGTGAAGAGCATAGCTGAGCTAGTGGAGTGGCACCAAGGCCGCGGCGAGTTAGCCGAGGCAAAAGCGTGGCTGGGGCGGGGGCTGAAGGTAAATCCCAAGGATGCACACTTGCTGCTGCTCAAGGGCGACAATCTGGTGAGGCAGGGCGACGAGGAAGGGGCCATCGCCGCCTTTGAGAAAGCCAAAGCCGATCCAGCTTGGGAGAAGGTGGCCCAGCAGCGCATCTGGCAGCTCCGGCCGCCCGAGACCGAGGAAGAAAAGCTCAAGCGGCAGTTCTTCGGTGGTGGAGAGACGCAAGAGGAGCAAAACTAAGCATCGCTCCGGTCTGTTGGACCGGGACTAACAATAATCGCGAGGAGAGAAAATGGTAGAGCTTTTTCAAGACGGCGGATGGGCCATGTGGCCCCTGCTCATTCTGCTCATCATCGGCGTTGCCGTAGCGATTGAGCGCCTGTTCAATCTGTCGCGGTCGTCGATCGACGCGGCGAATTTCTTTGCGAACCTCGAAGAGACATTCGCAAACGAGGGCCCCGATGCAGCGGCCGAGCTTTGCTCACAGACGCGCGGTCCGGTTGCCTCGGTTATCCACGCAGGGATCTACCACGTCGAGAAAGCCATTGACAATTCCGGCGCAGTGGAGATGGCCTTTCTCGAGCGCGGCATGGTCTGGCTCTCGACAGTAGCCAACTTAGCACCGATGATAGGCTTCTTGGGCACGGTCAGCGGTATGATCAACGCCTTTCAGGCGATTAAGGAAGCCGGCGACGTCGAGCCGTCCATGGTCGCGGGTGGTATTTCCGAGGCTCTAATCACCACGGCCTCGGGTTTGATCGTGGGCATCCTAATCCAGTTTTGCTACAATTTCTGCGCCAATCGCATCGATAAGATCATCGCCGATATGACTGAGCAGACGGCCAGAGCCTAGACGTGATCGGGAGGCGCCAGAGCCGGGTTGCCCCGGAAATCCCCACGGCTTCGATGGCGGATATCGCCTTTCTGTTGATCGTGTTCTTCCTCGTCACGACCACGATGAACCAAGACAAGGGCCTCTCGTTGCACTTGCCGCCGGTGGGCGAGACCAAGGAAATACGAGAAAAGAATATTCTCAACGTGTGGATCAACGCCCGCGACCAAGTTGCCTTTTTTGAAAATGAACAGCTAACGCCTGTGCCGTTTGCCGAACTCAAGGTGCGAATTGAGGGGCGTCTGCGGGAAAACGAGAATCTGATCGTCTCGCTCAAGACCGAGCGCGGAGCCACCTATCGGACCTTCGTCGATGTACTAGACGAGCTCAAACTGGCCGGGGCCACCAAAATCTCGATTGCCAACCCGGAAGAATAGTCGATGAAATTCGCACGCAAAGCCAAAGTAGTTAGCGTCATTCCCACGGCTTCCATGGCCGATATATCCTTTTTGCTCCTCGTGTTTTTTATGGTCTCGACGGTTTTCGTGCGCTATAGGGGCGTGCCGGTGGAATTGCCACAAGCTGAAAAAATTGAGAAGCTCGAAAGTCGCCGCAACGTATTGCAGGTATGGGTCAATAGCGAGGGAGTTATCAGTATTGAAGACCGGAACATACCGCTTGCCGACGTGGGCAAGCTGGTACATAAGTACCTGACGGCCAATCCTCGGTTGATCATCTCATTGCGAGGCGATAAGGACTCTGAGTTCGGGGTGATTTCCGATGTCATGGAGGAATTGCGCAAGGTCGAGGCCCTGCGGGTCAATTTCTCCACCAAGCGGGAGTTGGACTAATGATTCGTGGCAAACAGCCTGAAGCCAACCTGCGGTTGACGTACCGGAAGACGATATGGGCCTGCACGGGTTTTTCCGCCCTCTTGCACGCGGCCCTCTTTGGCCTCTTCCCCAGCTTTGAGCCCGACGCCTACGCCAAACCCGAACAGCCGATTATCATCCAACTCGAAGAAATTCCCGAGACTAAACAGGAGCGCCGGCCCCCACCGCCAGCCCGACCGGTCGTGCCCGTGCCCACCGACAACCCGGATGTCCCGGATGACGTGACCATTGAGGACACCGATCTCGACCTCGATCTCGACGATCTGGCACCGCCGCCACCATTAGAGGAGGAGGAGGTTGAGGAAGTTGAGTTGGAAGAGGAAGAGGAGATCGTCGAGTTGTGGCGGGTCGAGAAGAAACCTAGGCTCACCAAGAGAGTAAAGCCGAAGTATCCGCCTACTGCCCAGAAGGCCAACATCACCGGCAAGGTGTTTGTCACGGCGCTAGTCGGCAAAGACGGCAAGGTCGAGCAGATTGGCGAGATCACGGGTCCCAAGGTCTTCCACGAGGCCTCCAAAGCCGCCGCTCTCCAGTCGGAGTTTACGCCGGCGATGCAAAACGACAGGCCCGTCAAGGTTTGGGTTAGCTTGCCCTTCACCTTCAGGCTTAACTAACGGTTGCTAATATCTTCCTATTTTTATTATATTTAGTATTACTTTCCTTCCCCTTCTTCCCCACCCAAACGCCGTCCACCGTACGCTAGGAGGATTAGTCTATGCGGTGTCCCTATTGCAATTGTGAAGAAGATCGGGTGGTGGATTCGCGGTCGTGCCGCGAAGGT
>JAGWBY010000005.1:15204-16497 GCA_021295675.1 Candidatus Latescibacterota bacterium | reverse complement strand
CTTTTGATCGCAGTAAACTGCTCGACAAGATACAGGTAGCCTGTTACAAGACGACCGTTTCGGCCGAGGAGATCGAGCAACTCGTCGATCAGGTCGAGGCCGAAGTGGGCAGTCTCAACGTGAAGGAAATTCCCTCCAAACAGCTCGGCGAGTGCGTTATAGAGCATCTGCGCCAGCTCAACGACGTGGCGTATGTGCGCTTTGCCTCGGTCTATCGCCAGTTCAAGGACAAGAGCGATTTCATGCGCGAATTGGAGCAATTGGCCAATAATTAAGGGCCAAAACTGTTTTTTCTAGCGCATCGTAACCGGATTGAAAAGAAATTTCTCTGGACCTTGTTTTTGACTTGACAAATACGCACGCCGTTTCTACTTTAGGCCTCAACACACTACATATAGTGTCAAATGAGTGTAATGCCCTGAGATAATGTGTCTCGGAGCTGCACTTTTGCTCTCTCCCCTAATCCTGACAGCAGTTAACCTAAGTCCTTATTTTTGGCGATGTTCTTTACTTCGCCCATGGATCTTTTTTGCTTCAATGGGAGGGCATGAATGGAATCCGAACGCGCAGTCGCACACCGCTTTGAAGACATGCTAGCGCAGCTCGAAGGCCACGGGCTCAAGCGCAACGGCCACGATGCCCTTTTGGCCCGCGCCGCTGATGCCGAGACCTATTACGGGGAAAACGACCTCGCCATTGACGTCTTGCGCAACAAGTACTTGGCACCCGGCGAGACTGGGCCGCTGCACATCTGGGACCGCATCGCCCGGGCCATGGCCTCGGTGGAAGAGAATCCCCAACTCTGGTACGACCGCTTCTTCTCGCTGTTGATGGACTTCAAGTTCATCCCCGGCGGGCGCGTCATGCACGGTGCTGGCCGGGACGAGGCTAGGCGCAAGCCGACGCTGTCCAACTGCTATGTCATTCCCATTGAAGAAGATAGCTTAGAAGGCATCTATCGCTGTCTGAGCGAGTCGGCGATGGTGTACCGTACGGGCGGTGGCGTCGGCACGGATTTGTCGATTCTCAGGCCGCAAGGGGCTCCGGTCAACGCTACGGTGGATGCTTCGCCGGGTTGCACTGCCTTTATGAACCTGCTCTCCGAGAGTACCAATGCCGTCTCCCAAGCCGGCCGTCGCGGTGCCCTGATGCTGACCTTGAGGGTTGATCACCCCGATATTGAAGACTTTATCACCATCAAAAACGACGTCAACCGCACCAAAGTGCAGTACGCCAACATCAGCGTGCTGATTACCCACGAGTTCATGCAGGCTGTGTTGGCCGACTCGGACT
>JAGWBY010000005.1:0-15133 GCA_021295675.1 Candidatus Latescibacterota bacterium | reverse complement strand
CGGGGATTATTTTTTGGGACACGATGCGCGAGTATCACAATGTCGAATACGTCAATCCACTCACCAGCACCAATCCCTGCGGCGAGCAGCCGCTGGCCTCGTACACGGCCTGTAACCTAGGCAATCTCAATTTGGTCAACTTTGTCGGCGCTGACGGCGAGTTCGACTACGAGGCACTGGGAGAGGCCGCGTGCGTGGCGACCCGCTTTTTGGACAATGTCATCGAATACAACATGGATAACCATGCCTTGCCCAAAATTCGCGAAGCCGTAGCCTCCGACCGCCGGGTGGGCGCTGGTCTTGATGCAGAGTAAGTACGATTCGGACGAGGCCTTGGAAATTATAGACCGCGTTATGGCCACCATCTGCCACAATGCTTATGAAATGTCCGTTGAACTGGCGCAGGAGAAGGGCTCCTTTCCGCTTTTCGACTGGGAGGGCATCAAGCAGAGCAAGTTTATCCAGAGACTACCCCAAGCGCTGCAGGAGAAAATTGCCGAGCACGGTCTGCGCAATTGCACCTTGATTACCATGCCGCCGGTGGGCACGGGTTCGATTGTCGCGCAGACGAGTTCGGGGATTGAGCCAATCTTCTGCACTAGCTACACCCGCCGGGTAAAGCAGGACGACGGCGAGAGTTTCCGCGAATACAAGGTCTATCACCCGCTCATCCAGCGCGTTTTCGGCGACGACGAGGACTTGCCCGATTACGTGGTGACGGCCCACGAAATCGATCCCTACTTCCGCGTCAAGATGCAGGGCGTGATCCAGAAGTACACCGATAGCAGCATTTCTTCGACGATTAACCTGCCTCGCCGACATCTACATCACCGCGTACAAGGAGGGCCTCAAGGGCGTGACGGTGTACCGCGAGGGCAGCCGCGAGGGCATTCTGCAGACCGAGGGTCAAGCCGACAAGCAGGAAGCTCCGGTTGTGGAGATCCCCGATTCCCTAGGGCCGGATGGCTTTCGGCATCGCCGTCGCCGCCCGGCCGTCACCACGGGTATTACCGAGCGGATCAATACCGGAGAAGGCAAGATCTACGTGACGATCAACGAAGACGAATACGGGATCTGCGAGATCTTTAGCACCATCGGCAAGGCGGGTGGCAATGCGGCCGCCCAATCCGAGGCCATCAGTCGGCTCATTTCGCTCGCGTTGCGCTCGGGGGTTGACCCACAGGAAGTCATAAGCGAGTTGAAGGGCATTTCGGGGCCGAGTCCGGTGTGGGAAGACGGTGAGTTGATCCTATCGACGCCGGACGCCATTGGCAAGGCGATGGAGCGCTATTTGCAGCGGAAGGCAGGCAAGCAGCCCGATGCTGTCGCCTCCGAGAATGTGCCGCCCAGTTCTGCGGGCAGCGAGCCGAAGACGCTGACGACCTGTCCAGAGTGTGGGTCGACGGTAGCTTATGAGAGTAGCTGTCTGATGTGCAAGCACTGCGGCTGGTCCAAGTGTTGAACAAAAGCCAGCGTGCTTTTGGTCGAGGCGAGGATGTCGTCGGGAGACCGGCGGCATCCTCGTTTTTTATCTTACCTCGAGCACCAAGCCGTCGTAGGCGAGTTCCACGCCTGGGGGGAGTTCGGCATTGGTCTGATGGTGGTCGAGGTCGTGGGCTATATGCGTGAAGTAAGTGCGAGCAGGCTGGAGCTCGGCGACGATGGCCAGTGCCTGCTCGACGTTGAAATGGGTAGGATGTTCTTTGTGGCGCAGTGCGTCGAGGACCAAAACATCTAGGCCGAGCAGCCGCGCCATGGCCGCTTCTGGGATGTAGTTGGTGTCTGTGGCGTAGGCGAAGTTGCCGATGCGAAAGGCGAGGACCGGGGCGCGACCGTGATAGATGGTGAGCGGCTCGATGGTGAGCCCACAGGTAGTGAACGGCCCGGCAATCGGACGCAGGGCAATCTGCGGTGTCGCGCTGGGGGCGTCTTTGTCAAAGGCGTAGTCGAATACTCGTTCTATGCGGGCAATGGTGTCCGGGTCCGCGTAGCAGGGTAGCGGCTGGTCGCGGTCAAAGCAATAGGAACGCACATCGTCGAGGCCGTGGAGATGATCGGCGTGACCGTGGGTCAACAGCACGCAATCGACGCGGTCGATCCGATAGCGCAAGGCTTGGGTTCTGAGATCCGGGCCGGCATCGACGAGGATTGACCGGCCTTGATGTGCTAGGTGTAAGGCGCAGCGCAAGCGCTTGTTTTTCGGGTCGTCCGAGGCGCAAACTGGGCAGTAGCAGCCGATGCGCGGCACCCCGATAGAGGTGCCAGTGCCGAGGAAGGTGACCTTCATGCTGGCACAGCGGGCAGGGTCAGAATCCGCGGCCCGTCCTCAGTAATGGCGACGGTATGTTCGGCGTGAGCGGCGAGCGAGCGGTCGGAGGTGAGGGTGGTCCAGTCGTCGAGATGGTCGATTTGAGGGTTGCCTAGGCAGAGAATCGGCTCGATGCAGAGTACGTGTCCGGGCTTGAGCAGCGGGCCTTTGCCGGGCGAACCATAGTTTTCGATGTAGGGTGACTCGTGTAACTCGCGACCAATGCCGTGGCCCCCGTACTCGCGCACTACGGCCAGCCCTTGGCTTTCGGCGTGGCGCTGGATGGCGTGAGAAATGTCGGAGAGCCGCCCGCCGGGTCGCGCTCGGTCAATACCACATGCGAGGCAGTCGAGGGTGCCATTGATGAGGTGCTGTGCCTGCGCGCTGATCGCGCCGACCGCGACGGTAAAGGCCCCGTCGCCATAGTAACCATCGAGACAGGCACCCACGTCAATGCTGACGATGTCGCCCTCTTGCAGTGGAGTTTCGTCGGGGAACCCATGCACGATTGCAGCGTTTACTGAAGCGCAAATCGAGTAGGGGAAGCCGTGATATCCCTTGAAGGCGGGCACCGCTCCTAATGCGCGGATTTCGGCCTCGGCGACTTGATCTAGCTCGAGGGTGCTGACCCCAAGTGCGATGAGCGCTTCGAGCTTTTGCTGGACGGCGAAGACGATCTCGCAGCTAGCGGCAATGTGCTCTATTTCGCTTGATTTTTTGCGATGGATCAAGGAGTAAACCTCAGAGAATACAGCGCGCAATACCGAATGGGTTACAAAAAGGCGGCGGCTTTAGTTTGTCAAGAGCGCGTCTTGCAATTGTCTTAGGGCGTCCATATATTCAGCAAATTAGGTAACTTACGTAACGTACAGCTTTCAGTAATATCAACCGAGGGGGCAGATGAGCAAGTCATTGGTGGTTGTTGAGTCGCCGGCTAAGGCTAAGACAATCAACAAAATTTTGGGCAAGGATTTTGTGGTTAAACCCTGTATGGGGCACGTGCGGGATCTGCCGCCCAAAGAGCTAGGCATCGACGTTGAAGACGGCTTCAAGCCGCGCTACGTGACCATTCGGGGCAAGGGCAAGATCCTCAGCGGCCTCCGCAAAGCAGCCCAAGCCGCCGATACCACCTACTTGGCTACCGACCCCGACCGTGAGGGCGAAGCCATTGCTTGGCACGTGGCTCAAGCCATCTCTCCCAAGAACGACAACGTCAAGCGAATTCTCTTCAATGAGATTACGCCCAAAGCGGTACACGAGTCGCTAGAGCACTCGGGTGCGTTGGATCTACACAAGGTCGATGCCCAACAGGCGCGGCGCGTACTCGACCGCTTAGTCGGCTACGAGATCAGCCCGCTCTTGTGGAAGGTCATACACTCTGGGCTCTCAGCCGGCCGCGTGCAGTCCGTAGCTGTGCGATTAATCTGCGAGCGCGACCGCAAGATCAAGGCATTTGAGCCTCAAGAGTACTGGTCGATCGAGAGCCTTTTGGGCCGTGAGAGTCGGGGTTCGTTCTGGGCGCGTCTTTTGGCCAAAGACGGCGATAAGCTTGATATCGGCAGTCAGGAGGAGGCTGATCGCATCGCCGCCGAGCTGGCCGCGCAAGATATAAGGGTCAAAGAAGTCAAGGAACGAGACCAAATGCGCCGCCCGGCCCCGCCCTTCACGACCAGTACCTTGCAGCAGGAATGTGCTCGGCGGATGCGTTTTTCGGTCAAGCGCACCATGGCCGTAGCTCAGCAGCTATACGAAGGCGTTGAGGTCGAGGGCGAAACCCGTGGCCTGATTACCTATATGCGCACGGATTCGGTGCGCGTTGCAGCCGACGCCATCGCCGAGGTGCGCGAGCAGATCGACGCCCTCTACGGCCGCGATTACGTGCCCGAGACACCCAATCACTACCGGACCAAAAACAGCGCCCAAGATGCCCACGAGGCCATACGCCCCACCTCCGTAGCCCTACATCCAGACAAAGTCAAGCACTTGCTCACGCCAGATCAGGCGCGAGTGTACTCCCTGATCTGGAAGCGATTTGTGACCTCGCAGATGAAGCCGCAGATTCTCAACATCACGACGGCCAATGTCGAGGCCGGACCCTACTTGCTTCGCGCTGCGGGGAGCGTTGTCAAGTTTCCGGGCTTTACTCTGCTCTACAGCGAAAGCAAGGAAGAAGAGGATAAGTCGGAGGCCGCGTCTAATGGCATGGCCGAGGGGGAAGAAGAGGCCGCGTCGCGGGCCATGCCCGCTGATATCGCCGAAGGCGAGGTACTAAAGTTAGAGAAGATCGCTCCTGAGCAGCACTTCACTAAGCCACCGCCGCGCTTTACTGAGGCGTCGCTCGTAAAGCAACTGGAATCCGAGGGCATTGGCCGCCCCTCGACCTACGCGCAAATCTCGAAAAGGTCGATAATCGCTACTTCGTGGCCACTGAGCGCGGCCAGACCGTCAACAAACTACTCGTCGATACCTTTCCGCACCTCTTCAACGTAGCTTTCACGGCCAACATGGAGGACAAGCTCGATCAGATTGAAGATGGGGATACCAACTGGGTTAAGATCGTGCAGCAGTTCTACGACTCGTGGAAGGGCGACTTAGACACGGCCAATAGCCAACGGAAAGAGCTGAAGCTCGCGCTACAAGAGGTGTCGGACGAGGACTGCGAGGACTGCGGGGCCGACATGGTCGTCAAGTGGGGGCGCAACGGTCGCTTTCTCGCGTGCTCTGGTTATCCAAAGTGCAAAAACACCAAGCCCCTCGAAGAGCAAGGCGAGGTGGAGACCGACGAAGTCTGCGATCAGTGCAGTGCACCCATGGTCGTCAAGACGGGTCGCTATGGCCGTTTCTTGGCTTGTAGCAGCTATCCAGATTGCAAAAATGTCAAGCCCTATGTCCTTGGGATTCAGTGTCCAGAGGACGGTTGCGATGGCCAGATCGTGGAGAAGCGGTCGCGCAAGGGCAAGGTCTTCTTTGGTTGCAGTACCTATCCCCAGTGCAAATTCGCTAGCTGGGACCGCCCCATAGACCGCAAGTGCACCCACTGCGACGCTGCCTTGCTCTACGAAAAAGGTAGCCGCTCGAGTACCCCTGCCACGTACTGCCGGGTTTGCGGCACCGAGTACGAAAGCGAAGAGGGCGAAAAAGACAAAAGCGCCCAAGCTGCCTGAGTATTCATTCCTCCTTGGCTCATTACTGCCATGGCCGATGCATCGCAGAGCGCTCTACACGCCGGATCCAGCCTCGAAGAGGGCATTGTCCGCTTCTTGGAATACTTGCACAAAGAGCGCAATTGTGCCGAGTACACCCTCAGTTCATATCGCTGTGACTTGCAGCAATTCGCCCGCTTTCTCTATCCGCGAGTCGATAATTTGCAACTGCCGCTGCGAGTGGTGCAGCGCGAGCAGGTGCAGGCCTTTGTCGCCGACTTAGAAGAAAAGGGCCTCAAGGCCAGCACTGTTGCCCGCAAATTGGCGGCTCTGCGCTCGCTTTTCCGCTATCTCTGTCGCGAGGGTGCGCTCGTTGCCAATCCGGCTGGTGCGGTGGCATCGCCCTTGGTCGAGCGCGCATTGCCACGACACCTGCCCGTAGAGCAGGTTGCCGAGGCCATGGAAGCTCCTGCGACCGAGCGGTTTAGCGGCGTGCGAGATCGGGCCATTCTAGAAGTGTTCTACGGAGGGGGCATTCGCCTCGGCGAACTGGTGGGGCTCAACCTTTCGTCGCTGGATCTGGCCGAAGGCACCATCAAGGTCATGGGCAAGGGCCGCAAGGAGCGCATCGCTCCCATTGGCGCAAAGGCACAAGAGGCACTCGAAGCGTATTTGCAACGCCGCGCTGAGGTCCTGCTCGAATGCGACATGTCGCAAGTAGAAGCCGGTGCCCTCTTCCTCAACGGACGCGGCAAGCGCTTGAGTCGTCGCACCGTGCAGCGCATCGTTGAGCGCCATCTGCGCGCTGTCTCAGAAGACGATTCGCTCAGCCCGCATCGCTTGCGCCACTCCTTTGCCGCCCATCTTCTCGACGCGGGTGCCGATTTAGTAGCCGTCAAGGAACTCCTCGGTCACGCGACGTTGGCCGCCACTCAGAGCTATACTGAAGTGAGCTTGGAACACCTGCAAGCCATCTACGCCGAAGCTCATCCGCACGGTGCTGATTAGCGTCTTGGTCGCGCTGTTGTTAGGTTGCGCCAAAGTCGGGCCGCCTACCGGAGGGCCAGTGGACAAAGAGCCGCCCCGCATTCTGTCTCACTACCCGGAGAGCGACGCCTTGGAAGTGGCACAGGATACCGAAGTAGAGATCGTCTTCAGCGAACCCATGAATCGCGAACAGACCGAGGCTGCTCTTTTCACCTCACCGGTCGGGCCGCTGCAACTGTCGTGGCAGGGTCCACGACTGCGCATTGCTATGCCTTTGGCCGAGGAACGAACTTATGTGTTGACGGTGGGTACTGGGGCGCGGGACCTGCGGGGCAATGCCTTGACGAAATCCTTTACTTTAGCGTTTGCCACCGGCTCGCAGCTCGATCAGGGGCTGGTGCGGGGTCGGGTGTACCAAGACCATCAGCCCGTGGCCGGTGCCCATGTTTGGGCCTATGATTTGGGAATCTTTAGCGAGGAGGTAGGATTGGATGCACCATCCTATCAGACACAGAGCGGTGCCGACGGGGGCTACGAGTTTGTCCGCCTTGCTCCGAGCCACTATCGGGTGCTGGCCTTTAGGGATGCGAATCGCAACGCCCTGCCAGATGCCGACGAGTGGCTGGCCCTGCCGGCGTCCTCTGTGGAAGTAGAGGAGGAAGAGGTGCTGGCTGGCGATTTAGCGCTCGTACGCCGACAGATGTCCGCGCCTGTACTCAAGCGGATCCAGGCTGTACATGCCGAGCGGCTGATGTTGCTGTTTGACGAGGCTGTGGAGCCGCAAGACCTGGTTCTGGAAGTCACCGGGCTGGCGGTAGAGTCGCTGTATGCGGCCCCAGGTGCGAAGGAGAAAATTTACGTCGAGACGGCAACGCAAGAGCCAGACCAACGCTATACTGTACAGCTTGCGTTCGCTGGTGCGCCCGTGCAGTGGGACGCGCTTGTTCGCGGCAGTGCGCGGTCTGACCGCAAGCCGCCCTCTTTCGTCGGGCTGACGCGGAATCGACTGGCCCCAAGCGACGCACTGGACTTGCTTTTTTCTGAAGCCATGCAGCCGGTCTCGTTGGCAGGGTTTTGGACGGAGAGCGATTCGACGCAAGCATTAGCGGGGGATTGGCTGTGGCCAGCACCCAACCGCGCCCGCTTTGCGCCCGCCGAACCGCTGGCTCCGGGTACGTATCGGCTCGCAGGGTCGGCTGTACAGCTCGTGGACCGGACCGGCAATAGCCTAGCCGATAGCCTGCTGACGCTTTCTTTTACCATCGGCGCGGAGACTGCGGCGATTCGGGGACAGGTGCAGGCCGGGGAAGAAGGTCGCGTCCAAATCGCGGCCATCAACGAGGACGCACGTACGTACGCCGAGTGGGCGGACGAAGAGGGGCGATTTGATCTGGATGGTCTGCTGGCCGGTACCTACTCGCTGTGGGCGTTTGTAGATCGCGATGGCGACGGTGAGTACAGCAGCGGCTCGCTTAGCCCCTTTCGCTATTCCGAGCCTTATGGACGCTATGGCGAGCCGATTGACTTAGATGTGGACCAAATCGTCGAAGAGGTAGATATCCCATGCCGCTGAGACTGATCGAGTTGACGTTTTTGGTGTTGGTGCTCATAGGCTTAGGGGTTGTGCACTTTTCTCGCTTGACCCCACATGAGCGGGACCTGATCCAATTGGAGGCGTGCTTGGAGCAGCTCTACCTGTTCGAAAAAGCCTATTTTGCCAAGCATGGTCGCTACTTCGACCCGAATGGCAAGGGAATTCGGCACGCTTGGTGGCAGATAGAGGGCTATACTTGGGAGTTCTGGCCTATAAGCACAGGATTCTGGTTGGTGGTGAGGGCCGACTTGGACGGGGACGGTCAGCTTGGGGCTTGGACTATAGATACTGCACATCCGCAGGTGAAGGTTTTAAACCAAGACTGAGCAAAGTTGTATCCACGACCGCTGCACCGTGCCCAACCGGCACGATAAGGTCGGTACAACAGACCCATCAGACAGCGATCTCCATGGGGATGGAGGGGTGAGGGTGGTAGTTGAGCAGTTTGAAGTCGTCGTAGCGGAAGTCGGAAATCGACTGGTCGCGATTTTTAATCGTCATCACCGGTAGTGACCGGGGGGTGCGGCAGAGTTGTTGGCGCAGTGCGGCGACGTGGTTCTGATAGATGTGAACGTCGCCGCCGGTCCAGACGAATTCCCCGGGCTGCAAGCCGCAGACCTTGGCTATCATCATAGTCAACAGGCTGTAGCTGGCGATGTTGAACGGTACGCCAAGCCCCACGTCGCAAGAGCGTTGATAGAGCTGGCAGGAAAGCCGACCACGAGTGACGAAAAGCTGGAACAGGCAGTGGCAGGGCATGAGGGCCATTTGTTCCAACTCGCCGACGTTCCACGCGCTGACGAGGATGCGGCGCGAATCGGGATTGGTCTTAATCAGATCAATGGCGCGTTGAATTTGGTCGATGGGGCCATCTGGGGTTGACCACTCGCGCCACTGCTTGCCGTAGATGGGGCCGAGGTCGCCGTTCCTTTTCCTTTTGCAAATAGGCCGTGTTGGTGTCGCCTTTGAGGAACCACAAGAGTTCGTGGATGATGGAGCGCAAATGCAGCTTCTTGGTGGTCAGGCAGGGGAACCCGTCCGCGAGATCAAAGCGCATCTGATAGCCGAAGATGGCGAGGGTGCCGACGCCCGTGCGGTCGGCTTTGGCCTCGCCGTGGTCGAGGCAATGGCTTACTAGGTCGAGGTATTGTCGCATGGTAAAAGCTCGCGGGCGCAGCCGACGGCCAAGATGGAAGACATAGTGCATTTGTAGCGATGCTCTATTATTCTATAGGTTTTTTGCCTCATGTCAAAGGCGTTAGTGCGGTCGGCCGTGGTCGCGCTCTAGGCGAGGAGTTAGCACAATTCTAACTCGTTTTTGGCCGTGCAATCAGGCGGCGGGTAGGTTGACAGGAATATGCCCGCCGCGTACCTTCAAACCCCTATCTGAGGCGACGTGGCCAAGTGGTAAGGCAGGGGCCTGCAAAGCCCTTATCCCCGGTTCGATTCCGGGCGTCGCCTCCATTTTTTTGTCTGTGCGCCGGGGTGGCGGAATTGGTAGACGCGGTGGACTTAAAATCCACTGTCCGCTTAGGACGTGCCGGTTCGAGTCCGGCCCTCGGCACCACTCCCTGCATCACTTCTTACGAATCCAGCAATTCTAGCGCTTGCATTCCGGCGCGAATGTACCCTAGGGCGAAAGCGCGGCCCCGGTGTCCGTATGGTTCGTCGCCGATTACGCGAGGCGTGTGGTCGGGCGTGATGACCCCGTCGTAACCCGCGTCGCGATAGGCTTTGACGTCGCCCTCGTCGATAAAGACCTCGTCGAACTTGGGGAAGCCGCCGCGCACATTGCGGAAATGCACGTAGAATATCTTACCTTGGGCGGCGAAGCGGCGCACGGCTGCAATCGTCTCGTCCGGCCCCATCTCGGCCACCGTTCCCTGACAAAACTCCAACCCATTGCTCGGACTGGGCACGAGGTCGATCAACCGCTGCATGGCGTCGTGATTAGTCAAGAGCCGCCCCGTGCCAAAGAGGGTCTCGGCCGGAGGGTCGTCTTGGTGGGCGGCGAGTTTGACGCCGGCGTTTTCAGCCACGGGTACCACCCGTTCGAGAAAATAGGCCAATCGCTCCCACATCTCGGTGACCGAGACCGGCTCATCGACGATCGGCGGCGCGTTCTCTACTAAGCTATAATCGAAGCTCTTGAGGCCGGCCCCACCGCGTCCGCCGCCGCTTTCGTACGCGCGCCAGTGGCCGGAGACGCCGGCTAGACTGAAGTAGTAGCCGAGGATCGGGATGCCGATTTTCCCCATGTTTTCAATAGACGTGCAGACTTTCGCCAACTGGGCGTCGCGCTCGGGCGTCGCGTGAGTGATGGGGTGCATGTGATCGCCGGGCAAGTTCTCGATGGCGCACAGCTCCAAGCCGAACGAGTCGATGAATTTTTTCATTCGCAGCAACTCGAAGTAATCGAGCACACCCTCGTTGCCGAGGTCGGGGCTGTGGACGACGATGTGGGTGACGCCCATCTGCTGGGCGAATTGCAGGTTTTCTTTGCTGAGTGTGTCGAGGCCGAACTTGAGGCCGAGTTTCACGATAGGTCCCCTTTCTAATGAGAATGGTGCCTGCACAGTACGCACAACGCCTGCGGTAGGCAACTCCCTTGACGCGCTGTACTTTGGCCGCTACTATCCGCTTCATGCAAGCCTTTTACCTACACGGCGCTCGCGACCTACGGGCTGTGGAGATCGATCGACCGCAGATCGCCGCGGACGAAGTCTTGGTGCAAATCCGCGCCACTGGCATTTGCGGCTCGGACCTGCACTATTACGTCCACGGCCGAAACGGCGATTTCGTCCCAGAGTGCCCCTTTGTCCTCGGGCACGAGTCGGCCGGGGAAGTCGTCGCTGCGGGCGCGTTCGCAGATGTGCTGCCGGTGGGCAGCCGAGTGGCCATTGACCCATCCCACCCCTGTCGCACATGCGCCCACTGCCGCCAAGGTCGCTACAACCTCTGCGCGCAGATGCGCTACTTTGGCTCTGCTGCCTGTAGCCCGCCCCAAGACGGCTCGTTCCGCGAATACGTGCAAGTCCATGCGCACAACTGCCATCCACTTCCCGCGGCGATAGACTATCGCCAAGCGGCCTTACTCGAACCGCTATCCATCGCTGTCCACGGCGTCGGCCAAGCAGGAGGCATCGCTGGCAAGCGCGTACTGGTGACGGGTGCCGGTCCCATCGGCCAGCTCATCGGCTTGGTCACCCGGCACTACGGAGCCGCCCATCTCGCCGTCAGCGATATTCGCCAAAGTGCGCTCGACTTGGCGGCATCGCTGTGGGCCGATCAGCCCGTGCGCGCCGACGATTCGGTGGCTATGACGCGGGCGGTGGGCGAGGGATTCGACGTCGTAGTGGAAGCCTCCGGCGCTCCAGCCGCCCTGCAAGCCGCGTACGCGCACTGCAAGGCCGGTGGCATCATTGTGCAGTTGGGTGTCCAGGGCGGCCCGATTGAACTGCCGGTCAACTTGGTCATGCAAAAGGAATTGACTGTCCGCGGCTCCTTCCGCTTTGCCCACGTATTTCCCCAGGCCCTGGACCTGTTGGCGCGGCGGCAATTAGATCTCGACCCTCTCATCTCGCAGTGCGTCCCCTTTCCTGACTTAGTCGCTGGTTTCGACGCAGCGCTACAGCCCCAAACCATCAAGGTGGTAGTTGATTACTAGGCGCGGCGCACCGCTGTTTGTTGACCGCGCTAAATGGGAACGCTTTCTTATGTCGCCGACGCCATGGGAGCCTATATGCACGAAGCTGTAAAAGACTGGTTGACACAGTGCCGCGACAAGCTGCGCACCGAGGCGATTACCGCCGCGGATCTCGACCGCCTCGGTGACTTGCTCGCCGAACCCCGCCAGCAGATTCTCTATCTCTACGCCAAATCGACCAATATGCGCTCGCCGCTGGCTAGCTGGGCCTTGTACGACGCCACCCAGCCGCAAACGCCGACCCTGCCCAGCGACGATCCGCCCTACGAATCGGTGCTCGCGGCCGTGGCCGATGGCTGGCGCGTGGTACAGTTTCCCATCGCCAAGCTCTATGCGTACGAGGGCCAGGACAACGACTACCTCGGCTATGAGTTCGTGCTCGAAAAATTCGTTTAGGAGAAACCGACGCTAGACGACGACGGCGTCATGGACTTTGTCGCCTCCGGCTTGGTCGTCCTCGAAAGCGTCATTGACGAGACCTTCAACCGCTGCTGCGACGACCTCGCTCCCGGCAATTGCGACGCTTTTATCGCTTCGGACGACTTCACCTATCAGGTGCTCCTGCATCCCCAAGTCGCCGGGGTCGCACGCTCGCTGTTAGGCGAGGATTTCTTGGTGCCCCGAGGCGGCCACCACCACTTTTTCAAGGAGCAGCACCTCGGCCAGACTTGGCATTCGGACGGACTTTCGGGCAGTGGCTACGACGTCTTTGAACTCCAGTGCTATTATTACCCTCACAGTGTCGCGCTCGTCGACGGGCCAACCATGGTTCTGCCCGGCTCGCATTGCCGTGCCGTCGATCGCGAGGCCATCGCCCACTACGGCGATATCCGCGGCCAAGTCTCGCTGACGGTGCCAGCTGGCACCGTGGTGCTAACTCGCTATGGTATCTGGCACAAGGCCGGCCCCAAAACCAACGACCGCGCCCGCAGCATGATCAAGTTTTCCTACCACCGCACGGCCGCGCCACAGCGGGACTGGCTCTGCGATGCGGCGGAAATTCCCGCCTATCGCGATCGTCCGCGCCTGCCATACGTGACCGAAGTTGAATCTTACCGCGACCGGGTGCGGCGCATCCGCACCTGGAATTGGCTCTGCGGCATTGACCAAGAGACCGCGCTGCGCTGGGAAAGGTCGCAGCCGGTTTCCGAACTGATAAAGGAAGGCACTCCATGACCACCAACAGACCCTACGCACTGCGCGCTGTTCCCGGCTTGTACGCCAGCAAGCCGGGAATCCAAGTCGCCGTTCAGACCTCGCACAAGGCCAGCGACGAGGATCTGCAATTTTTCCAACAACTCGGCGTCGAGTGGGTCATGCTCGGGATTGACGACCCGGCGTTGCACAGCGTCGAACACTACAAACAGTTCGCCGCGCGCTTTGCCGCCTATGGGCTACAGATCTATCGCATCGCCAATCACGCGGTCCACAACGTCCCGGAGATTACGCTCAATCTGCCCGGCCGCGACGAGAAAGTCGAAGAACTAATCCAATTCATCCGCGACCTCGGTGCCGCTGGTATCTGCTACCACACGTACGCCCATATGGGCAATGGTATCTGGAGCACTGGCCGCACCACCCGCCGCGGCTCGACATCAAAGACGCCAAAGGTCGCTGGGGTAGCGAAACCTTTGCCGGAGACTTGACCCACGGTCGCGCCTACACGGAAGACGAGTTGTGGGAAAATTACGAGTACATGATTCGCCAGGTCGCGCCGGTTGCCGAGGAAGCTGGAGTCTATATCGGCATCCATCCAGATGATCCGCCGGTCTATGCGCTAGGCGGAATACCGCGCTGCATCTTCGGCAATTTTGCCGGGTACAAGCGGGCGATGGACATCGCCGACAGTCCTAATATCGGCGTCTGTCTGTGCGTCGGCTGTTGGCTGGAGGGGGGCAAGCAGGGTATGGGGGCGTCGGTCGAAGAAGCGATACACTACTTTGGATCGCGCAACAAGCTCTTCAAAATACACTTCCGCAACGTCTCCAACCCCATGCCCGACCCGTGGGTCGAAACTCTGATGGACGACGGCTATCAAGACATGCACCGCGTGATGCAGGCCCTGCGCGCCGTCGAGTTCGACGGGGCCATCATCCCCGATCATATCCCCGATATGCTCGGCGGAAGTCGCGTGGGCGTCGCGTATTCCATCGCCTATATGCGGGCGTTGGTGCAGGCCGTCAACAACGAAGGCGGCGGCCCGGCCTAGCCGCGCTTTGAAAATTTCAGTCCTGATAAAGGGACAAAACATCCAAGAACTTTCAAACTCTACCTCTTTTTTCTCTCGTCGGCCCGATCTGACTATCTTGAGTTGTTCACCCATATTATTTATATAGAACAGCAAAACGTCCGTAATTAGCCTGACCGGTGCAGACGATGGAGCGCGCAACTGCCGCCGGCGTCTTTATTTTGCTCGTTGCAGACAGTCAAGGGCTTACGGTCTTGCGCGGAGGTGTTCGATGATCAGGTTGTTGGTAGCGGTGCTCGGCGTCGCATTCGTACTTTGCAACGGCTATGCCGAAGTTAAGCGGTGGCGGATCGGCGACGATGTGCATCCCTGGATTCTGCGGCCGGTCACCGGGCGCCTCGACTTGGGTCGCAGTTGGGCTGTTGAGTTGATCGCCGACGACGATGGCGACGGACTCATCGACGAAGACCCCGTCGAGCTAGTCGACAATGACGACGACGCGCTGATCAATGAGGACCCCGTCGACGAGCAAGTGGACAATGACGACGACGGCCAACTCAACGAGGATCCAGTCAACAGAAGGGATGACGATGGCGACGGACTCATCGACGAAGATCCGCTGGAACTTTTCGACAACGATCTCGATGGGCTCATCGACGAGGACGGACCGGATCCTCAGTTTGACAATGATGGTGATGGCCGACTCAATGAAGATGGGTTGTACACGCTCTTTGACGACGATTGGGACGGCCAACTCAACGAGGACCCAATCAACGGAATCGACGACGATGGCGCGTCGCTTCCTGAGCACGGCCAAGGCGTGACCACTTGGCTGCGGCCGGTGCGTCTGGACAGCCTGCGCAACCTCGCCTACTTGCTCAACCAGCGCTTCAAGGCCGGCGAGTTCGGCGGCATCATCCCCGGCAAGGATCCCCAGCGCCCTTTTATGGTGGTGCCGAGCGAATACGGCTTTCGCCGTGAGATAGCCGACCCGATCTCGGCCGACTACTGGGCGACCATGCAGGTAATCGGTCGCGTCGACGCGGAAAAGGCGGTTGACGGCAACCTGCGCACGGAATACGGCTCCGCCCTTTACGGCCGCGGCGGCGTTGGCATCAACTTGATGGGCTACTACTACCTCAATCGCATCGTCTTTCGCCCACGGCCGACCTTGCCCGCCAGCACTATTGCCAATTACTATATCCGC
>JAGWBY010000080.1:45165-46643 GCA_021295675.1 Candidatus Latescibacterota bacterium | reverse complement strand
AGGACCTGACCCATCCGGCCGACTTCTTCCAGGTACTGCTCGATGGATTCCACGATGCGCATCCGGATTTCGTGCGCGACCAACTTGCCGCAGGTTGGGAACTCGTCAGCGGTGTGCTTGGAAAGGTCGACGAAATTGGTGTCGGCGGCTTCAAGCTTGGGCTGCGCGGGAGCGATCCCGACTGGCGCACGAACTGGCGTCAGCACGGGGACACGTTTCTCGCCCAAACTCGCAAAACCAGTGCCCGGATTCTGTTCATCATCGACGAGTTTCCCGACATGCTGCTCAATCTGTCCCGCGACGATGAAAGGTTGCTGCGCGAGTTCCTCGCCTGGTTTCGCACCCAGCGACAGAATCCGGCACCGGCAAGAGATTCGATCCACTGGCTGGTCGGCGGCTCGGTCAATCTGGCCGGCACGCTCGACGCCCTCGGGATGGTCGATCTCATCAACGACCTTGAAGACGTTTCTCTACCTCCGCTCACCGATGGTGACATCGAGACCTTCGTAAAGGAGATGCTCAGCGGCTCGACCTAGAGAACGACTTCTACATCGTCGAGATCGAGGAAGGGGTCTACGACTTCGCCAGTGGCGTCCTGAAATCGTGGTGGAGGAAATACCATGCCTGAACCGACCCTCAATTCGAACATCGGCCTGTACCGGTCCTGCGCCACACCAGCGTCGCGCGTGAACACCTGCTCGACAACGCCATCGAATCCCTGCGTGGTTCGGTGGGCAGGAAGTCGAAGAACCACCTGCTGTTCATCGGTCCGCGCGGGATCGGCAAGACTCACCTGCTCTCGTGCATTGAAGACGCCGTTCAGTCCGACGAAACGCTGAGCGCAAGTGTCGTAATCGTCCGATTCCCGGAGGAATCGAACCGGACGCTGTCCTTCGCCGATTTCCTGATCGGCATATGCGGGATATTGAAGGAGGTCCTCGAAGACGAACCGCTGTGGAGGGAGCTGTTCGCTGAGGTAGAAACCGAAGAAGACGACGCCAAGGTTGCCGACATGCTGGTGCCCGCAATCCGCGAAGAGAATCGCAAGTGTGGCCGGACACTGCTCATCATGCTCGAAAATCTGGGCGAGGTCCTTACCCGGCAAATCCGCGACCAGAGCGATGTTGCCGCCCTGCGCAAATTTCTTATGGCCGACAACGGCTGCCTGCTGCTGGCCACCGCACCCCTACATTTCGACGGCATCACCGATGTGGGACAGCCGTTCTATGACTTCTTCGACATTCAGATCCTGGAGAACCTGAGCTTTGAGGAAACGGTTGAAGTCATCCGCCTGAATCTCGAATGGGAAGAACGCACGGACATTCTCGAAACTCTAGAGGACATGCGTCCTCGCCTGCAAGCGCTCTACCGCATGACGGGGGGAAACCCGCGGCTGACGATGATGCTCTACGAGCTGATCGCCCACGAGTCGGTCACCAGCGTGCAGGATCAATTCCACCTGCTGCTCGACCGGATCT
>JAGWBY010000080.1:44163-45087 GCA_021295675.1 Candidatus Latescibacterota bacterium | reverse complement strand
TTGCCGCGCGAATGCGCATGAGCCAGCAGGAGACGTCGTCGCTTCTCAAGCGTCTCACCGATGCCCACTACCTCCGCGCAGACCGGCACCCGCAAGACCGGCGTTCGCGCCTCTACACGATTCGCGAGGGATTCTTCGACATCTGGCTTGCGATGAACCTTTCCCGCGACGCACGCAAACGCATGCCGTTCCTGCTCGACTTCTTCAGTCTCTTCTATCCGAGCATCGCGGCCCGCGACGAAAAGCGACGCCAATTGCGCGCGAGGCTTCTCGAAGAGGGCAGTGCCGACGCGGAGAAAGCCCTCGACTACCTGAGTGAAGTCGGCGACGTAGGGGAGCGAGCGAGCGCGAAGTTCGACATGGCCAGGATCCATGCCCGCCGTGGAGATGCCGAACAGACGGTGAGCTACGTGCTGGAAGCCGCGCCCCTGGCCGGAGACGGCGTGAGCCAGTCGATTGCACGCATCGTTGCGAGCACTTCGCCCGCTCCCGACTATCTTTCCGAAATCAAGGAGATGATCGCGGCTTGGGAGATGCACCGGAGCGGTGAGCTCGAGGAGTTCGCCCATCGGCTCGCGGAGATGGGAACCGAACTGACGCTGCGCACGTTCTCCGAGACCCGATTGGTCTTTCTGCGAGATGCGCTAGAAAGCGTCAGCGATTCCGAGGTGCGAATCGGGCTGCGCCTGAGAATTGCGGCGGTACTGATGGATCTTGCTCGTTGGGAGGAGTGCGAGGAGCAGCAGCGTCATGCGCTTGCGGAGGCGACGGCACTCGCCGATGCGCAGCTTATCGCGTGGGCTTCGAACGAACTGGCGCAACTGCTAAAGCGCACCAACCGGCTCGGGGAGGCCGAGCCGCTGATGCGGCGAGCACTGGAAATCGACGAGGCCGCATTCGGCAAGCAGCACCCAACCGTGGCGA
>JAGWBY010000080.1:43129-43852 GCA_021295675.1 Candidatus Latescibacterota bacterium | reverse complement strand
AGGCCGCATTCGGCAAGCAACACCCAACCGTGGCGATCTGCTTGAACAACCTAGCGCAACTGCTACGGCACACCAACCGTATCGAGGAAGCCGAGCCGTTGATGCGGCGGGCGCTGGAAATCGACGAGGCCGCATTCGGCGAGCAGCACCCGAACGTGGTGAGAGACTTGAACAACCTGGCGATGCTGCTGAAGAACACTGCCCACAGAACGGAAGCGGAGTCGCTGGTGCGGCGGGCGCTGAAAATCTGCGAGAGCGCCTTCGACAAGAAACACCCCACCGTGGCAATTTGCTTGAACAACTTGGCGACTTTGCTGCAGGACACTAACCCGAGCGAGGAAGCCGAACCGCTGATGCGGCGGGCACTGGAAATCGACGAGGCCGCATTCGGCAAGCAGCACCCAACCGTGGCGATAGACTTGAACAACTTGGCAACTTTGCTGCAGGACACTAACCGGCACGAGGAAGCCGAACCGCTGATTAGGCGATCTCTCGACATCCTCGATTCCTTTCGTCGCCAGACCGGGCACGAGCACCCGCACTTCCAACAGGTGAACGAGAACTACCAGATCCTTCAGCGGGCCATGGGATCCAATGAGCCGGATTGATCGCAGCGCCGGAAGTGAACACCCCTGCTTGCTTGGATTGAAAGGTAGCTTTTTCTCAAGTCGCCGAGGCACGGAAAGGCCCGCCCGGTAGGGCCGACCCTAGGCAACGTCTCCA
>JAGWBY010000080.1:26546-43112 GCA_021295675.1 Candidatus Latescibacterota bacterium | reverse complement strand
CCAACCGCCGCCGGACCTGCTGACGTAACGCTTCCAAACGCTGGACTGCTTCTTCTCGGTTGATTGGAGCCGATTCAGACTCCATAGCGTCGTAACGGAACTGAACCGCGTAAGCCGTGTACGAGCCTCATCAAGCTCGCTCATAGAGCACCGTTCCCTCTCGTAATGCACGGGCAAGGACGTGGTTGACTGAGTTGCGCCAGTGGTCAACCTCGTCGCGGCTATAAATCAAGATGTCTGTCAAAGCATCGAAACCGGCCACCGCTCCGTAAACCCGGGCGGCCTCTAAACGTCGGCTCCGCTTCTTCCCAAACGGCTCGGCCTCCACCACCACCAGATCGACATCCGAATCTTCCCGCGCATCGCCACGGGCGCGCGAGCCAAAGAGGATCACCTGCTCGGGATCGACCTCGGCGACGATGGCCTGGACCATCTGGTCAAGCAGATCGTCGGTAACTTGTGTCATTCCTCTACCTTCAGGATCAAATATGCCGGGGTTTAGCGCTCACTCCCACTCAAGACGCCAGCCCGTCGAGCAGGTACTGCTGTATCCGGTCGAACTCCTCGTGGCTGGCGATCTTCTGTCCCTCGGCATCGACGATGTAGAAGGCATCTTGCGCCCGCGCCGCAACCGTGTTGATAATGGCGCGGTGAATGTCGAGATCCAATTCGTCCAGCAGGTACGCGATTCTGTACAGCAGACCCACGGTGTCTTGGGCTTCGATATCGACGACCGTGTAACGGGCCGAAATCTGGTTGTCGAACGCAATGCGCGGCGGCTGATCGTACTGCCGCTGTCGGCGGCGGCGATCCCAACTGCTACTGTACTTCGCTATCAAGTCGCGGGCCTTCAGCCGCAGCGAAATAACCTCGGCCACCCGCTCGCGCATGCGCTCCTTCTTCCAGTCGGGCAGCACCGGACTGCCGTCGATGTTGGTCACCTGGAAAATGTCGAGTACCACATCGTCGGCGCGGGTATTGACATCCGCGCGGAGGATATTGATGTCGTTGACGACCAAGGCACCGCAAATTTTGGCCATGAGTTGGCGCTGGTCGCGGGTGCAGACGACGATCTCAGTGTGTCCTTCGTGCTCGATGAATTCCAAGACAAAAGGCTGCTCCCGGCTCAGGCGGGCGATCATCTCCAGATGTACCTTGATCTGTGCGCGATTGTAGGCCACCAAATAGCTGGGGGGTAGCTGATCGATGTGCTCTTGGAACTGGACGACGCGCTGGGCCGGCCAGTGGCCCTCGATGTGATCAAGGTGCTCGTCGAGTTTCTGGCGCGCGCGCTGTTTGGCCTCTAGGGCCTCCCGATCCGAGTGCAGTTGCTCGGCCGTCTTGTAGTACAATTCCCACAGCAAGGCCCCTTGCCAATCGGTCCACGCGTCGGGCGCAACCGCCGACAGGTCGGCGTATGAAACCAAGTAGAGAGCGCGCAGCCATTCCGCGTTGGCGAACAGCCCGGCAAACTCGGCGATCATCTCGTAGTCGTCGAGATTGCGCCGCCTAGAGATCAGCACCATGTCTTGGTGGTGCTCTACCAAGAAGCGCAACATGGACCGCTCCTCTGGAGACAACCCCATCCGCTCGCTCAGCTCCTCGGTCATCTCAATGCCGCGCGCGATGTGGTCGTCGCGCTTCCACTTGCCCACGTCGTGTAAGAGCACCGCGAAGAACAACAAATCGCGGCGCGTGCATTGGGCGAGAATCGCCGACATGGCCCCCTCCTGCTGGCCAAGAACCAGCGTGTGCTCATCGACCGTGTAGATGTGGTAAATGTCGTATTGGACCAAGCAGGTCAGCCGCTCAAACTCGGGCAAGTACGCGCCCAAAACGCCCAAGTCGTGCATGCGCCGGAGCGTGCGCGCCGTGTGGTATTTGCGCTTGAGTATCCTGAGGAACAAGTCGCGGGCCGCCGGCAGGCGTCTGAATACGTCGTTGATCAGCGGCAGACTGGCCCGCACCGCGCTCTGCGCCTGATCGCTCAGCTTCAAGTTCTTGGTCTGAGCCGTGAGGAAAATTTTTAGCAGGCGCAGGGGGTCGGCGGCAAAGTACGCCTCGTCATCGATGAGGACGATCTCCCCCTCTATTGCAGCGACGCCGCGCTCTATGTACATGCTGCGGCTGCTGTTGCGCGGCTTGCGCGTCAATTGCTGGAAGGCGCGTTCTACTAGCTGGTGCACAGTGCGCGCATGTAGGTAGTACTCGCGCATAAAGCATTCGACCGCTAGCTCTTGATCTTGGTCTTCATAGCCCAAGGCGGCCGCGATCTGCGGCTTGAGATCGTGCTCTAGCACATCGCGCTTGCGGCCCACGGCAAAGTGGAGCGCGTGCCGCACCCGCCAGAGAAAGGCGCGGCTGTGGGCGAGGCTCTTGCTGCCGCCATCGAGATACTGCTTTGACCTTGGCCTTGAGCGCCCACTCGAACATCTGTATCTCGCGCAAGCCCCCAGGGCTCTCCTTGACATTCGGCTCTAAAAGCTGAACGGATTGCCGCGCTTCGCGCTGCTGCTGGCGCAGCCGATTCAGTTCGGCGACCGTGCGCTTGGGCACGCGCTTGTAGAGCCGCTTTTGGAACTGGGCAAAAAGCGCGGCGTCGCCGGCCAGCAGGCGGCCGTCCATCATCGCAGTGCGCGATTCCAGATCTTCGCGCACCGCCCGAACCACATCGTCCAGCGTGCGACTGCTATGCCCCACCTCAAATCCCAAGTCCCACAGCGGATTGAATACACCAGCGACGACTGCGGGCACTTTGTCTTGGCTCTTGGCGAACAGGAACAATAAATCAACGTCGGAGTGCGGTGCCATTTCGCGGCGGCCGTACCCGCCCAGCGCCACTAGCGCGTGGGGGCCGGCCGTCTGGGGCATGGCGCTCTGGTAGATAGACAGCACCACCGCGTCCATAGCCTCGGCGATCCGCCGGGCCACAGTCTGCCCATCGGCCCCGGCTTGGTGCTCGGCCTCAATCTGCGCGAGGGCCTCTTGCCACAGCGGCCGCAGGGACTTCCCCATTGGCGCGGAAGGCATCTCTTTCAGCGAGTCGGCAAATGTTTCTACAAATCCCATAGCTTCTCCAAATCCATTAAATATACGGCACCGTAGGGGGCGGTTTCAAACCGCCCCCTACCGCGTAACATCATCAAATAATGTCCTTGACAGATAAAAATACTATCTATACTTTTGTTTGGTATATAAAACAAAAGATTGTCAAAGGAAACTTTAGTTCTATTAACAGAAAATTTGTAATAGCGACATTACGACTCTTTATCCAATCCATGCGACACTCTCCCAATAAACCTTATCTCCATATTTATCAGCTACTTATCCTTCTCGCTTTCCTATCCGTGCAGGACGCGAACGCCTCCGCAAAGCCGTCCTTCCATCTAGAAGGCTACGGCGAACTGCTCTATTCCCACTTTGATTTCGGCCCCGACCAAAAAAGCGGTCCCAGCGGTTCCCCCCCAGACAGCCGCGCCATCATCGACATCACCCGCCTCGCGCTCGAACTAGAAGTCGAGTTGCTCAAAAATACCGAACTGGAAGCCGAGGTGGAATTTGAGCACGGCGGGACTGGTGCTGCGCTGGAATTGGAGTTTGAGGAATTCGGCGAGTTCGAGCAAGAAATCGAAAAAGGCGGCGAAGTCGTCGTCGAGGAACTGGCCGTCGAGCGAACATTCAGTGATGCCTTCCGCGTCCGCTTGGGGCATTTCTACGTCGCCGTGGGCCACTTGAGCCATCGCTTCCATCCCGCTGATTTCTTTGGCTCCCGGCGCTCGGAAGCCGAGACTTCCATCATCCCGGCCCTCTGGCACGAGACCGGCGTGGAGGTCTCTGGGGCCTACTGGAACTGGCGCTACCAGCTACAGCTAGTCAACGGCTTGGACGCGACCGGTTTCAGCTCGCAAAACTGGATCGTCGGCGGCCATCAAAAGCGCTTTGAGACGATTCAGGCGACCAACATGGCTTGGGTCGGACGCCTCGATTATCAGCTCGCGCCGCACTGTGTGCTGGGTATTTCCGGCTATCGCGGCGACAGCGCCGACAACCGTCCCAAACCCGATATGGAAGGTATTGACGCGCATGTCTCCATCGTCGATGTGCACGGCAGCCTCGACTGGGGGCGGATCCGCGCGCGCGGGCTATATCTCTATGGGCACCTGCAGAATGCCGCCCTCGTCAGCGCCCGCAACCGCACCCTATCGAACAATCTCGACGTCTTGCGCTCGCCGGTAGCCCGGGCGGCTTACGCGGCCTTCATCGAGGTCGGCTACGACGTCCTGCCTTGGCTGGCTGCTCCCTCGCCCAACCGCTTGGACCTGTTCATCCGCTTGGACGCGTACGACAGCATGGCCGCGGTCCCGGACGAGACCTTCGACAACCCGCGCTTTGCGCGCCGGGTCTATACCGTTGGCGCGAACTACAACATGGAAGAAACCGTAGTGCTCAAAGCCGATTACGCCATGCGGCGACTCGGTGCCGCCCACTTTAACCCGGAAAACACCCTGAGCTTGGGACTGGGATTTCAGTTCTAAAAAACCATCCACTGTGAAACCGGGCACTGGTGGAAGTCGCCTGTGCGCTAAGTTTCAATTTTGCCGAAGGGAGTCATCCTTATGAAAGCCACGTTCTTGCGATTGGGGATCGGCCTAGTCGCTTGCAGCCTGCTGTTCGTTACCGGCTGCGGCGACGATAGCGACGCGCCCACCGGGCCAGCCGCGGCCGAGTTCGACTTTGCGCCCATCTTGAACAACTTCACCGACAACGTCGTCATTGCCACGTACGCGGACTTGGACGAGCGGGCCGGCGAACTGCTCGCCGCGGTCGAGGCCCTGAGCAGCGATCCTACGGATGGAAATCTCAGTGCTGCCCGGGACGCTTGGGTGGCCAGCCGCATCCCCTGGGAAGCCAGCGAGGGATTTCTCTTTGGGCCAGTTGACTTCAACGGCTACGATCCAGCGCTCGACAGTTGGCCGGTCAACCGCACGGACTTGGACGGGGTATTGGCCAGCGACAACGACTTGACGCCCGCGTACGTGGGCGGGCTAGACGGCACCCTCAAGGGCTTTCACACCATTGAGTACCTGCTCTTTGACGAAGGAGGCAGCAAGACCGCGGCCGATTTCACCGAGCGCGAGTTCGCCTATCTGATCGCCACGACCCAAGACCTGCAGGCCACGGCCCGCGCCCTGCACACGAGCTGGATCTCCTCCGGCGGCAACTTTGGCCAAAAGGTCCGCAATGCCGGCAATGGCAGCGACGCGTATCCATCTGCCCAGTCGGCAGTCCAAGAAATGGTCAGCGGCATGATCGGCATCTGCGACGAGGTAGCCAACGGCAAAATCGCCGATCCTTTCGTCGAGAACGATCCTCGCCTCGTCGAATCCCAATTTAGCTTCAATTCTATTGCCGACTTCCAAAACAACCTTCGCAGCGTCCAGCACGTCTATACCGGCGACTACGCAGGCACCGGAGCGGGCTTAGACGACTTCATCCGCCAAGCCGACGCCGACCTTGATCAGCGGCTCAAACGGGAAATCCAGACGGCCATCGACGAGATCGGCAATATCCAGCAGCCCTTCCGCGACGCCATTGCCTCGGATCGGAGCCAAATCGAAACGGCGCAGGCCGCGGTAGCCAAAGTCCAGCAAACCTTGGAGGAAGATATCCTGCCGTTGGTTTTAGGTAACTGATATTACGGACGGGTCCTAGGTATGAGATGCTTCGCTTCGCTCAGCATGACAAGACGGGAAAGCACCAGCCTCTGTCATGCTGAGCGGAGCGCAGCGGAGCCGAAGTATCTCATACCCGGGTCTATGCATAACATCACTAATTAAACTCGTCTCTCTCAATGATCATTATCCGTAACTCCATACTCTATATGGGCCTTCTAGTTACGCTCACCCACTGCGGCGACGACCGGGGGTTAGACCCGACTCCCGTGGAGGACGACCGCGCCCTGTCCGGCGGGGCGGCGACGGTTTTTGACGCCAGCAGTCTGGCGTTTGAAAACCCCATCCCCTCTTTGGACGGGATGGACCTAGACCGCTTCTTGGCCGGAGACGCGGCCTTTGAACAGGTCTTTGTCACCACGGCCTAGGGCCGGTTTTCAATCAGACCTCGTGCGTGGGCTGTCACGCTCGCGATGGCCGGGGGCGCGAAGGGTTTGGTGATACCTCCCCTTTTATCGGCTCCATGCTCATGCGAGTCAGCCTGCCCGGCACCAACCCCGAAGTGCCCGGTGGCCCGCAGCCCGTGCCGGGCTTTGGCGAACAGATTGGCGACCGCGCCGTTTTCGGGGTCGCACCCGAAGCGCGGATTGACCTCACCTACTTTGAGGAGACCCGCCACTTTGCCGACGGCACAGCGTACTCCCTGCGCTTTCCGGTGTACGATGTAGTGGAGACCTATCAGCCGCTGCCGGCGGACGTCCTGTTCTCGCCGCGCATGGCTCCGCCGGTTTTTGGCCGCGGCCTGCTCGAAGTGGCCGACCCCGGCGACAGCGATGGCGACGGCATATCCGGCCGACCCAATCGGGTGTACAACTTCCGCACGCAACAGACTGAATTGGGCCGCTTTGGCCTCAAGGCCAACAATCCCGATCTGTTGCAGCAGGTCGCCGGGGCCTACCACCAAGACATGGGCATCACCAGCCCTTATTTCCCCGAGGAATCCACCGCCGGCCAGCCGCAAATAGACGACCACCAAGACGACCCTGAAATCGGCCAAGAGACCTTGGATATCAACACCTTTTACGTGCAAACCCTAGCGGTGCCCGCCCGCCGCAACATCGACGATCCGCAGGCGTTGCGCGGCGAAGAGGTTTTTGCTGCGGCCCAGTGCTCGGGATGCCACATCCCCACCCTACGGACGGGCCACCACGAGATTGCGGCCCTAGCCAACCAGACCATTCATCCCTACACGGATCTGCTGTTGCACGATATGGGGGAAGAGTTGGCCGACGACCGTCCCGACTTTGAGGCCGATGGCCGCGAATGGCGCACGCCGCCGCTGTGGGGCATTGGTCCGTATCTGCACGATGGACGGGCGCGCACGCTGATGGAAGCCATCATGTTCCACGGCGGCGAGGCGGAAACAGCGCGGGAGTTTGTGCGTCAACTAGACCAGAGCGACCGGGACGCGCTCGTGGCCTTTTTGCAGTCGCTGTGATTGCGGCTTACAGAAGGAGCAACGTAACAAGTTAGTACGACGTAGTACCCAAAAATAAAAGAGGCTATTGGCTGCGCCTGCCAGCACTTCGCCAATAGCCCGTCGAGAACTTAGCACCGATATGCATCCGAACCGGTGTGCACCGGCCCGGGCATATCCGAGCCTTTTTTGTCCTCTGTGAGGAACATAATGACTGACGCCCATGCGGTCAAAAAGTCCGCAACGAAGAAAGATTGGATCTGGAAATTATTGCTGAGCGGCACCTGTCTAGCACCGCTCAGTCTAAGCGCCGCTCAAGTCGAAGGCACCATCGTAGATGCCGACTCCGAGTGGCCCCTCGCCCACGCCAGTGTCGCAGTCTCCACCGGCAAGGCGGGCACCATCACCGACTCGCTAGGGCGCTACGAGCTGGAACTGCCGCCGGGCCGCTATCGGGTCGAAGTCAGCCGAATCGGCTACGGCACCCAGAGCCGACAGATAGAACTACTCGCAGGACAAAACCTGCAACTCGATTTTGCACTCAATGCACAAGCCCTGCCCCAAGCGGCCACGCTGATCACGGCAACCGGCAGACCTAAGTCCGCAGCGACCCTAACCGTTCCGGTAGCGATCGTTCCCCGCGAGGCCATTGAACTGTCCAACGCGGAGAATGTCGCGGGCCTGCTAGAAGATGTGGCCGGACTCAACGTGCATTCCTCGCTGTACGGCTATCTCGGGTCTCCTTCTGGCGTCATGATCCAAGGCATTGATCCCAAACGCGTCCTGATCCTAGTCGATGGAGAGCGAGTGATCGGCGGTCCGGGCGGGGTGATCGATTTGTCCAAGCTACCCGTCTGCAACGTCGAACGGATCGAAGTGGTGCAGGGGCCGCATTCCGCTCTGTACGGCAGCGAGGCTATGGGCGGAGTGGTCCACATCCTCACCCGTTCGCCACAGGAGAAACAGAGCGGCGACGTTCGGTTCAGCTTGGGGTCCGGGGGCTTGACCTCGCTCGAAGGCCAAGCGGCCCTGACGCGCTCCAGCCTTTCCGCCTCTCTCACCGCTTCCAGAACGGCTCTCGAAGCCCTCGATCGCTCCCCAGACGATCCCGACACCGACATCGACGCCTACACTCAGCGCTTCACGCAGGGCAAACTGCGCTGGGAAGCGCGGCCCAACCTGTTGCTGCAAAGCTCGGCGCGCTGGCTTTCACAGAACGAGGAGGGAGTGTCCAGCCAGTACTTCGCCCCGCTCGACAAAACCTACGTATGGCGCTTCCCTGACCAGATGCAGCGGGTGGATCTCGGAGCTGGTGCCGAGTGGCAGTGGGCCGAAGGAAGCACGGCCAATGCCGACGTCTTCCGCACCTATTTCGACAACTTGAGTAGAGAGGAATTAATCGGCAGCCGCCAAGCGCGAGACCGGTCCACCGACAACGTGCTGACCAAGTACCAACTGCGCACCACCCACCTGTTGCGACGCACGCACATTCTCACAGCCGGGTTGGAACACACGCGCGAAGAACTCGAAGTCACACTCGAACGCACCCTGCCCTTGGGCGAGCAACAGCACACGGTGGAAGTGCCGCCGTCGCGCGTAGATGTTGCGGAGGCCTACATCCAAGACGACTGGCAGGTAGCGGAAAACACCGGAGTCGTGTGGGGTGCCCGCTCGCAATGGCATTCGCGCTACGGGTTCCATCTGACGCCGAAAATTTCCTTTGCCCAGCGGCTTTCCGAGAGCTTGAGGGTGCGGGCCTCGTACGGCGCTGGATACCGCGCCCCCTCTTTAAAGGAACGCTACTTCATCTTCGACCACAGCAACCTCGGATACAAAGTGCTGGGCACTCCTTCGCTGAGCCCAGAACGGACTTGGGGATTGAACGTGGGCGCGGAATTCGCGCCGATGGAAGCCCTAGACCTGCGCGTCAATTACTTCCACAACCGCCTGCGCAACCTCATCCAAACCGTATCGGTGGCGATCTATGCGTACGACAACGTGGGACGCGCCACAACTCGCGGAATCGAGTTCGGCCTGAGTGCCCAGCTCGGCGACCGGCTCGCGGTCAACGGCGGCTACACCTATCTGCGAGCGCGCGATCAAGATTCCCAGCGAGATCTGCCGGGGCGACCGCGCCACGCCCTGCGCGTCCGCGCGAAGTGGACGACGCCCGGACAGGGCCGTATAGAGGTCAAGTGGCACCGCGACAGCGCAGTGTGGGCCGACGCCGAGGGCACCCTGCGGTCGCCGGCTGGAGAAGAGTGGGACTTGAACGCGGAGCAGCCGCTGTGGGGTTCCTTCGCCCTGCGACTGGGCATTGAGAATCTCCTCGACAACCGCAGAGACCTAGACCACCCCGGCGACCTGCGCTCACTGAGAGGCCGTGCCGTGCGCGGCGGCCTGCGAGTACAGTTGTGAGAGCAATAGTCCGATTTCACCATTCACTATCCCAAGGAGGGACCCATCATGCAACGCATTCGCTTTACCATCTTTATCGCTTTGCTGTCGGCGCTGAGCGCACCGGCCTTCGGCAAATCAACCACCCAGCTCGACAACGGCGATTTCCTCACGGTGATCGACGCCACAGCAGGCGGCGCTTTTACCACGGAGCCCCACGACTTCACTTACTTCAGCTTTGAGGACCAAGACGTGGTCGCTCTCACCGATGCTGAGGCAGCGCAATCGGCCGAGTGGCACATCGCCTTCAAGCGCAGCGAGATTCGGCTCAACGGCGGCATTAGCGGCCCCGGCAATGTCACGGGCTTTGATCTCACAGGTGCCGAGGACGTCGTCGCGGAAGAAGCATTCGACGCGATAGCTGCGACAGACATTCCCACTGCCGACGCCTTCATCGCCGACGGGCCAGCCTACGCCATTGGCGAGTGGTACTCGTACAATTCGTCATCACACCGCATTGAGGTCTCCGGCAATGCCTACGAGTTGCGCATTGCCGACGGCCAGTTCGCCAAGTTCGTCGTCGATGCGATAGAGGGGGCCAGCCGCGCGGACGCCGGCCGCATTACCTCCCGCTGGGTCGTCGCCGACGGCACCGATCTGACGGGCGCAGCGAGTAGCGCCACCGTGGACGTGAGCGGAGGCGAGGAAGTGTACTTCAGTCTGAGTTCGGGAGAATCGGTCACACCAGCCGATCCAAGCACTTCCACGGACTGGGACCTCCACTTCTCCGGCTACGTCATTCGCCTCAACGGCGGCATCAGCGGCCCCGGCCAAGGCGGCGCATTCCCCGCCTATCAGACCGATCAAACCTTCGAGGAAATCGCCGAGGCCATGGGATTCGGCTACTTCGCCGACAAATCAGGCTCGGCCTTCAGCAGCGACACCGGTGAGTGGTACAGCTACGACAGCACCACCCATTTCCTATCGACGCGGAATCACGTGTACGTCATCGACACTGGTGAGGGGTTCTACAAGATGCAGCTCATCAGCTACTACCGAGAGGTCGAAGGCTCGCCCGTCTCGGGATTCATCACCTTCCGCTGGCGTCCGCTCACAGACGAGCCGGGAACCGCGATCCAGTCTTCGAGTTGGGGCCAGCTCAAGGCACGTCTCTGGGACTCAAACTAAACACCACAGGAGAAAATCTCATGCAGCCCATCGCCAGCAATCCACCGATCGCATCCATCTACCGCTGTGAACACGGCGGCATCCACTTGATCTGCCAGAACGTCAACATCGGCTTACATCCCGACGAATTCTGTACCCTCAATCAAGAGGTTCAGCACGCTATGGATCTGATCGAGAACGGTGTCTGGTCCTGTTCCTACATATCCCTTAGCTGGCACACCACGGTCCTGTGCCTGAGTGCCAGCGTCCTGCCGCCCCTAGCTGAGGTCATGCAGGAAGCGGCTGAGACCATCGAATTAGAGGGCATCACAGAAACGCCACAAACGGTGTGCCATCCGCGCAGCCCAAGTATAAAAGTTTTTCCTGGATCCCAGTTCGTCCTGCGTCAGCTAATGCCCAGCATGGACGACCATCTCAACTAAAGGGAGATAACATGACTACCACAGTGCCCGACGTCAGAGGCGACTTCAAGCAACTCTGGAATACTTTTCAACGCGACAACCCGAGGGTGCGCATCCGCGATGCAGCCGAGCAGCTAGGCGTGAGCGAAGCCGAGCTAGTGGCCACTTCCTGCGGCGAAGGCGCGGTTCGCCTCCAGGCCGAGTGGCCGCAGTTCATCCAGCGCCTTGAAAGCCTCGGCCCAGTTATGGCCCTCACGCGCAACGCCCACGCGGTACACGAAAAACACGGGGTGTTCCGCAATGTCCACTTCCACGGCCAGATGGGATTGGTCCTCGACGAAGGCATTGATTTGCGCCTGTTCATGAACCACTGGCACCTCGGCTTTGCCGTCGAGCAAGAAGGCCGCAAAACCACCCTGCGCGGCTTTCAGTTTTTCAACCGGCACGGAACCGCAGTCCACAAAGTGTACCTGACCGCCGAGAGCGACCACACGGCCTACCAGCAACTAGTCGACGAATTCACCAGCGACGATCAGTCGCCCGTGCAGTGCGTCTGTCCGACCATTCCCGCCGTGCCGGACAAGGCAGACGACGCCATTGACGTAGCGGGGCTAGAAGAAGCTTGGAACGCCCTCGAAGACACGCACGACTTCCACCGGCTCCTCGCCGAATTCCAGGTCGGGCGCGTTCAAGCTCTGTGCTTGGTCAACGACTCACTCGCCTGCCGCGTGGATTCATCCAGTCTGAACGAAGTGCTGCAGATCGCAGCCCAAGATCAGATCGCCATCATGGTTTTCGTCGCCAGTCCCGGAGTCATCCAGATTCACTCTGGACCGATCCACAACGTAAAATCGACCGGCCCTTGGCTCAACGTCCTAGACGACGATTTCAACCTGCACGTCAGGGAGGACCACTTAGACTCGGCGTGGGTCGTGCAAAAACCGACCCGCGACGGCGCGGTCTTTAGCCTAGAGTTGTACGACAGCAAGGGCGAAACCATTGCCCTGCTCTTTGCCCGGCGCAAGCAAGGCCAAGCGACAGTGGACGCTTGGAATGCCGCGCTGGCCACACTCACGCGAGTATAATCACCATGAAATGGATACTATGCTTAGGACTAATGACCGCCCTGTGGGGAACAACATGCGACGCCGAGGAGATGCCAAGCGACTCCTCCCGCATCGTCAGCCTCGGCGGGACCATCACCGAGATCGTCTTCGCTCTGGGGGCCGGCGAGCGCGTAGTGGGCGTGGATGCCTCCAGCTCCTTTCCCGAGACAGTAAACCAGTTACCCAAGGTCGCCTATCACCGCCGCCTCTCGGCCGAGGGCGTGCTCTCGCTGAGACCGACGCTAGTCATCGCTACCACCGAGGCCGGCCCTCCCGAAGCTATTCAACAGCTCAAGAGCGCCGGAGTAACAGTGCTCGTCCTGCCCCACGAACCTACGGTAGAGGGGGCCATCGCCAATATCGAACGCATCGCCGCCGCGTTGGATATCCAAGCGCGCGGTGTGGCACTAATCCAAGCCCTCAAAGAAGAGCTGAGTCAGGTACAATCCGCCATTCCGCAAACAGCGGCCCAAGCCAAAATTCTCTTTCTCTACGCCCGCGGCCAAGGCACGCTGATGGTCGCCGGCCAAGACACCGGAGCCGATACCATGATCGGCTTGGCCGGTGGTGCCAACGCCGTTCAGGGCTATAGCGGGTACAAGCCGCTCACGTCCGAAGCGGCCGTAGCCGCAGCGCCCGATGTCATCCTGCTCATGGACAGTGGCCTAGAGAGCATCGGCGGTGCCCAAGGGCTTTGGCAGTTACCGGGACTTGCGCTGACGCCAGCGGGACAACAAGGGCGAGTCCTGTCGATGGATGGCCTCTTCTTGTTGGGATTTGGCCCCCGTTTGGGTCAAGCGGTTTTGGCGTTGAATCAAGCTTTGTACGATGTCCCGAGTAAAACGGAGAGCCTAAGTACACAACAGTAGAGGTGGTCTGAGATGCTTCGCTTCGCTCAGCATGACAAGTGGGGACGCTGCTTCACCGTGTCATGCTGAGCGGAGCGAAGCGGAGTCGAAGCATCCCATACCTCGATGGCCATGTATAACGTTACTGTCGTATAGCTAACGGAAAGCAATGACTTCGATTGAAGCGACTAATTCTTCCTTGCGCCAAGCCAGTCGCCGCCTGTTGCCCAAGGTTGCAGTCGGTGAAAAGGGTACCCTAGGTCTGCTAGTCCTAACAGTCCTGTTAGGATTACTCAGCATAGTGTGCCTAGGAACAGGTGCCGTCTCCATGGCCCCCAGCCAAGTGCTAGCCATACTCGGCAAAGGGCTAAACCTGACCCTGCCTTGGGCTTTTGAGCCTCACCACGAGGCCATCATCTTGAGCATTCGCCTGCCGCGCATCCTGCTGGGGATCTTGATCGGCGGTGGTCTTGCCGTTGCGGGCGCTGCCATGCAGGGCCTTTTCCGCAATCCCCTCGCCGACCCCGGCCTCATCGGCGTCTCCAGCGGCGCGGCAGTCGCCGCAGTAGCGACCATTGTCCTCGGAGCGACTGTGCTAAATTTCGCAACCCAAGCGCTGGGGCCTTTTGCCCTGTCCATCGCCGCTTTTGGCGGCGGTGCTGCCACGACCTTACTGGTCTATCGCCTGTCGCTAGTCCATGGCACTGTCTCCGTATCCACCATGCTGCTCGCCGGCATTGCCATCAACGCCGTGGCCGGAGCCATCACTGGGATATTCACTTTCGTGGCGGACGATGCCCAACTGCGCAGCCTGACGTTCTGGAGCATGGGCAGTCTGGGCGGAGCTACTTGGCCGGCAGTGGCCGCGGCCGCGCCGTTCACCGGCCTTGCGACCCTGGCGGTGTTGCGCTACGCCCGTCCCCTCAACGCCCTGCTGCTAGGCGAGGCCGAAGCCGGCCATCTCGGCTGCAATGTCGAGCGTCTTAAGCGTTCAGTCGTCCTCCTAGTCGCTTTGTCCGTGGGAGCGGCGGTCGCCGTGGCCGGCATCATCGGCTTTGTCGGTCTAGTCGTGCCCCACCTGCTGCGGCTCACCTTGGGACCGGATCACCGCTTTCTGCTCCCCGGAGCAGCCCTTTTGGGCGCTAGCCTGCTCCTCGGAGCTGACCTCATCGCCCGCACACTGGTCGCCCCCGCTGAACTGCCCATCGGCATTGTGACGGCGATCATCGGCGGTCCCTTCTTCATGTACTTGCTGCAACGCGGGCGGCGCTTGGGGAGGTTCTGATGCTCGAAGGCCGCAATATACACGTAGTCTTGGATGGAAATACCCTACTAGAGAATGTGTCCATCCACGTCCGCCCCGGCGAAGTAGTGGCCGTCTTGGGACCCAATGGTGCCGGCAAATCCACGCTGTTGAAAGTATTGTGCGGTGACTTGTCTCCCACCAAGGGAACCGTGTCGATGGAAGGACGAATGCTGGCGTCTTGGGACAAAAAAGCCAGCGCCCAAATCCGCGCCGTCTTGCCGCAACAATCTAGCCTGAGTTTTCCCTTCCGCGTGCTCGAAGTAGCGCTCATGGGCCGAAGCCCTCATCTGCGCGGCCCTGAGACGCAGCGGGATTACGCCATTGCACGAGCGGCCCTGCAGGAGGCTGGCGTCAATCACTTAGAGGATCGCCTTTATCCGACGCTGTCGGGAGGAGAGGGGCAGCGCGTACACCTCGGACGAGTCCTGACGCAAATCTGGGAAGCAGTGGACCAGACGCCGCGCTATCTGCTGCTAGACGAACCCACGTCCAGTTTAGACTTGGCCCACCAACACCACACCCTGACCGTGGCGCGGGCATTTGCCGAGCGGCAAGTGGGCGTGCTCGTGGTACTCCACGATCTCAATTTAGCGGCCCAATACGCCGATCGCGTCCTGCTGCTGAAAGAGGGCCGCGAAGTAGCCACAGGCCCTCCAGAGCAAGTGCTGCAAGCCGAAATAATAGAAGCTGTTTACGAAATCCCAATAACGATCATTCCCCACCCTCACAGTTCCTGCCCACTCGTCGTTCCCACAGCTAATAATCGGCACTGAGCTTTATGACTCAGCGCATATCCGCCGGCGCATCGAGGAGAATTATTCGTTCTTCACCGCTCAAGAACCGCGATTTAATTTCGAGGCTTTTTTGATTATGAAGATCCGCAAAATTCAATGCCTACATCCGTAATAACCTTCAAGACCGCCCCATTGATGTCGGTGTGATAGTCGTTCCGTCCGATGACTTCGCATATCTGTTGACCGACCGCGTTGCTAGCTTTAGCTATGCCGTCCAATACGTGGAACATGAATTACGAGAGGCGCAGTCCTACCCTATTGTGCTAGTGGCCGTGGAACATGACGGATATTCGAACGAGGCTCTTCCGAAGAAACTGACAAACAGAGGTAAAGACCAAGACGGTCATAACTAGAGGTCCGAACAGGCTGATTAGCCGTTCCATGAGCGCCGCTTCCTATAAACCCGGTCGGAGTCCCTATCGCTTCTAGGTCGAGAACTCATCCCCGATATGATCCGAGTTTCTAATCGAGCAAGGTAATCCAATCGTTATGCGCGAAGCGGCGGTATTGCACGGCCGCAAGGTTGACCTGCTGTTCGCACGTACACGGCTGGGTTCTCGACGCCCTCTTCCTGAAGATTCTCAGCGAGGTGTTTGGCGTATTGCAGAATCATATGCGGCCGCCTCGACATCTTTCTTTCTTGCCTGCTAGTCAACTCATCTCATCCGTTGACAGATCGCGAGTACGTCCCGTAAGCGGATCTCTGGTATAGAACGCTATCTCACGTACGCTCTTGTCCCGCAGCTTCATCCGCCACGAAAAATTGTGCCCTTCGTACGCCCAGTATCGCAGAACCTCGACGACTATGAGCATGCCGAATAGGATCCTAAAAAGCCCGATCGGGGCGGCGTCAACTAGTTTGGTCAATGCCTCTTTGCTGATCACCGTGCAGCTTCTTTGCGTCGAAGCCTTTGAGGCGTTTGCTCACTCAACGCAGCAGGACGAGCTTGCGCGTTAAAACGCCGTTGGTCGTCACCAGTCTGTACAGATAGACGCCGCTGGCTAGGGGGCGGCCCGCGTCGTCTCGGCCATCCCGCCCGCCCTCTGTTGTCCTTGGCGCAAGACCGCTACCCGCTGCCCCATCAACGTGAGAATCTCCATGCGTACAGGACCCGGTTCTGGCAAGAAGTAGGAAAGGACCGTCTGGCTATTGAACGGATTGGGCGCGTTCTGCTGCAATTGGGGTCCATCGGGCAGGCCGATTTGCTCCTGAACCGTCGCCACCAGCGTGGCCTGGTCGCCCTCATCGCCGTTGTTCTCGTCGCCCTCGTCGCCCTCGTCATCCTCGTCGCCCTCGTCGCCCTCGTCGCCCTCGTCGCCCTCGTCGCCCTCATCGCCCTCGTCGTTCTCATCGCCCTCATCCCCCTCATCGCCGTC
>JAGWBY010000080.1:5073-26519 GCA_021295675.1 Candidatus Latescibacterota bacterium | reverse complement strand
CGGCGCCCTCCTCCACCTCGTCGCCCTCGTCGCCCTCGTCGCCCTCGTCGTTTGCGTCTCCCTCCTCCCCCTCGTCGTCCTCGTCGTCCTCCTCGCCGTCATCCCCCTCGTCGTTCTCATCCCCCTCGTCATCATCGTCGTCATCGTCATCATCGTCATCATCGTCGTCCTCGTCGTCATCGTCATCATCGTCGTCATCGTCGTCACTGGAAGCACCGACACTGAAGCTAGTACGTGAGTCTATGCTCCTTTCGCTTCTAAGGAGGGGCGAGGTCTGGTCACCCAACGGCGTGTCTTTTACACTCTGCCCGTAAAGAGAGGAAGGCCGACCCAAAGTCATCAAGATCATTATGCCCACGAGAGAAATAAATCGCCGTAGATGTCTCATATCTATTTCCTTCCCTGTGAATGCAAATAACAGAAAAACTATCTGCGCCTTTCCTGAGACAGGTTGAAGCTCACGATGATCCGATCGGCGTCCTTCCCCTTGGCCTTGGATCGATTCGGAGCCACGCTATGGTACAGCCAACTCGGGAAGATCAGCATTCTTCCGGCCACGGGTTTGTATTGGACCTTCGTCCAGCAGATTCGTGGGCGCTTGGTGTCGGGGATGTATTCGACGGGACTCATCAGGTTCTGAGTGCGCGGATCGATGAACTCGATTCCACCCGAATTCTTGGGTGCCTGGGCGTAGTAGACGCCGCTCCAGATGCAGCCGGGATGGATATGAGCCCGGTTCGAGCTACCCGGTGGATTGATGATTGACCACATGGTGCCGATTCTCAGTTGATAGGACCTGTGATATCCGAGCTCGCGGCACATCATGGCCGAGGCCGCATCGACGTATTGAACCAATCCCGCAAACGTGACATCCTTGTGCAGCTTGACGTGGCTATGCCAACTTCCCAGCTCCGGGAAGTTCGACTTGCGCACCCCTGTTCTGTCGCGTTCTCGTTCGGCGTAGATCGCCTCGATCAGGTGGGCGTTCAGAATCTCGCTGTCCGGAACTTCCAGAGAAAAAATGAGCGTCGGAAAATAGCGTCGCACCTTGAGCGCGTCTTCGGACAGACGAACCACCAAGCCGCCGTCCGCAGCTCCAGGATTCGGAGTGTCGCGCGTCACTTTATTTCCCCATCGTCATGTTACGGAACCTTGCCGGCTGACATCGCGGTTCCCGGCCGACTACTTATATTTTTATAATATGTAAATTGAACAGGTACTACAAACCGCAATAATAGAAGCCGTTTACGAAATCCCAATAACGGTCATTCCCCATCCCCACGGCTCCTGTCCACTCGTCGTTCCCGCAGCTAACAATCGAAACGAAACCGCTTCTAGTTATCCGTGATTCCACTCTGAATAGGCCACTTCGGGTGGGGAACCACGTGCGACGGGGATTGAGATGTAAAGTGGGTTCGTCGTACTCGCCCGTCTAGGCTCTGGGAGGTCGCGAGGATTTATCCGTATTAAGCAGGTTGAAGACCTCGACAATGGCCTCCATATAGTTGACCTAGAACTACAGATTTATACATTCATATGAGCTATTAAGACACGGTAAAGCCGATGGCTTCTACGAATCTATTTGAGAAGAAGCCTCCCTCCTAGTAACCCCTCCCTATCTGACCGTTAAATTTTTCAAGTGAATCAGCCGTTTTTGACCACATCCCACGGCGTTCTTTACGACGCCGATTGCCTTCAGGTGCTTGAGCACATGAAGTCGGAGGCCATTGATACCGTCTTTGCCGATCCTCCATTCAACATCGGGAAGGACTACAAGAATGGCTACAACGACAAGAAGACGAAGTCTGAGTATTTGACTTGGTGCCGGGAATGGATTCTCGAGTGCTGCCGGATTTTAAAGCCAGGTGGCGCGTTTTTCCTCTATGCTATACCGGAACTTGCGGTCCAGTTTGCTCCGATCATGGATTGCGCTTACCATGAAGGGAACCTACCCACGGGGGAAAAAGCTCTATCCAGCACATTATGCCCTCCTCTACTATACCCGAGGCACACCCCGCGTGTTCAATAAGCTTCGCCTGCCAATCGAAACCTGCCGACATTGCGGTAGGGAAATTCGAGACTACGGCGGCCACCGCAACAAGATGAATCCCGCAGGAGTGAATTTGACGGATTTTTGGACGGACACCTCTCCTAATCGCCATAAAAAGTTTAAGGTTCGGCCAGGGGTGAATGAACTAAAGCTGGTAATTCCCGAACGAGCCATCCTTATTTCAACCGAGCCAGGAGATACTGTCTTTGATCCTTTTGGCGGCGGCGGCTCCACATACCAAGCAGCAGAAAAGCTCCACCGCAACTGGATCGGCACCGAGCTTTATGACTCAGCACATATTCGCAGACGCATTGAGGAGAATTATTCGTTCTTCACCACTCAAGAACCGCGATTTAATTTTGAGGCTTTTTTTAATCATGAAGATCAGCAAAATTCAGTTTTACGGCGGCTCGATGGAGAAGGTATGTCGCCTCGGACTGGCACAGCTCTTTCTTGAGCTACAGGAGATCCTCCTTACCACAGAAGTTCTCGTGCTCAATAAGAAGCAAGCGAACGGCGCAGGCCGTGTTCGCGAGATGATCGACGAGCGGTTCGGCGATTACAGCGATTGGGTTCAGTCGAAGACCGGCGATGTGGATTGGGTCAAGAGACTCCGATACAACCAGACTATTTTGTCGAGGATGGGAGTCGAGATTCAGGTTTCAGGTAGAAGCGACCTTCTTGCTCGGGACATCGTCCACATCCGTAATAACCTTCAAGACAGCCACATTGATGTCGGTGTGATAGTCGTTCCGTCCGATGACTTCGCATATCTATTGACTGACCGTGTTGCTAGCTTTAGCTATGCCGTTCGCTACGTCGAGCAGGAATTGCGGGAGGCGCAGTCCTACCCTATTGTGCTGATGGCCGTGGAACATGATGGGTATTCGAACGAGGCTCTTCCGAAGAAGCGGACAAACCAAGGCAGAGCCCAAGACGATCATAACCAGAGGTCCGAACAGGCTGATTAGCCGTTCCATGAGCACCCGTTTCCCATGAAAGCCGCCCTCGCCCAGTTCATCTTCGAAAGCAACACCTTCGCCCCCGGCCTAGCGGAGATCGACCTCTTCAGGAAAGGGGGCGTCTTCCTCGAAGACGAAGCCCAAGTGCGCGCCTGGGCCGCCGGGACCGACTCGCAGATGCACTGCAGCCTAGAGGTGCTGGCCGCAGCCGGCTGGGAAACCGCCCCCTGTTTCACCGCCCTCTGCGGCTCTCCTGCTGGACGCCTGAGCGCCGCTTGCTTTCGCGAGATCAGCGGCACCCTGCTCGACCGGGTCGCCGCCGCAATGCCGTTCGACGTCCTCATCCTCCACCTGCACGGAGCCGCAGTCGCCGACGGCGAGGACGATCCCGAGGGGTACCTTCTCGAAAAGGTGCGCACCGATCTCGGCTACCGCGGCCGGGTCGTGCTCTCCCTCGACCTGCACGCCAACTTCACCCGCCGCATGCTGCAACACGCCGACGCGGTCACCGCGTACCGAACCTTCCCCCACATGGACTTCACCGCCACCGGCGAGCGCGCCGCGCGCCTAGCCTTGCACCCTGGCCCCTTCACCCGCGCAGCGGCCAAGGTGTCCGCCCTGATGCCCCCGACGGACAGCACTCATTTCACGGGCCACCTGTGCGACCTGCTCACCCGCGCCCGCGAGCTGGAACGGCAACACGAAGACGTCCTCGACATCTGCATCCTGCCGGTGCAGCCCTGGATGGACATCCGCGAAATGGGCTCCTCCGTGGTCGTCACCGCGACCGGAGACGGCGTCCCCATTGACGAGTTGCAGAAGCTCGCCGACGAGTGGTACGCCCAGCGACACCACTGGAGAAGCCAACTCATCCCCTGGCCGGAGATCTTGCAAAAGCTCCGGCGCAAAGGTCCGGAGCCTTGGGTGCTGGTTGACACCGCGGACGCAACCTCCGGCGGCTCCCCCGGCCACAGCGCCGAGGCCCTGCGGCGACTGCTGCCGCTCCGCGAAGAACTGCCCGGCAAGGTGCTGCTCTGGGTGGTCGATTCGGGCACCGTCGCCGCGGCCCGCCGAGGGGCGACCCACTTCACCACCGGCGACCCGCCGGTCTCCTATGAAGGGCGCGTGATCTGGACGGGAGAGGGCAACTACAAGGCCCGAGGCGGAGCCTACACGGGCCAGACTTTCTCGATGGGGGAAGCCGCGGTCGTCGAGTCGGGGCAGATCCAACTCGTCACCTGCTCGTACCCTGCGCTGACTCCGGATCCGGCCTTCTACGAGTGCGTCGGGCTGCAGCCGGATGCCGCCCTCGCGGTCATGGCCAAAAACATGACCGGGTGGATGGCGGGAGCGCGGCCTACTGTTCGACGGCCCCGGAGTCTGCACCCTCGATTTCGCCTCCATCCCGTTCACGGGAAGCGGCCGCGGGCTCTGGCCCGTCGATCCAGACCCAGCAAATCCGGTAGCGATCTGGGAATCGGACACCGACTGAGCCGGATGCCGTCCCAATAACGGTCATTCCCCACCTAGTCGTTCAAGGAACTAACCACATCGACATAGCGCCTATTTAGAAAGAGGAGTAAGAAAGCACCTATGACGGACGAAATAACTCATTTACGGCAAGAAGTAGAGCAGCTTCGCGCGCAGTTAGAGCAGACGCAGGCGAATAGCAGCGGTTATTACTGGTCTCCCCTAGTCCAACGGGACTGGTTCAACCTGCAGCGCATTCCCGCTACCGGATTGGATCGCGAGGCCGTCAAACTGATGGTAGAAAACGCCCATGCGCTCGACTTCCCTACGTGAACGTCGCCCTCGAGCAAGAGGAGGAGGCCATCGCCCTCATGGGTCTGCGGGTGAACCTCGCCGACCAGACGGTATATCCCCAATCGTATAAACTGCACGACGCGGCCGTCAACATGATCGCCAACCTGTGGCATTGCCCCCAAGACCCGGAGTTTGAAGACTACGGTGTCTTCCCAGGCGCGGGCACCGTCGGTTCCACTGAGGCTTGCCTGCTCGCCGGGCTGGCGCTGAAGTTCCGCTGGCGCCATTGGTACGCCAAGCGCCAAGGAAAAACAGTGGAGCAAATCCTGCACGCCCGCCCGAACCTGATCATCACCACCTGTTTTCAGGCGGCGTGGGAAAAGTTGTTCAAATACATGGATGTCGAACCGAGGTTGATCCAGCCGTCGGTGAAAACATTCACGTTGGACCCGGAACAGGTTCGCGAGCATATCGACGATCAGACTATGGGCGTGGTTTGCATCATGGGCAATCACTATGGCGGACACTACGATCCAGTCCAAGAAGTGAGCGATGTTATCGACCAAGTCAACGCTGAAAAGGGCTATCAGGTCGGCATCCACGTCGATGCCGCATCCGGCGGCTTCATCGCGCCTTTCCAAGATAACCTACCCCCGTGGGACTTCCGCGTCGGGAACGTGTTGTCCATATCCTCAAGCGGGCACAAGTACGGCGAAGCCATTTGCGGCACGGGTTGGATCGTCTGGCGGCATCGCGCCGACCTGAGCGACCACGTCGCCATCTCCGTGAGCTACCTTGGCGGCAAAGCAGAGTCATATACCTTGAATTTCTCCAGGCCGGCGGCAGGGGTTTACGGCCAGTACTACAAGCTGCTGCACTATGGTTTGTCCGGTTATCGCCAATGCTGCGACAACATGATGGAGAACGCTCGCTTTCTGCGCGACGGGCTGCGGGCGATGACCCACGCCGGCAAACCTCGCTTCGCAATGCTCGACCACGGCGACGAGGGCTGTCTGCCAGTGGTGACGGCAAGGCTAAATCCAGAATGCGAGTTGGGCTACGACGACGTTGACCTACAGCATGTGCTTTCCCAGCATCACTGGTATGTGGGCAGCTATCGAATGCGATTCGACCATCCCCTGTCGGGCGAGCAACTCCCTCTTTTTTGCGACGCGGACGCGGAATCGTGCATGTTCCGCATTGTCGTCAAAAGCAACCTCACCCGAGGTATGGCAGAACACCTGCTCGAGTCCATTCGCGTGGCCCTCGACTTCCTCGATTCAATCGCGGCAAACGAATCGCCAGAATTCGACATGCACCACCTGCGGCACAAAGACCAACGCCGATTCACCGATCACTGCTGAGAGTTGAGACGGCCATGAAATCACAGCGATTAATTTGCACAGACATCCGGCGGATCGAATTGGCGGACTTTGAACTGCCGCGCGTGCCCGACCACGGCATTTTGGTGCAAAACGATTACACCGCCGTAAGCGTCGGCACAGAAATCTACGGCTACGCACACGGCGGCGAGCCAGCGAGTGCAAAAACATTTCCGCGCTCCACCGGCTATTGCAACACAGGCGTGGTGCTCGAAGTCGGCAAAGATGTCAAAGGAATACGACCCGGCGACCGCATTGCTGGCCAAGGCAACCACGCCAGCCACGCGGTCCTGACCGGCAATTTCCACAAAGCACCCGCCGCCGTCCCGCCCAAATCCGCAGCATTCATGGTCATGTGCGCCATTGCCCTGCACGGGCATCGGGTTGGCCGTCCCGAATTGGGCGAGGCCGTTGCCATCACCGGCATGGGCATTGTCGGCCAATTGGCAGCGACCTTTGCACAATTGGCCGGTGCCCTCCCGGTCATTGCAATCGATCTGGACGAGTTCCGCTTGGGCAAAGCCAAAGATCGAGGCGTGGATGTTTGCATCAATCCCAACACCGCAGGCGATATCGCCGCAGCCGTGCGCCAGCATTGCGTGGGAGATGGCGTCGATATAGTCATCGAAGCAACCGGCATCCCCGCCGTCTATCCCATGGCCCTGACCTTGCCGCGACTAGGGGGCCGTCTAGTCGCGCTAGGATCTCCACGCGGCACCGTCGAAGTGAGCTTTTTGCCCGAGGTTCACCTGCGCGAAATCGCCATCCTCGGCGCGCATCAGCCCAAAACCCCAGACGATGACCACATCTACTATCCCTGGAACAAAACCAGAGACCGCGATCTGGTCTTGCGCCTAATGGCCGCCGGCAAATTGCCCATCGAAGATCTAATTACCCACATCGCCAACCCCGCCGATTGCCAAACCACCTACGACATGCTCGCCGACAATCCCAAAGAAGCGTTGGGCGTGGTATTTGAATGGGCGTGAACCCAACTCATCCTGCTGCGTTTCATTGCCCATGTAACATCTCACTTACATTTCCGTTCACAACGGCGGCAGACCATTGCCCCAGTCTCGGCAGTTGGGTAAATTTGGACTTTTTAGGCGTAGGAAAATGAGCTACAAATTGGCGTATAGCGGCCTGTTCTGGCGGGCACCTAACCTAGCGCAAGAGCTAGAAGCCCTGCGAACTTTTGGTTGGGATGGCTGGGAGGCGCGACAACCGCTCGACTGGTTGGGCACGCCGCAGCGCGTGCGCCGGCTCTGCGAGTCATCTGGCGTGGAAGTGGCCGCCATCTGCGGGCCGAATGTCGCACTGGACCTCGACGGGCCGAGCCAACAGATCAACAAACGGCGCATCGAATTTGCCGCCGAGCTCGGGGTCGCAACCTTTATGACCAAAGGGCCGGGGCGCGAAGGCCGCAACGCCACAGACGCGGAGCTAGACCAGATGGCGGCCGCGTACGAAGATCTGGCCGCATACGGCGCGAAATTGGGCGTTGTGGTTACATTTCATCCGCATATCAATCACCTCGTCGATAGCGCCGCAGAGTGGACCCGCTTCATGGGTCGCCTAGACGCGTGCCGCCTCTGCATGGATATGTCCCACGCCGTGCATTGGGGCTACGACCCAGTCCAAGCCGTGCGCGATTTCGCCGCGCGGATCGCGTACGTGCATCTGCACGACTTCAAAGACGGACAGACCGTGGAGCTAGGCGAAGGCCCCATGTGCGACTATCCGGCATTTATGGCAGAGTTGCAGGAGGCCGGATACACTGGCTGGGTCACGGTCTGCCCCGGAGAAGCCGAGCGACCCGAAACCGAAAAGATGCAAATCAACCGCCAGTACCTGCGCAGCATTGGCTATTAGAATCGCATAGGAGAAGAAAGCATGAGTCAGATACAGGCAGCGATTATGACCGGCCCAGGCCAGATCGCCGTGCGCTCATATCCCAAACCCCAAATCGGCGACGACGAAGTCCTACTGAAAATCGAGCGCACCGGCATCTGCGGCAGCGACAAGCACATGTTCGCCGGCCACATGGCCCTGCCGTTTCCCGTGATACCCGGCCACGAATTAGTCGGCACCATCGAGGAGATGGGCCCGGCCGCAGCCGATAGCTTGGCCATAGTGGGCGGCCCCGTTGCGATAGGCGACCGCGTAACGACGACGCCCTCGTCGCGGGCCTGTGGGCGGTGCTACTACTGCCTGCACATGCCCCAGCGGCCCACCTTGTGCTCCAACCGCTTTGTGTACGGATTCGTGTCCGCCGATCTCGCGCCCATGCCGCGCGGCGGCTTTGCCGAATACCTGCATCTAACGGGCCATTCGTGGCTCTTCAAGATCCCCGACGATCTGCCCTCGGAACGAGCTGTACTCACCGAGCCAGCAGCCGTGGCCACCCGGGCCGTAGAGCGCGCCTTGGGTCCGGGCATCCCGCACATCGGCGAAGGGCTGGGCCTCGACAAATCCGTGCTAGTCCTCGGAGCCGGCCCCATCGGCCAGCTCGTGGTGGCAGTGCTGAGCCACATCGGCACGGACCTGATTATCGCCGGCGACCTAAGCGCAGCCCGGTTGGAACTCGCCCGCGCCATGGGCGCTCATCAAGTGCTCGCGATGGGGGAAGGTAGCCCTGAGCAGCGGCAGCTAGCCCTCCAAGACATGACCGCAGGCGTGGGGGCCGACATCGTCATTGAAACAGCCGGCGTGCCCATAGCCTTCAAGGAATCGCTCGACTTGGTGCGCCGGGGCGGCATCGTCGTGGAGGTGGGGCACTTCACCGATCCAGGAGGAGTGGAGATTCGCTGGACATCCGCGGCATGTGGGCGTATCCTTCCATGCAGTTCAAGACCGCGCTATCTTTCTTGCGCCGCACCACCGCGCCCTTGGATCGCTTTATCACGCATCGGCTGCCGCTGTCCCACATCCGCGAGGGCCTCGACATTACCGGCAGCGAAGAGGCTATGAAGGTAGTGGTGGAGCCGGGCAATTAACCGTTTAACCGCCGCGTTAGGCTAACCCAAACTTGGGGAAAGAAAAATGGCAATACTACGACCCAAGATCCTCGTCGTCGATGACGAGCCAGATCTCGAGCACCTAGTGCGACAGCGCATGCGCCGCGAGATTCGCTCGGGCCAGTACAGCTTTATGTTTGCCCAAAACGGCGTTGAAGCCCTAGAGGTGCTGAACGAAGAGCAAGACATCGACATGGTGCTCACGGATATCAACATGCCCCGGATGGACGGGCTCACCTTGTTAGAGCAAATCCCCAAGGTGGACCCCAACATCCGCTCGGTCATCGTCTCGGCATACGGCGACATGAAGAACATCCGCACGGCCATGAACCGAGGCGCGTTTGACTTCATCACCAAGCCCATCGACTTCGAGGACATGAAGGTGACCATCCAGCGCACCTTGCGCCATCTAGAGCTGTGGCGCGAGGCACTGGAGTCGCGCGACAAACTGGTCGCCCTGCAAAACGAACTCAACGTGGCCAACAAGATGCAGCAGTCCATCTTGCCCACCAGTTTCCCCACGGGGTCGGGCTTTGAAATTTTCGGCAGCATGAAGCCCGCGCGCGACGTCGGCGGCGACTTCTTCGACGTCTTGTCCCTCGAAGACGGCCGCATTGGCCTCGTCGTCGCCGATGTCTCGGACAAAGGCGTGCCAGCGGCCCTGTTTATGATGTCGAGCCGCACCCTGCTGAAGGGCGCGGCCATCGGTCTCGACGCGCCGGGCAAGGTGTTGAGCGAAGTGAACCAACTGCTGCAAGAAGAAAACGACGCCGCCATGTTCGTGACCGTTTTTTACGCGACTTTCGACCCAGAAACCGGCGAGTTGGCCTATGCCAATGGCGGGCACAATACGCCGCTGGTGGTCCACGCCGACGGCAGCTCGACCGTGATCCCGCCGACCGGCGGAGTGGCGCTCGGCGTGGTACCAGATTTCGCCTACGAAGAAAGCTCGATATTCCTGCAGCCCGGCGACCGCGTCGTCTTGTACACCGACGGCGTCACCGAGGCTGAAAACGACCAAGGCGGCCAGTTCGAGCTAGAGCGCCTGTGCGAGGTTTTCACCAACGGGACACCGATGGACGCCCGCGCTACCAACGAGGCGGTCTTTGCGGCGGTCGAAGCCTTTGCCGGCGATGCCGCGCAATTTGACGACGTCACCTGCCTGACGCTTCGCCGCAGTGAGACAGATCAATGAGCGCCCAAAGATCGCTGCTCATAGCGACTGAACTAGACGAGCTGCACAAGGTCAACGCCGCTATCGAGGAACTAGCGGAGGAAGAAAACTGGTCGCCAGACGTCACCTTTCAGATTGGGCTAGCCGTTGAGGAATTGGGGGTCAACATCGTCAACTACGGGCACGACGACGACCAAACTCACGAAATCAAGATCGTCATCTCCTCAGAGGACGAGGTGATCACCATCGAGATCGAGGACGACGGACATGCCTTCGATCCGCTCCTCGATGCTCCAGAGCCAGACTTGGACGCCGAGGTTGAGGACCGCACCGTGGGCGGCCTCGGCATGGACGAGGTCCACTACCAGCGACAGCAAGACAAGAACTGCCTGACCTTGGTCAAGCGGAGGGATAGTTGAGCAACGCGCTTGCTCGATGCGCGACCGCGCTGCTGATTGCGGGTGCTGCGCTCGGCGAGGAACAGCCCGGCGTCTCCGATCGGAGTATCCTCTTCGGCCAATCCGCCGCCTTTAGCGGGCCAGCCCAAGAGTTGGGCCGGAACATGCGGCTCGGGATGCAGGCGGCCTTCCGCGAGGTGAATGAGCAGGGCGGGGTCCACGGGCGACGACTCGAATTGGTGTCGCTCGACGACGGGTACGAGCCGGAAGCCGCCATCGACAACACCCGCCAGTTGATCGAAGGCGAGCAGGTCTTCGCGCTGATCGGCGCCGTCGGCACCCCAACCTCGCGCGCAACTGTTCCCATTGCCGAGGACGCTGGCGTCCCCTACATCGCTCCCTTCACGGGCAGTAACTTTCTCCGCGATCCCAAGTGGCGCGGCGTGGTCAACCTGCGCGCCTCCTACTATCAGGAAACCGAAGAAATCGTCGCCCGCCTGACTGAAGACTTGGGCATCAAGCGCATTGCCATCATGTACCAAGACGACTCCTTCGGCCGGGAGGGATTTCGCGGCGTGCACCGCGCGCTAGAGCGCCGCCAGCTATCGCTTGTGGCGGTCGGCGTGTATCCGCGCAACACCAAGGCGGTAAAGACAGCCCTGCTCGACCTGCGCAGCGGCAACCCCCAAGCCGTGATCTTGGTCGGGACCTATCAGCCGGTCGCAACCCTGATCGCCTGGGCGCAAACGACGAATTTCAACCCCATTTTTGCGACCATCTCATTCGTGGGCAGCAAAGCATTGGCGCGGAAACTCGGCCCCGCCGGCACTGGGGTTTTAGTCTCACAGGTCGTGCCCTTCCCAACGGCCACCAAGCCGGCCATCGTCGGCTCGTACCGCCATGCCCTCACAGCCTATGCCCCGAGAGCCGAGCCTAGCTTTGTCTCGTTCGAGGGCTACTTAGCCGGCCGCTTGGCCATCGCCGCCCTCACCGGCTGCGGGCGAACAGTCAGCCGCGCCTGCCTATTAGACAACTTGCGCCGCTCCGATGTCATCGACCTAGAGGGGTTTGAACTCCGCTATGGGGATGGAGACAATCAAGGTTCGGACGCGGTCTTTCTCACCGTGATCGACAGCGACGGCCAATACCGCCCCATCCGCTCCTTGAAGAGCGCGACGCAGCCATGATCTCCCTCCTGAAACGCCTGCTCGCCGCCCGTCATCGCATCGCCTTTCATCTCTACATGGGCATCGGCACGGCCGTAGTCCTCACTATGGTCGCGAGCTTGGTGGCCTGGTTTTCCTTCGACCAAGTCGGCGATGCCCAAAGGCAAGTAAACGAGCGGGCCGTCCCAGAAATAGCCACCGCTTTTGCGGTCGCCCAGCAAAGCGGCACCCTCGCCGCGGCAGCCCCGCGCTTGGTCGCCGCCGAGACGCAGATGGCCTTTGCCGAGGTCACCACCAAAGTCGCAGCCGAGCGGGATGACTTTAAAAAGCAATTGTCGGCCCTGACCGAGCAGGGCGCAGCCGAGGAACGCTTCGCGCGGATTCGCGCCCGCGGCGACACCCTCATCGCCAACATCAACGCGATTGAAGCTTCGGTAGCCAAGCGCTTTGAACTCAACGCGCGCAGCCGCGCATTGTACAACAACCTAGAAGCACTGCAAAACGAACTGATCGGCATCTTGACTCCGGCCATCGACGATCAACTATTCTACGCAATGACCGGCTACCGCATCCTCGGCGAACCGCCCGCACTCAGAGGCCGAACTTTCTCTCTATCGCGATCTAGCCGAGTTGCAGGAAGGGACCACTACGGCCACGCGCCTGCTGGCCAATGCCTTCAACCTGTCGGACGCGCGCCTGCTAGAGCCTTTACAGGAGCGCTTCGACTCCACAGTCGGCGGCATCGAACGAAAACTCACCGCGCTCGGCTCAGGCCCCTTGCACAGCACGCTCGACCAGACCTTTGACCGCCTGTTTGACTTGGGTCGCGGGGACGAAAAGATCTTCGCTCTGCGCGCCTCGGAACTCCAGCTCGTCGAACAACAACGAACACTGCTCGACCGCAACCGCGATTTGTCCATTGAACTAGTCGCCGAGGTCGAGGGCTTAGTGAATACAGCCCAAGCAAGTGCGCAGGAGGCCACGCAAACCTCCACCCAAGCCATCTTTACCGGCCGCAAGCTCCTGCTCGCTATTAACGCGGTCGGCATCGCCGGAGCGATCCTGATCGCTTGGCTATTGGTCGGCCGGGTGTTACTGCGCCGCCTCGAATTTCTGTCGAACCGCATGCGCCGGATGGCAGAAGGCGATCTAGAGGCGAAGATCGAGATGCCCGGGCGCGACGAGGTCGCCGACATGGCCGCAGCCCTCGAAATCTTCCGCCATAACTCGTTGGAGGCCCAGCGGCTCAACTTGGTGGAAAAGCTAGCCGCCGACTTGGAAGAGAAAAATGCCACGCTCGAAAAGGTGCTCGAAGATCTGCAGCTAGCACAAGATCAGATCGTCATGCGTGAAAAACTAGCCGCCTTGGGTGAGCTCACCGCGGGCGTGGCGCACGAAATCCAGAATCCCTTGAACTTCGTCAAGAACTTCGCGGAAGTCTCGGAGGAACTGTTGGAGGAATTGCAAGAGGTACTAGAGGAAGAAGGCATACAGATAAAAGACGAGCAGCGCGAGCTAATCAACGAGATCAACGGCGACTTGACCGACAATCTCGGGCGCATCCGCCAACACGGCGACCGCGCCAATCGCATTGTCCGCGATATGCTGCAGATGGGTCGCGGGTCGGGCGAAGCACGGGCCACGGATATCAACGCCCTGCTCGAAGAACACGCCCGTCTCGCTTTCCACAGCGCCCGAGCGACCAATGCGGATTTTCAGCTTGACATCAAGGAGGAGTTAGACGAGGAGGTAGGGGAGTTAGACGTGGTCCCGCAGGATTTGGCCCGCGTCTTTCTGAACATGGTGAGCAATGCCTGCTACGCCACCAACGAGAAACGGAACGCTCCAGAGACGACATCCGACTACGTTCCCACGCTCTGGATCAGCAGCCAGCGAACACCCGATCAAGTCGAAGTCCGCATCCGCGACAATGGGAACGGGATCCCACCGGATGTCGTCGACAAGATCTTCAACCCATTCTTTACGACGAAGCCGACCGATCAGGGAACCGGGCTCGGGCTCGCGCTGTCCAACGACATCGTGCGCGAACACGGGGGCACCATCAAGGTCCACTCCGAGCCTGGCGAATTTACCGAGATGACCATCGAACTGCCCACGGAGCGGTCGGCGTCCTTGCAATCAGACTCAGCCGATTCAGACGCGACCACAACGCCCTCTTCAGTTTAATTACGACAGTGCGTCGAGTGCCTCTTCTTCGGAGGCGTGGATCGCAATGATCTTGTCAAAACCGCTGATTTCGAAAATTTCCCTTATCGGCTCCGAAAGCGAGCACAGCGCGAACTGAGCGCTGCGCTGCTGGAGCGTTTTGGCGATTAGCAGAAACGTCCGCAAACCCGCGCTGCTGATGTAGTTGATGGCCGTCAAATCGACGAGCACCGGGTTGCTGTCCGCGCCGATTGCTGCGCTTAGGGCATCGTGGAAGTCGCGGGCATTGACCCCGTCAATGCGGCCTTCGGGCTTGGCGATTAATACGCCGTCTTTTCGTTCGGTGTTCACTTGATCTCCTACCTTTCTAAATGGTATGCACCGTTTTTATCTGATTTAAGAATTGCCTTGAACTACGTCAACATCGTCCTACGCTTCGATTCCGAGCTCTGCGGTATCCTGGCCGAGTTCTTCAACCATTTGCGACACCCGCACCCCCATTGTCTTGTCTAGAACAAACCACGCGAGCCACGAAGCCGCAAACGCGAACGCGCCCACCGCCAACACCCCAATGAGCTGGACGCCGAAGTTACCACCGGCTGCAATGCAGACCGCCAAGGTCCCCCAGACGCCGGCGAACAAGTGGGCCGGAATCGCACCTACAACGTCGTCTAACTTGACGATCTCCAACAACCTCATCGCGCCGACGCACACCACGCCGCCCACGGCACCAATTACGAGCGCCCAGTGGTGATCGACGATATCTGGCCCGGCCGTAATGGAGACGAGGCCGCCGAGCGCGCCGTTGAGGACACCGAGCAGATCGATGCGTCCTAAGATCGGCCGCGATACGATGAGAGCAGCTACGACGCCGGCTGCTGCCGCAAGGTTGGTATTCACGAGCACATGGCTCATGGCGACGGCATCGACCACGCTCGACATGGCGAGTTGCGAGCCGCCGTTGAAGCCGAACCACCCGAGCCACAGAAGACGCCCAAGGTCACGGCGGGGATGTTGGAAGGCGCCGTGACCTTGACGCTGCCGTCGGCGCGAAATTTCCCGTGCCGCGCCCCAACGACGAGCGCTCCGGCGAGCGCGGCCCAACCTCCGGTCGAATGCACGATGGTAGAGCCGGCGAAATCCTGAAACCCCATGGCACTGAGCCAGCCGCCGCCCCAAGTCCAAGCCCCGACGATGGGATAGATAATTATGGTCAACACGGCCGTAAAAGCGAGAAACGCCCACAGCTTCACTCGCTCGGCTAGCGTGCCCGATACAATAGAAGCGGTTGTCGCCACAAAGACCATCTGGAAAAACCAGTCCGACATAGTGGCATGGCCGGCCTTTGTCACCTCTGCCGCGGCCGCGGCCTCACCGGACAACAGCTTGAGCTCATTGTCCGAAGGCCCGTATAAAAACTTGAGCGTGCCGATCCAGCCTTCCTGCACATCGACGTACATGAGGTTGTAGCCGACCAAGTAATAAGTGATCCCAGCAATTGAATAAAGCCCAATGTTCTTGAGGCAGATCATGGAGGCGTTGCATGGTAAAGCCCGCGCACATCCACATTATGAGCACGCCCCAAACGAGAAACGAGAAGGTGTTGAGGATGAATTGCAGTTCTTCGCCGCTCGCGGCATAGGCCCCGGTCGCCCCCATTAGGAGACCGCAGGCCACAATAAATCCGCCCACCCGCAATAAGCCGCCACTCGACTTTCCAAGCATATCGATCTCCCTCCTTTGATCGAGCAGGTCTTACTTCAGCGGTTTTATACTATAGCCAATCGCCAAGCCTCTCGCAATCACCACACTGCTTTCCGATCTACCAAACAACAGGGGTTGAATATCGCTGATTTCTGCTAAAAATAAAACGACAAAATTCTCTCGGGATGTTAAATCCTCCATGCAGTTCGCAGGCCTTGAAGTTGGAGAGACGGAGAGCGTCGAGGATCAGTCCTAGTCTCCCGCAGGCGTCGCGCTTTCCGCGACCCGCACGATCGCGTCCAGTTTCTCGCTAATCTCGGGATCAATTTCGCTGTCGGGGACGTGCTCGGCCAACTCGTAGAAATTTTTCTTGGCCATCAGGTTGGGTAGGCCAAGCGTCTCGAAGTAGGACTTGAAGAGCGGGACCAGAAAATCATCGCTGGCTTTGATGTCGGCACTCCAAGGAGACCCCTTGCCAAGCGTCTTTAAGGCAGACTCTACTTCCCCTATAGCTTGGCCCATCGCGTTCTGACGCTTCTCTACTTCGGCCACCGCGAACAGTGGTCCCGACGCAGCATCCTCCGACGCCGACGCCGACGCCGATGCAGACGCGTACTCTTCGAGTGTGGCCCACGAGCAGACATAGTTCTCAATCTCTCGGTGTTTCCAGATCAGACATTCGACCGGGGAGATATCGAGTGGCCCTGATTCGAGGCGATCAAAAAGGACGACTCCGCGAAGCGCGGGAAGAGCTTCCCGCAGGCCGTAGTAGTGGTTCTGAACTGCTGTGAGTTGATTCCCCACGTATTTCACGAATGGCCGCTCAAGCACCTGGATCGCACGTTCGTGTCTGAGCCGTCTAGCAAAAGCTTGCATTATCGCTAGATCCGTTGAACCCTCTAGATAGAGCACCCAGCCGGTCTGTTCCGCTTGGTAATACTGGTCGAACCCGATCTCCCTGAGCGCCTTCAGTACCTGACTGCCGCGGTCGTTGATACGGTGCGGCTGGCCGACGAAGGCAACGACCAAGTCCCGGTCCGCGGCTTCGTTGAGCAGCACTTCGGAGTGGCTGGCGGCGATAATCTGGCTGCCGCTGGCACGCGCCACATCGGTGAGCAGGCGGTATATCTGGCGCTGGCGAAGTATCTCTAGGTGCGCGTCAGGTTCGTCTAGGAGCAAGACGGTCCCGGGATTCGCGTACATATATGCAAGTAGGAGCAGCGTCTGCTGCAGACCGCGCCCGGCGGACGACAAATCGAGTTCAGCACCCTGTTCGTGATAGGTCATTGCTATCTCACCGCGTTCGGGAATGTAGCGCGGCGAACGGAGTTTCGACCCGAACAGGCCCTCAATCTGCTTAACGAGTTTGTTCCATAAGGACGGCTGTCCTTCGCAAATCCGAAAGCAGAGGTTGCGCAACACTTCGGCGGTACGTCCTTCCCCGATCCGAACATTGACGGCACCATCATCGAGACGTGTTTCCGTAGCCGCAAGCCCGGACATCGGCGGCAGGAAAGCGATCTGGATATTTCCCGCTGCGTCCGGCACTGGCATGCGGTCGGGGGTCTTGCCGTCGGACCGGCGAAGCGGCCGGCAGTAGAAGGATTCGTCGTTGGCGTAGTCGAACTCTAGTCCACACGTCCAGCTTTGGTCATTGGTCACACCTTCGACGATGAGATCGATGCGAATGTTGCTGGTCCGCTGCTGGCCGTTGACTCTGCGTACGTCTCGTACGTACAGACCGCGCCACAGGAGGTTCGCGTCTGGAATCGGAATGGCTACGAGGTCGCGGCGGTTGACGGTCACGCCGGGGCGCTTCTCGGGCGTGCTCTTCCCGGATCGCTTCTCGTTCCAGCGCTTGAGACCAATGTCCCAAAGGGCGAGCGCCTGCATGGCCGAGGTCTTCCCGGAGTTGTTAGGGCCGATGAAGACCACCGGACTCCCGAGTTCGATCTCGACCTCGCCGAAGCGTTTGAAGTTGCGGATGATAAGTTTGGTCAGCATACGTCAGGATCTAAGCTGTGATATAGCGCTCGACTGCCAGCACTTCGCGGATTCAACTTCGTCGGAGCTACCTCCAGCAAATAGCGGCTTGTCGCCAACCGTCTAGGAGGAATAGAGCCACAGCTACACCCGCCCGTCGAATTCGCGTCCCCTGATCAACATAAAGCGAAATTCACCGCGCGGCTTTTCGCACTCGGTCATTAGGCGCTGTTCCTCGCTTCCAGCGCCGAGGTACATGGTCTCCGAGCGGAGGTAGTGCAGGGCAAGACCGCGCCGCCGGTTGGGCGTGGGATTGGCACCCGTGCGGTGGAAGTTGAGGCCGTGGTGGAACAAGCAGGAGCCGGCCGGCAATTCCACTGGTACAGGCTCGGGGATCAGAGAATTTGCCAAAAAGCGGGCTTTGTGCGCCGGATTGATGGGGCCCCATTTATGGCTGCCCGGCAGCACGGTCATGCAGCCATTTTCCACGGTGGCGTCGTCGAGGGCGACCCAACAGGAGACGTGGTCTTGCGGCGCAAACTGCGGCCACGCCACGGAATCCTGATGCCAGTCGGTAACCGTGCCGTGATAGCGCGCCTTCATCATCAACTGATCGCAGTAGAGTTTGATATTGGGACCGAGCAAGTCCTCGATGACATCGACGATCTCCGTCTTGCGGGCCACGGCCTCAAAGAGGGGATCGAAATAGCACAGGTGAGTCATTTTGCGCACCTGATCGAGGCGGTCCACCTCGGCATCCTCTTCCTCGCGGAAGGCGGCTTCCAACTGGACGTAGCGCGGCGGCACGTGGTCGGCTTGGCCTCGGGCAATTTCCTCGCTGCGCTGGCGCAGGGCCTGCAATTCGTCGTCGGAGAGAATCCGGTGATGAGGCAAGTAGCCCTGTTCCTCAAAGTGGCTTTTTTGCGCTTGCGTCAAGGCCATGATTAGGTAAACCGAACCGCTGGACTAGCTCGCCATCTCAGCGCGGATTTCTCGAATCCAATCGACGCTCTGGCGCACCTTGGCCTCCAATCCATCCCAGTCTTTGGCGGCGACGAGTTCCTTGGTAATCAGCTTGGAGCCAGCGCCAACGGCCGCAACGCCAGCCTCAAACCACGCCTCCAAGCTCTCGCGGGTGGCATCGACGCCGCCGGTGGGCATGATCCGAGTCCAAGGACAGGGGCCGAGCACGGATTTGACGAAGGACGGACCGCCGACTTCGCTGCCGGGGAATACCTTGACGATCTCAACGCCTAGCTCTTCGGCTTGACCGATCTCGCTGACCGAGCCGCAGCCAGGCGAATAGGCAATCTTGCGGCGATTGCACAAGCGGGCGACCTCCTCGTTGAGCAAGGGGCCGACGACGAAATTCGCGCCGTTAGCAATGTAAAGAGCCGCGGTGGGCGCGTCGCAGATCGAGCCAACGCCCATGATGATGTCGATTTTCTCGGCCATCACGTGGCGCACGGTCTCGGTGAAGACGTGGTAAGCCAAATCGCCGCGATTGGTAAATTCAGCGCAGCGAGCACCCCCTCGGGCGCAGGCTTCGACAATGTGGATAGTGGTTTACGATACCCGTGTCGTAGATGGCGTTGAGAACGGCCATCCGGTCGTACTGGGCCATTGTGTCTCCTTATGTGTGGCGGACTGTATAATTATCGAGCAGCAGAGGCGAAGGGCACGTGCTGCTCGGGAAAATTGCCGTAGCGGTCCTCGCCGCGCACCAAGGTGGTCGGATACTTGTTGCCCAGCGAGTTGAGCTCGACCTGCGCGACGTGCGGAGCTATATAGCGCAGCGTCAGCCCACAGCGGCGGCGATTAGAGGTATTGGGGTTGCTGGCGTGGAATATCTGGCCGTCGTGGATGGACATCTGGCCCGGTGCGAGCACTAGATCGACGGCGTGGCTATCATCGACGAGCTCGTCGGGGATCTCCTGATTGATGCTGAGCAGGTTGCCGGCTCTGTCCGACTCGCCATGCGTGGCAATGCCGTTTTTGTGCGAGCCGGGGATGACCCGCATGCAGCCGTTTTCCACATCGCTGGCATCCACGGCTACCCAAGCGGTGTGGGCCTCGGGCGGCTCTAAGCCCCAGTAGGTGACGTCCTGGTGCCAAGCCACAAAGTGCTTGGCCTCCGGGTCGGGGTATTTGCAAAAAAAGTGCGTCGAGAGCAGCATAATGTCCGCACCCATGACCTCCTGCATGGCGTCGAGGACGCGCGAATCCGTGGCCATCTGCCAGATGAATTCCTCGTCTAAGTGGCGGGCTTGCAGGCCGATCTGGCACTTTTCCCGGCCCTCGCGGGCTTCCAGTTCGTCGAAACAGGCGCGGAAGTGATCGATCTCGCTGGCGCTGAACAGGTCGATGCCCGTGAGAAAGCCCTGCTCGGCGTAGGTCTGGGTGGCGTCTTGCGTCATGGTAGCTCCGTTTTTGTAGTGCTGCGACTTCGTGTATATATTGCACAAATCCCCCGCGCGAAACAAGACTCGATTCACCGCGTCAATATAGGAGGAAGGCCGCAATGGGTAGTGTGCAGATCAACGAGGACCTGCTATCGGATAGCGCCTATTTTGCCGCAGAAAGTCGGCGTGCAGCGCTAGCAGAAATGTTCGAATTCCACGACCGGCGGGTCGTATTCGGGGCGGGTGCTCTGTCGCAGCTAGCCGACGAGTGCGTCCGCCTCGGCGCGGGCCGGGTGCTGCTCATCCACGATCCAGGCATCGCCCCACTCGTCGCTCTAGTCCGCCAAGCCCTCGGCGATTTAGACGTGGTAGGCGCGTACAGCGAGATCGCGCCCAACCCCTCCGTGCAAAGCGTCGATGCCTGCGCACACGCACTGGCGGCTGCGGATTTCGACGTGGCCGTTGCCTTGGGCGGAGGCAGCACCATGGACACGGCCAAATCCGCGCTCTGCACCGCGGCAAATGGCGGCTCCGTGGCCGATTACTTTGGCTTCGACCTGTACGCAAAACCGCCGCTGACCCCACTCGTCGGCATCCCAACCACCGCGGGCACGGGCAGTGAGGTCAGCCGGGTGGCCGTAATCGCCGACGCGACCGGCAAGAAGGCCGTTTACAGCAGCTACTTACAACCCAAGGCCGCGCTGGTGGACCCGCGTTTACACCAAGACCTGCCGCCGGTACTGACCGCGATCACCGGCTTGGACGCCCTCGGACACGCCCTCGAATGCACGGCTTCCACCAAGAGCAATGCCATCGGCGACGCCGTAGCGCGAGCTGCCCTGACCGCAGGCTGCCCGGCGTACGTGCAAGCCGTAGTCCACGGCGATCCAGACGCGCGCTACCAAATGGCGCGCTGTGCCCTGCTCGCTGGACTGCTGTTGAGCCCCATCAACACCGGGGCCGGCCACGCGCTCGGCTACGGGATCGAAAAAGTCTCCTTTGAGCGCGGCGCACCCGTGCCGCACGGCGCGGCCGTGGCCCTCGTCTTGCCCGGGGTGATGCGGCACAACGCCCCGGCTGTGGCCGACAAGTATTACTTTGCCGCCGGAGCAACCGGACTGGCGCTAGGCGGCAAGAGTCGCGAGGAAGGAGTCGAACTGGCTGCGGAGTGGATCGACGGGCTGCGGCGGCAGCACACCCCCTACGGCTCGCTGAGCGCGGCCGGGATAAGCGCCGCCGACATTCCGCAGATGGTCGAAAGCGCCCTGAGCGTCCAGC
>JAGWBY010000080.1:0-4957 GCA_021295675.1 Candidatus Latescibacterota bacterium | reverse complement strand
CCGGCGTCACCGTGGTGACCACCTCCTGCGACGGCCAACTTTGGGGCATGACGGCCAACGCGGTCATGTCGCTGTCGCTGTCGCCGCCGCTGGTGGTGGTCTCGGTTGACAAAAGCGCGTCCATGCACGGCCTGTTGCAAAAAGCCGAGGGCTTTGCCATCAACATCCTCAAGCGAGAGCAGGAGGACCTCTCCGTGCGCTTTGCCCAGCGCGGCCCCAAAGACTTTGCGGATCTGGCGACCAAAGTGGCCCAGACCGGCGCGCCGATTTTGGCCGATGCCTTGGCCTATGTGGACTGCAAGCTGGTAGAAATCACCGCCGCGGGCGACCACGACATGTTCATCGGCGAATGCCTCGCCGGCGAGGTGGACAGCGGCGCGCCGCTGATCTTCTTCGGCGGGCAATACGCCGAATTATCTGATTAGGAACTGACCCAAGAGAAAGAAAAAATCGTCAAAAGCGAAGCCGAGTGGCGGCAGGAACTCACCGAAGAGCAGTACCACGTAACCCGGCAGAAGGGCACTGAGCGCGCTTTCACCGGCGAACTCTGCGACAACAAGGAGCAGGGCGTCTATCGCTGCGTCTGCTGCGGCAGCGAGCTGTTCAGTTCGGCGACCAAGTACGATTCGCGGTCTGGTTGGCCTAGCTTCTGGCAGCCCATCGCCGAGGACAAGGTCGCCGAGGAACGCGACGCCAGCCACGGCATGGTGCGCACCGAGGTGCTGTGTAGCCAGTGCGACGCCCACCTCGGCCACGTCTTCCCCGACGGCCCCCAGCCGACTGGCCTACGCTACTGCATGAACTCGGCGTCGCTCAAATTCGACCGCGAGCAGGAGTAATCTCAACGCTCCAGCACGATCCCCTCGCGTTCGATCCGGCTGAATATCGCCCGGTACTCCTCCGTCCCGTCGTCGTCCCAATACTCCGTCTCGATGGGCGCGGCATAGCTCATGGGCATCAGGTGAAAATCGAGTTGGCCGGGTCGGCGATGTTGTACATGCGGGTGCCGTTTTTGAAGCGCGATTTGATGATCCACTTGTCCTGTGCAGGCAGTTCTAGCGCTTTCAGCCGCTCCAATTCTTCCCGGTCCAAAGTCAGCCCCAGCCCCGGTTTTTCCGGCACCTGCACCAAGCCATTGACCGGGTCCAGCCGCTCTTCCACCACGTCGCTTTGCCAGACCTCGTAATCGTTGTGGCAGTGGAAGGTGGCCGTAGGCGCAGCGGCCATCATGTGCACGACCATGGCGCGGGTGATGGCACCGCCGACGTTTTGCAGCATAAAGGGCTTGCCCGCCGCGGCAAACAAACCGGCGCGGCGCATGGCGTCGCCGATTTTTGCGTGCCCGAGCATGTAGATATCGGCCGGCTCCATCAGCACCTCATAGGTGGCTCCCAGCGGGAAGTGGTGCAAGACGATGGGCCGCTTGGCTCGCTTGCGCAGGTCGATGTAGCCCTCGATGTCCCCAGGCGGCAACGGGTCCTCAAAGCAACCGGCAACCGGATATGCGGCTAGTTTCTCCACCAGTTCGGGCATGTGGTCGTCCGTGCCGTGCATGGTAAAGTCGTAGTGGATTTTAAAGCCGGGCGGCGCGACCGCCTGCATGGCCTCGGTCTGGTCGAAGACGTTTTCAAAGGGCGAGAGGTGGTACTTCAACCAAGTGTAGCCCTGCGCCGCGTAGCGAGTTACGGCCTCGGCCATGTGCTCGGGATGGGTCGATACCGTCCAAGCACCCACGGGCACAAACGACCGATACTTCTGGCCGAAGAGCTTATAGACGGGGACGCCCGCGGCCTGCCCCATCAGGTCGTACATGGCAGTGCCCAACCCCAGCGAAGTCTCGTCACCGATCCAGTCAAAGGGGTTGCTGCCGATGTACTGGTCGATGGTCTCCTGCGGCTCGGTGCCCCCGCTCTCGCCGAGGCCAATCCGGCCGTCGTCGGTGTGGGCGATGTAGATCGTGCGGCGCGCGGGGCCGTAGTAGTGGTTGAGCGGGTAGGCGATCCAATCGTGGTAGGCCAGCGCGATCTCGTGGACTTCGATTTGAGTAACTCGCATGATTGGCTGCCTTCTAGCTCAGAGTCAGGGGAATTTGAGCACGACCTTCAGTGCTCGGTGCGGCTCGGGATCGTCAAAGGCCATGGCAAAGGCGTGCTGGATCTCGGCAAAGGGCAAGACGTGGCTGACGATTGGAGCCACGTCGATGCGCCCTTGGACGATCCAATCGAGCGCCGGCCGGTAGTCACGGTCAGGGTTGGGGCCGATTGAGAAAATCAAGCGCAGTTCCTGGCGCAACAGGTCCAACATCCTGACCGTCATCAAGCCTTCGACGTGGGCCTTGTCCGGGACGCCAAAGCAGATCACCTCGGCGTTGCGGCAACAGAGGTCCGGCACGAGGCCAAGGGTCTCGGCCACACCCACGGCCTCGACTGCGAGACCGGCCATAGCACCGCCGGTGATTTCGGCGACTGCGGCAACCGGGTCTTGGGATGCCGAGCAAATCGCGTGCGTGGCCCCCATCTGGCGGCCCACCTCCAAGCGGTACGGCAGCGGATCAATCGCCATGAGGCGCCGCGCGCCTAAGTTGCGCAGCACTGCGTTGAACAACAGCCCCACCGGCCCTTGGCCGATCACCACCACATCGCGATCAATGATATTGCCCAGCTTGTAGAAGCTGTGGATCACCGTGCCCAAAAGCTGGCTCATCAGCACCTTTTCCTCGGGTAGATCGCCGGGCAGGCGGATGCAGCCGCCGTCGTCCTTGGCCAAGACGTATTCCTGAAAAAGCCCGCGGTCAAAGCCCCACAACAGCACCCGTTCCCCCTCGCGATAGCGCCCCGACGGGCAGACTTCGACCACGCCCATACCTTCGTGCCCAGTAGCTCCGGGCGGCTGCGGATACCGCTTGTGGGGGCCGCAAAACGGCGGCTTATCGCTGCCGCAGACCGCAACCCGCTCCATTTTCACCAGCATCCGATCGCCAACCGGCTCGGGCTTGTCCGTCTCGATAATCTCCCACTGACGCGGGGCGACTAGTTGGGCCGCGCGCATACCTTTCCTTTCTCTTCTATCTCTATCAGTCGAAGAAATCAGCGTCTTCCTCGCGCAAATAGCGCCGCGCTTCTTCGGCGATTAAATCGACGCCCATCCCAGGCGCGTCCCAAACGGCGATGTGGCTATCGACCACAATCGGATCGGGCAAGCCCGTGACAATGTCGTACCACCACTCGGGCTGGCCGGTTGGATATTCAAAGGCAATGTAGTTTTGCGGCAGCGTCGCCGCGACCTGCACCAAGGCCGCCAAACCCAACAGGCCGTCGAGCACACCGTGAGGAGCCATGAGGATGCCGTGCATATCCGCGTATTCAGCCACCCATTTGAGTTCGGCGATCCCGCCGATATCGCAGGGATCCGGGCCGATGACATCCACGGCGCGCTTCTCAATCAGGTCTTGAAAATTGTGCCGCAAGTAGATCTGCTCGCCGGTGTGGATCGGCGTCGAGGTACTCTGCGTGACCTCGCGGTAGTGATCTGCCGACACGTAGGGCACGTAATCGCCGGTCAGCATGTCCTCCAGCCACGCCACGTTGAGGTCTTCGACCGCTTGGGCGAGACGGCGCGCATCCGGCACCAGAAAACCCGGGCCCAAGTCCAGCGCCAAGCCAACCTCGTCGCCGCATACTTCCTTCATCGCGCGGATGCAATCGACGATGTAGTTGAGACCGCGTTCGCTCAAAGGGCCGCGATTGGCGTGAGACGGACCGGCTTGGTGCGTGCCGTAGAAATATTCGGGCGACTCGGTGATCCGCCCGCCGTGGAAGGCGAGGCCCTGTTTGATGATGCTGAACTTCTGCGGCGTGTCTATCATGCGCTGCATGTTGTCCGCATAGTCCTCGGGCGGGCGACCACCCTCCGCGGGCGAGCGGGCGGGTGCCATGGGGAAGCGCACCGCGCCATTGTACACCCGCACTTGGTCGCGAACTTTGCCGCCGAGCAGCTTGTACACCGGCACGCCCGCGGCCTTGCCGGCAATATCCCACAGCGCCATTTCAATCGCGCTGACCGCACTGCCCCAAGGCTTGAAGCTGCCCAAGCGGCGGATATTGAGCATCACCCGCTCGACATCGGTCGGGTCTTGCCCGAGGATGCGGTCTTTGTAAAACAGCACGTGGGGCTTGAGGTAGGACTTGCTCGCCTCGACTTCCCCGAGGCCGTAAATGCCCTCGTCGGTATTGATGCGCACGACCGGGTTGTTGCCGATGACCGCGCATTTGAGATCCGTGATTTTCATATTTTTTCCTTTCCGTCGCCTTAATGATTTTGTCGAGACCGCGTCTTGACCGATCGGTGCGGCGGTCTGCTCTCGCCCATAGTCTCCATGGTCATGAGCTGGATGATGTCGCTGTTGGTGACCGCGCCCAAAAACTTTTCCGAATCCCTTTCCACGACGGGCATGACGGAAAGAGAACTCTCTGACATACGGTGCAGCACGTCCTCGACTTGCTCATCAGGCCAAGCCAATGGAGTTTCGCGGCGTACCACAGCGTCGAGCTGGGTCTTGCCCCAAGCGTCCTTAGGCAGGTAGCGGAGCATCTCCAGAGACACGATCCCGACCAGCGCTTCCTTATCTGCCACGACGTAGTGGGGCTGGTGCGGAACGATCCACTGCTCCGTGAAATCGCGCACTGTGACCGAAGACGCAGGATGTCGCTGCGAGCGGTCCAGAATGTCATCAATCTTGATGTCTTCCAGCGCGAAGCGAACTATTCCCAACGGAATGTCGTCAAGTTGCTCTGGCAGGTCGGTCCTGCGGCTGGCCCGGCTCACCGCGAAGTTGATCACCGCCGGCATGAACAGGATGTAGCAGAACATGACCAGCACCAAGAATGAGAAAACCACCTCGTCAATGATTCCAGACCCCCACATAACCAGCAGCAGCGCGATTTCAGCCACTCCCTTA
>JAGWBY010000079.1 GCA_021295675.1 Candidatus Latescibacterota bacterium | reverse complement strand
GGTAAAGATCTGCACGACGCCGTTGTTGGCACGCGAGCCGTACAGGGCAGCGGCCGCCGCGCCTTTGACGACCTCGACGTGCTCTACGTCGTTGGGGTTGAGGTCGCCGAGGCGGATGAGTTCGGGCGAACTGTTGTTGACAACGACGCCATCTACCACGTAGAGCGGGTCGGCGTCGCCCAGCACTGTACTGGTGCCGCGCAAGCGGACGGTCGCGCCGCCGGCCGGATTGCCCGAATTTTGCTGCACGAGCGCACCGGCCAATTTGCCGCTTAGGGCTTTGTCGAGGGCCGAGGGTGCCAGCCGTTGCCAACTGCCGGGCGCTAACGGTGGAAATGGCATGGCCCAGTTGCTTTCTGCTGGTGGCCGCGGAAAGGCCGGTGACGACAATTTCGTCCAATTGCAAGGCATCCACGGCAAGCTGAAAAACAACGGTCGTCGAGCCGTCGTTTTGGCGAATGGTGCGTTGCGCGGATTGATAGCCCACAAACCGCGCTTCGAGCAGCGTTTCCGCTTCCAGCAACGGCAGGACGAGGGCGAACTGGCCGTCGGCATCGGCGATGGTGCCGATGGTGGTGCCAACGACGCCAATGCTGGCACCCGGCAGCGGCTCGCCGCGTTCATCGGTGACCGCCCCTGTAATGGTGAGTTGGGCAAAAGACGCCGCGGGGATGCCCACCCAAAGAAGCAACGCGAATAGGCGCACTGTCCCTACTTCTTATCCTCGTCCACAACCTTGAAGTCCGCATCCACCGGCTCCGTATCCCCACCCCCTTGCGGCTGACCGGCGGCACCTTCCTCCGGCGCTGGCTCGCCTTGGGCCTGTTCGGCTTGGGCGTCCTTGTACATTTCCTCCGCCAGCTTGTGCGACGCTTGTTGCAGCGCGGCCATAGCCTGCGTGATGGCCTCGTCGTCCGTGCCTTCGAGTGCTTCCTTGAGCGCGGCGACTGCGTCCTCAACGCCTTTCTTGTCGGCGTCGGCCAGCTTGTCGCCGTAGTCGGTCAGCGATTTTTCCGTCGCGTAGATTAGCTGGTCGGCCTCGTTGCGGCGATCGACGGCCTCGCGGCGCTTTTTGTCCTCATCGGCGTGGGACTCAGCGTCCTTCTGCATGGTGTCGATTTCCTCTTGGCTCAAGCCCGAGGACGACTCGATGCGGATGGATTGCTCCTTGCTGGTGCCCTTGTCCTTGGCCGCGACGTTGAGGATGCCGTTGGCGTCGATGTCAAAGGTCACCTCGACCTGAGGCGTGCCGCGTGGGGCCGGGGGGATGCCGTCGAGGTGGAAGCGGCCGAGGGTGCGGTTGTCGTCGGCAAACTCGCGCTCGCCTTGCAACACGTGGACTTCGGCCGTGGAAAAGATCTGGCTCTTCTTGGTGGGGATGGTGGTGTTGCGGTCGATCAGCCGCGTCATCACCCCGCCCATAGTCTCGATGCCCAGCGACAGCGGCGTGACGTCGAGCAGCAGGATGTCGTCGACGTCGCCAGCGAGCACGCCGGCTTGGATGGCCGCGCCCAAGGCTACCACCTCGTCGGGGTTGACGCCCCGATGCGGCTCTCGACCGAAAAGCTCCTGGACCACGGCTTGGATTTTCGGGGTGCGCGTCGAGCCGCCGACCAGAATCACTTGGTCGATTTCGCTGGGCTGTAGCTCGGCATCGGCAAGGGCCTGCTGACAGGGAGCCTTGGTGCGCTCGATTAGGTCGTCAACCAAGCGCTCGAACTGGGCGCGAGACAGCGTGGTTTGCAAGTGTTTAGGCCCGGTCTGATCAGCGGTGATAAACGGTAGGTTAATATCGGTCGAAGTGGAAGACGACAGCTCAATTTTGGCCTTTTCGCCTGCTTCCTTGAGCCGTTGCAGTGCCATTGCGTCTTGGCGCAGATCAATGCCCTCTTGCTGTTTGAAATCCTCGGCGAGCCAGTCGATGATCTTCTGGTCGAAATCGTCGCCGCCGAGGTGGGTGTCGCCGTTGGTGGATTTGACTTCAAAGACGCCGTCGCCCAATTCCAAGATGGAGATGTCGAAGGTGCCGCCGCCGAGGTCGTACACGGCGATCTGCTCGCTGGTGCCGCCCTTGTCCAAGCCGTAGGCCAGCGCCGCGGCGGTCGGCTCGTTGACGATGCGCAAAACCTCTAGGCCGGCGATGGTGCCCGCGTCCTTGGTGGCTTGGCGTTGGGAGTCGTTGAAATAGGCCGGCACGGTGACGACGGCTTGTTTCACTTCCTCGCCCAGATAGTCTTCGGCTGTCTGCTTCATCTTTTGCAAGATCATGGCCGAGATTTCCGGCGGCGTGTGTTCCTTGCCGTCGATTTTGGCCACGGCCGTGTCGCGGCTGCCTGGGGCTACTTCGTAGGGGACTTCGCTGATTTCGTTGGCGACTTCGCCGTAGCGGCGGCCCATGAAGCGCTTGATCGAATAGACCGTGTTCTGCGGGTTGGTGACGGCTTGGCGCTTGGCGGTTTGGCCGACGAGGCGCTCGCCGTCTTTGGTGAAGGCGACCATGGAGGGCGTGGTGCGGCCCCGTCTTGGCCTTCGATGACGGCCACGCACGAGTTGGTGGTGCCTAAGTCAATGCCGATGACTTTAGCCATTGTTTTTTCTCCAAGGTTTGGATTGGAATGATGTGTTAAGGCGCACATGGCCGGATTATTTCTGGCTGCGACGCCCAAATAAATAAAGCAAGATACATGCCGCAATTTACTGAATATAAATAACATACTGTTTTCCAAGAGAATACGGCAAAAAACGGGTAATTTATAAAATAGATTATGGCGACAGGATGGCAGCAATCCGTGCTATCGTGTCATTAATATGAACGCGGCACATTGACAGGGTGCTGCCATCCGGCTAGATTGGCCGCTACAAGGAGAATGTATGGATCAGTTTAAACTGGTGTCCGATTACTCGCCCGCTGGCGATCAGCCTCAAGCCATCGCCGAGTTGGTCGAGGGCGTGCGGCAGCAGCACGCTCAACAGACGCTGTTGGGCGTGACCGGCAGTGGCAAAACCTTCACCATGGCCAATGTCGTCGAGGAGTTGCAGATGCCGGCCTTGGTCATTTCCCACAACAAGACGCTGGCCGCCCAGCTCTACGGCGAACTCAAGGGATATTTCCCCGACAATGCAGTCGAGTATTTCGTCAGCTACTACGACTACTATCAGCCCGAAGCCTACAAGCCGAGCACGGACACGTATATCGAGAAGGAGGTCGAGCGCAACGAGGAGATCGACCGTTTGCGGCTCAAGGCCATCACCTCGCTGTTGCAGCGCCGCGATGTGATCGTCGTCGCCACGGTCTCGTGCATTTACGGCATTGGCTCGCCCCGCGAATACGACGAGCAGAAGATCTCTCTGCGGCGGGGTGAGCAGATCGAGCGCGACGATATTTTGCGCGCCTTGATAGACATCTACTACACCCGCAATGATTTCGAGCTGCAACGCGGCTGCTTTCGGGTGCGGGGCGATATCGTCGAGATCGTGCCTGGGTCGGAAGAGCGCGCAGTGCGCATTGAGATGTGATCGACGCGCTCACCGGCGAGGTGTTGGAGCCGCGCGAACACGTCAGCCTCTTCCCGGCCAAAGCCTACGTGACCGACGAGGAGAAGACGGAGCAAGCCTGTGAGCAAATCCTCGTCGAGCTGGAGCATCACCTCCTCGATCTGCGCACCGAAAATAAGCTGGTGGAGGCGCATCGCTTAGAGACGCGCACCAAGTACGACATAGAGCTGATCCGCGAGGTCGGCTTCTGTCCGGGGATCGAGAATTACTCGCGCTATATGGACGGCCGCCAGCCGGGTTCTGCGCCGTATGTGTTGCTCGATTACTTCCCCGAGGATTACCTGCTTTTTATCGACGAATCGCACGTGACCGTGCCGCAGATCCGCGGCATGTTTCGCGGCGACCGCTCGCGCAAGGAGACTTTGGTCGAGCACGGCTTTCGCCTGCCGTCGGCCTACGACAATCGGCCGCTGGTCTTCAAGGAATTTGAGGAGCGGATGGGATGGACGGTCTTCGTGTCGGCGACTCCGGCGGAGTACGAGCTGAAGCAGGCGGGCGGTGTGGTGGTCGAGCAGGTGATCCGGCCGACGGGATTGATCGATCCATCCATTGAGGTGCGGCCGCAAGAGGGGCAGATCGATGACCTCGTCGAGGAGATAAGATTGCGGGCGGAAAGGCGCGAGCGGGTCTTGGTCACGACTATGACCAAGCGCATGGCCGAAAACCTCGCCGACTACTTTGAACAGCTCGACATCCGAGTGCGCTATTTGCATTCGGATATTGAGACGTTGGACCGCGTCGAGATCCTCCGCGATTTGCGCTTAGGGGAGTTTGACGTGCTGGTGGGGATCAACCTGCTGCGCGAAGGCTTGGATTTGCCCGAGGTCTCGCTAGTGGCCGTGCTCGACGCCAGCAAGGAGGGCTTCCTGCGCTCGGAGGTCGCACTGATCCAAACAGTTGGCCGCGCGGCCCGCAATGCCGCCGGCATGGTGATTTTCTACGCCGACCGCGTGACGAGACCTATCGCCGCCGCCACAAACAGGAGGCGTACAACGCCGAGCACGCCATTGTGCCGGAGACCATATACCGCAGCCGGGAAGAGATCATTCAGGCGACCTCAGTACTCGAAAGCGTGCGCGGCGTTGCGCCCGAATTGGCCGCCGAGCCGACGATCAACTACCAAGAAGTAGAAGACCAAGAGGAACTGCTCACCGACTTGGAGCAGCAGATGAAGGCCGCAGCGGCCAATTTGCAGTTCGAGAAGGCCGCGCATCTGCGCGATGAAATCACGCGGATCAAGGAGCAGCAAGTGAGTTGAAAGGCGCGCCGCCAAATTTGACCTACGGCGTCGTCCATTTTACATTGATCCAGTCTTGGAGCAACAATATCAAATTTTTTAGGAGTACATTATGTCCAATGGCCACGATGTGATCGTCGACGTTCGAGACGTCCAGATGGTTTACAATGCCAAGAACCGCGACGAATCGACCCATGTCCACGCACTGCGCGGTTTGACCGTCCAGGTGTACGAAAACGAGTTTTTCGCCATTATGGGGCCTTCTGGGTCGGGGAAGAGTACGCTTTTTAACATGATCGGTGCTCTGCAGACGCCCACTGGCGGCGAGGTGCTCATTGAGGGCGTCAATCTGGCCTCGCTCAACGCGCAGCAGCTAGCGGCGGTGCGCTGCTTTGAGCTGGGGTACATTTTCCAGACCTACAATCTCTTGCCGGTGATGAGCGCGCTGATGAACGTGTCGCTGCCCACCGTGTTTGCTGGCATGACCACGGCCGAGGGCGAGAGGCGGGCCATGGAGTGTTTGAAGATCGTCGGTCTAGGCGATCGGGCGCATCACATCCCCTCCGAGCTGTCGGGCGGTCAACAGCAGCGCGTCGCCATTGCTCGCGCCTTTGTCAACAAGCCGCGCATCATCCTCGCCGACGAGCCGACCGGCAACCTCGACAGCAACACCGGGCAAGAGATCATCGACTACATGAAAAGCCTGCAACAGGAGATGGGGACGACGATCATTACCGTGACCCACGACGACAAAATGCTCACGGCAGCCGATCGCATGGCCTGGATCCGCGATGGGCGGCTAGAGCGAGTGGCTAACCGCGAGGACATCGAGATCCAGGTGGGCAGCATTAAAGAGCACTAGCCTACCGCCGAACTCGCCCCTTCCACACTAGCAAGAGAATTTCCGCTCGAATAGAGTTGCATGAAGAGGCTCCTTTCATTGAGAAGCTGTTTGACATCTTTTGACAATGAACTAAGCTTAGCTAAGCTATAAAGGAGACGAAGCCATGCATATCACCAATATCCACCAAGCTAAAACACAGCTTTCCAAACTGGTCGAACGGGTGCTCCAAGGAGAGGAGATTGTCATCGCTCGGGCTGGCAAGCCGGTGGCCAAACTCGTTCCGTACGAGCGCCCCGTTCAGTCCCGTCAGGGAGGACAGTGGCGTGGCCAAGTTGCAATGGAGGACGATTTCGACGAATTGCCCGCAGAAATAGCTACGGCCTTTGCGGGCGAACAACCGTGAATCTTCTCCTAGACACCCACGCGCTATTGTGGTGGCTCGACGACCCCACCCTTCTTGCTCCAGCTGCCCGGGGTGCCATCAGCCAAGGCCAGAATGCGGTTTTCATCAGCGCGGCAGTCGCTTGGGAAATAGCCATCAAGAAGGCGTTGGGCCGTCTGAAAGCACCGGACAACTTGGAAGAAGTCTTAGAGGAAGAGCGCTTTCAGCCACTGCCCATCACTCTGGCGCACGCCTTGGCCGCGGTCTCCTTGCCTTCGATCCATCAGGATCCTTTTGATCGCATACAAGCGGCGCAGGCGAAATTGGAGAATTTGATCTTGGTAACGCGGGACGCACGCCTCAAACAGTACGGCATTCCCTATATCGACGCCTGAACTTCGAGGTTGCAAAGGGGAGAATTCAGCAACGCGCCCGATGTCTCGTAAACATCGGGCGCGTTGTCGTTTTAGCGACTCTCAGCGCAGCAGCAACATGCGCCGATGCACGGCCCATTCGCCCACATCGAGCCGATAGATGTACACCCCGCTAGCCACTTCGCGGCCGTAATCGTCGCGGCCGTCCCAACTCAGGCTGTGCTCGCCGGCCTGCTGTGCATCGGACTGCAGCACGCGCACGAGCTGGCCCGTCAAGTTATAGATGCTCAGGCGAGTCGCCTCGTTGGCCAGACGGAACGGTATCAAGAAGGAGATTACCGTGGAGGCATTGAAGGGGTTGGGGGCGTTTTGTAGGAGTACTGGCTGACTGCCTTGGGCGTTTGCGGAGATCTCGTAGGCCCGCTCTTCCACCACCACGAGCATGGCTTGGCCTAACCGAGCAAAGTGGGCTAGCTCGGCGGGTTGATAGGTGCGGCCTTCGTACAGCTCCTTGGGCATGCCCGGCTGGTACGCCGTATCAATCCACACTTCGTCTTGGAGCACGAAGTCGCGGCCCAACCAGTGGGTCGTCGGGCGGGCGTCGTTGATGTCTGTAGTGCTAGAGGCGTCGTCGAAGTCGTCGAACGCCAACTCACCATCGCGCGGCTCGGGATTGACTTCGACGCCGTCGTCCGGGGCAAACAGCGAGGTGCGCCGCGTCACTAGCCGATATTCTAAGCCGAGCGTTAGGATGTCGTCGAGCAGTTCCTGTTGCTCGCCAAAGCGGGCGATCTGCTCTTCGAGGGCTTGGATCTTCTGATAAGCCCACAGCCGGGGGATCAAGCTGCCCGAGACATCGGTTTGGGTGAACTCCAGCGGGAAATCCACACTCACGTTCTCTTCCCCCACATGGCCGATCAAGCTCAAGGTGAATATCCCGCCGCCCCGGTAGCGGCCCACTTGGAACAGTTCGCGACCAGCGGCGAGGGTCTCCAGCCCGCGCGGGTGGATGTCGTGGATTTCCACTTGGTCGAAGCTCAACTCGTCGAGCAGCAAGATGGGAAAGGTGAAGGACTCAAACAGCTCCTGGAGCGCCGCTTCGATATCGCCTTCGTCCGCGAGGAAGTACGCCTCGCCGCGGTGTTCTTCGGCCAAGCCGGTCAAAAAACCTTGGTCCACGTCCTGCCCCACGCCGATGGTGAAAAGGCGCGCTTGGCCAGCGGACCACTGGCCGATCAACTCGCTCAAAGGCTCTAGCTCGACTTCGCCGAGGGTGGGCAGGCCGTCGGTGAGGAAGATGACGTGATTGACCCGGTTGGCGGGAAAGGCCTGCTGCATGGCGCGGCCCAATCCCGCCTCAAAATTGCTCACGCCGAGCGCGTCTTGCTGGTTAATGAAGGCGGTGGCTGCCCTCTTGTTGGCTGGATCGGCGGGTACTGGGGCTGCGGCAAAGGAGTCGGCCCGGTGGGTGAAGACGACAATGTTGAACAAATCGGCTGCGTCTAGCGCGTCAATGGCTGCGGTAAGCGCACCTTTGACGGCTTGGAGCTTGCCCTGCTGCATACTCGACGAAATGTCGATGACAAAGGTCAGGCTGCGCGGCAGCGGATCGCCTTGGGTCAACTCGGGTAGGGGCGGCAGCCACAGGGCGTAGTAGCCTAGGTCGTCGTTTGCCTGCGGCGCAAAGCTGAGTACGGTCGGCTTGGGCTGGTCGTCAGTCTGGCGGATGGTCAAGGTGAAGTCCTCGCGGGGCTTTACCTTCTCGTCGCCGAAGAAGATGTTGGCGCGGTGCGCGTCGGGCCGATCTACCTCGGTGAGCCGCGGCAATCCCGAGGTCGTCACTTCAAAGGCGTGCTGACTGCGCACCTGTGCCCGCAACACGAACAGTTCCATTTGCAGGGGCTGGTCGGTTTCGGGGGCGAGTGGGAAGGAGTAGTCGAGGCGGCCACTGCGGGATTCGAGGAGCTGCATGTACTCGAATTCGACGCGGCGACTGCCCTGGGCCGGAAAGGGGAAGATGCTCAGGCGAAATTGGTTGGGGGTCACCTGCTCGATCAGGGCTGGGTCGATGCGTTGGCTCACAATATCGTCGTACGTGCGGCGCGCCTCTTCTTTCTCGAGGACCTCCCCCTGTATTCGCTTGTCGCCGATCCACAGCACCAAATCGGTGATGATGGCCCCTTCGGGCAGGGTGAATTCGTAGATGCCTTCCACCTCCCATTCGGCGTGGTTGGTGAAAATTTGGTCGGTGCGCGTGCGGGCAATGCGTTCGTCGATTTGCACATCCACGGTGACCGAGGTCAGTTCGAGATGCTGGCGGCCGTCGTCGCCCACGCCGGTGTACACGTAGCCGATGCTGAGGGCGGGGAGGGGGGCCAGCAGGGCGAGGAGGAGGGTGAGTTGGGTTTTCATGGCGGGGGCCTTTCGGTGAAGAGGGACGGATAGGGGCGGGTTAGTAGTAGATGACTTCGACGCCTCGTGCTCGTAGAGCGGGGATCTGTTCGGTAAGAGCTTTATCCCTGAGGGGATTGCCTCTCAAGTCCACTACATCGCCTTCACTTAGGCCGGGATTAGCAACCAAGGGACTCAAGTCCTCAATCTGGTTGCCGCCCAGATAAAGCTCAGTCAGGTTATTCAAGTGGGATAGCAGGGTCAGATCGGTAATCTGATTGCCCCACAGTACCAGCGTTTGCAGATTATTCAAGCCGGCTAGCGAGGTTAGATCGACATGGTTGCCGCCTAGATCTAGCTCGATCAGGTTGGTTAGGTGGGCCAGTGGGGTCACATCGGCAATCTGGTTGTGGTGCAGCTCCAGCCACCACAAGTTGGTTAAGGAAGCCAGTGGGGTTAGATCGGCAATCTGGTTGTAGCTCAGATCCAGCTTAGTCAGATTGGTTAGGTGAGCCAGTGGGGTTAGATCGACAAGTTGGTTCGAGCCTAGATGAAGGTCGGTCAGATTGGTCAGGTGGGCCAGTGGGGTTAGATCGACAAGTTGGTTGTGACCCAGTTGTAACAATTGTAGTGCTACAAAATACTTGAATTCCGCCAAGCTGGGATGGAAACGATAGCCGCCAGCCCGGAGGGAGGTTAGGAAAGCGACGTCATACCGGGTGATAGGGCCTTGTGGTCGGCCCAGAGCCATCCGCACCGATCTCTCTAGCTCCAAGTCCTCAAAAAATAAAGGGATATAGAGGATCACTCCTCCCTGTAGAGCAAAGCCCCCCTCAAATATCTGTAGGTACAGAGTGGTGGTTTCTCCGAGCGCGACTGCTGCTAGCTGCTGCGTCTGTTGCAGGTGCACCACCAACGTCTCTATGACCTTTAGGTGATCTAGCTTAACCGCTAAGGAGGTACTAGTACTGCCATTAAATTGCACAGCGACTCGCCCCGCTTGGCCTTGCCAATGTGCCCGCAGAAATGCCTCTATTGCCTCCCAGCTTTCCAACTGGGTTTCCACGACTGGCTCTAGAGATACGGCTGTTGGATCAATCTGCCAGTCAATGGGGACGAGCCCCGCTGGCAGGTCAGCGGTTTCTCTTGGCTTCAGTGTTAGAAACAAGGGGTCGCCCTCGGGTCGAGTCCAGACCAGCGTCTCCCGCACCCTTCCGACCGAATCAACACAGCGAATCGCCACTAAGCTGTCGGGCCGACCTTGGTATTCGACCTGAATGCCGGCCAGCGCGTCCCCCGCTTCATCGGCCAAGTGTAGCCACAGCCCGCGCGGATACTGCGGCGATTCGATCAGCACGTGGCCGTCGGCATTGCTTTGCGCCTGTGCCCAGCCGGTGCTATCGACGCCGGTGGCGAAGAAGAGTTCGGTCTGCGCTGTCGCCGCAGAAGTTGCAAGTGATAGTGCTAGGAGGATTCCTAATCGAAGAATCGCCGTGCGCATGAGGAGAGTCCTTTATCAATGAATATACCTTGATGCCACATAGGCACCAAAATCAAACTTGGTGTGCTATTGGGGTGATGCGCTCGTGTATTCGATTCAGCAGAGCAACAACAGATTCAGCGGCAGGGCAATAACGCGGGAGGACAGCACCTTGAGAGTCGGGCACGGACAGGCGACCACGCCGAAGGATGCGGCCTCATAGGTATCGAGAAAAGCGTTCAATCCGGCCAAATCCCTGCTCGACGGCCTCGGCGTGGCCTTCACTTCAATGGGGATGAGTCGCCGGCCGGTTTCGACGACAAAATCCACTTCGCGTCCGTTGGAAGTGCGCCAGTGCGTTATATGGAGCTTCGGGACGCGCAGACTCGCCCAGACCAGCAGGTGGTTGCCCACCCAACTTTCTAGCCAAAAACCCCATTCCCGCCCCCTCACCAAGCTGTCAGAGTCGGCGATGCCGGCCAGATGAGCTGCCAGTCCGGTATCGGTCCACAGCAGTTTAGGCGCTTTGACTAGGCGTTTGCCACGGTTGACGGCATAGGCGGGCACCCGAGTTACTTGAAAAGAAGTCTCCAATAGATTGATATAGCGCCGCGCTGTGGCCGCTGCGAGGCCCGCATCTGCGGCCAAGGACGCTATGTTGAGCAAACGGCCGTTCTGGAGCGCGCACAACTGCATGAGTCGGCGGAATTCCATCAATTGGTCAATGGCCGATAACTGGCGCAGATCGCGCTCCAGATATGTCTGCACATAGCCATCGAACCAGCGCGCCCGAAACCCCGCGTCTGCGGCCAAGGTCGGAACTGGATAGCCGCCCGCCTGTACCGCTTCTTGCAAGGGTCTGTTGGGTGCTGGAACGCTGGACGGCAAGGCGCGCACGACTTGGTCGATGGTCTCGTTCTCAATGAGCATGTCCAGTGTCCGGCCGTATCTACGCTCCTCAATTTCGGCCCAAGTCAGCGGCGGCAGGGAAAAGTAAACCGCCCGCCCGGCCAAGGTATCCGCTACTCGCTCCATCAAGAGCAGATTGGCCGAACCGGTCAACAAAAAGCGGCCGGGCTGGCGCTGGCGATCGACATCGGCCTTGATGGCCAGCAACAGATCGGGTTGGCGTTGGATTTCGTCTAAGGTGATGCAATCGCGGCCGATGAACAGGGCCGCCGGATCGCTTTGGGCCACATCGCGGACATCAAAGTCGTCGAGGGAAAGGAAGGTGCGCCCTTGACCTATGGGAGGCGCTTGAACCAAGGTGGTCTTGCCGGTCTGACGGGCCCCATGTACGACGACGACCGGGTATTGAGTCAGGACTTGGGCTAGGATCGGGCTTTGTAGCCGAGGCTTTATTTTATGCAAATCGACCATGCCTTGAACGATAATCAACCACGATAGGATCGTCAATGTACGAGGAGCGGGTCGAGAGGGGGAGGTGGGTCTTCAGTGCTAACGACCGCTTACTGTGTCAAGAGCTAGATTGCCGCTGAAAGACCTCGCGGTTGGGAAAGTTGCCGGGCAGGGTAAAGCCGCCGTCAACGGCGATGAGCTGGCCGGTCATGTAGGGAATCTGGGTGAAGGCGTAGGCGGCGAAGGCGATGTCTTCGGGGCGGCCGATGCGGCGGATGGGTTGGGAACCCCCTTCGGCCATCAAACCGTAGATCTCGGCCACGGTGAGTTCGCGGCCCGATTGCGGATCTTCCACGCCCGAGGGGCGGCTCGTCATTGGCGTATCGACGACGCCGGGGCGCAGGGCGTTGACCGTGATGTTGTGCGGCCCGCCGTCGAAAGCCGCGCCGGCGACCACGTGATTGAGGCCGGCTTTGCTGACGCCGTAGGGAATGCGGGTGCTCTCGGGGGCGATGTCCGAGATGGAGGTAATCAAGAGGATGCTGCGGTGGAGGGGATCGGCTTGTTGCGCGGCTTGGTCCATCATGTGTTTGAGGGCGCGTTGGGCCAGCCGGTAGGCCCCCATGAGGTTGAGGCTGAGGACGCGGTCCATCTCCTTGTCGAGGTGCTCGATCGGGGTTTCGCTGAAGCGATGGCGGACGAGTTGACCTTGTTCGTCGGCGACGTAGTTGGGCACGCCGCTGTTGCTGATTGCCACGTCGAGGCGACCGAAGTGCGCGAAGGTGCGGTCCACTAGGTCAAAAGGGGCCTCTGGTTGCGAGAGATCGGCACCGAGGACTAGGGCTTCGACGGCGTACTCGGCGCGAATAGCCGCGGCGATCTGGACGGCGCGCTCCTCGCCGGCGTTGTAGTGGACGACCACATCGTAGCCTTGGGCGGCGAATTGGCGGACGATGGCCGCGCCAATCCCGCTCGACGAGCCTGTGACCAAGCAAGCAGGGCGCGACAAAAGCCTAACCTCGCTGGGAGAGGACGGTTTCGACGATGCGCTCTTTCTCGAGGGTGGGGCTGAAGGGGATGGGCACGTCGGCCGCGCCGATGCGCAAGACGGGTGCGTCGAGCCAATCGAATGCTTCGGCGTTGAGGATGGAAGCGAGTTCGGCCGTAGTGCCGTAGCGTTCGACGCCTTCGTCAATTATCACCGCATAGCCGGTTTTGCGCACTGAGGCGAGCAGGGTCTCCTTGTCCAGCGGCACTAGGGTGCGCGGATCGACGACCTCGGCTTCTAGTCCTTGGGAGGCGAGGTCTTCCGCCGCGGCCAAGGCGAGGCCGACCATGCTGGAGGTGGCGACGAGGGTCAGGTCAGTGCCGGCGCGCTTGATCTCGGCTGCGCCAAAGGGAATGAGGAAGTCGTCTTCTTCGGGCACGGGGCCGGAGTCGTTGTACATCATTTTGTCTTCAAAGAACAGCACGGGATTGTCGTCGCGAATCGCGGTCTTGAGCAGACCTTTAGCATCACGCGGCGTCGCAGGGATGGCGACTTTGAGCCCGGGGATATGGGCGAAAAGCGCGTGCAAGCTCTGCGAGTGCTGCGCGGCTGAAGACCGCCCGGCTCCCATTGACAGCCGAATCGTCAGTGGGACTTTGCACTGGCCGCCCGACATGTAGCGGATTTTGGCCGCCTGATTGACGATTTGGTCCATAGTCAACAGCGAAAAGTCGCCGAACATCAGCTCGCACAACGGGCGCATGCCGGTCATGGCGGCCCCGACGCCGAGGCCGATATAGCCCGCTTCGGCAATGGGGGTATCGATGACGCGCTCCTCACCGAATTCCTCGAAGAGGCCCTCGCAGCATTTGAAGATGCCGCCAGAGGCCCCCACGTCCTCGCCCATGACAAAGACGGTCTCGTCGCGGCGCATTTCCTCGGCGGTGGCTAGGCCGAGCGCCTCTCTAAACAGCATGTCCCGATCAGGCATATATATCCTCAAAAGCTTGTTCTGGCGGAGGGAAGGCGGCTTCTTTGCCGAATTCGATGGCGTCGAGGACCTCGCGCTCCACTTGCTCGTACAGGGCGTCGAGTTCGGCCTGTTTGGCGACCCGGTTGGCGACCATGTACTGGCCCAATAGGCGAATGGGGTCCTTGTTCTCAGACCACCAGCCGACCTCGTCGCGGGTGCGGTAGGTCTGGGCGTCGCCGACGTGGTGCCCGTGGTAGCGGTAGGTTTTGGCTTCGATTAGGCTCGGGCCGCCGCCCTTGCGCGCCTTGGTCACGGCCGCGGTTACTTTTGCGTACATCTCCAGCACATCGGCACCATCGGCGATGATCCCTTCGAGGCCAAGGCCCTTGGCGCGGTCGGCGATGTCGGTGACGCCGGTGACGCTCTCGTAGGGGGTGTGCTCGCCGTATTGGTTGTTCTCGCAAATGTAGATGACCGGCAGGTTCCAGATCACGGCCATGTTGATGGTTTCGAGCATGATGCCTTGGTTGGCCGCGCCGTCGCCGAAGAAGCAGACGCCCACTTGATCGGAGCCGCGCAGCTTGGCCGAGAGGCCGGCGCCGGTGCAGATGCCGAAGCCACCACCGACAATGCCGTTGGCCCCGAGGATGCCCACCGACATATCGGCGATGTGCATGGACCCGCCCTTGCCGCGGCAATAGCCAGCTTCCTTGCCCATGATTTCGGCCATCATGCGGTCGAGTTGACCCCCCTTGGCGAGACAGTGCCCGTGGCCGCGGTGCGTGCTGGTGATGTAGTCGTCGTCGCGCAGGGCGGCGCAAGTGCCGACGGCTAGAGGTGGGCTAGGCCGGGCATCAAGCCGCGGGTATAGACGTCCCAGACGTGCTCTTCAAAGAGGCGGATCTCCGACATCTTGCGGTACATGAACCACAGTTTGTCGGGCGTGGCCCGGAGCTTGGTTTTCTTTGCTTTAGGTTTTTTGCGGGCAGTTGTCTTCGCCATGTATGCTATCTCCGGCAATGCTTGTTGGGCAAAAAAATAAGCGGGGTGGGTCCGATATCGTCAAGCGCGAAAAAGCCGGGAAACCCGGGGGGCATCGCGGGGTTTTCGCACGAAAGGCGGGCGTCCTAGCTAGTCTTTTCGAATTCGGCTGCGTGTTCCTGCTTCCACTCGTTCCATTCGTCGGCATCGTCGCGCAACTCAAAGTACTTGGTGTTGATCTCGACGAAGCGGTCTTGGTCATCGGGCATGTCCTCTTCGGCGAAGATCGCCTCGACCGGGCACTCCGGCTCGCAGGCACCGCAATCGATGCACTCGTCCGGGTCGATGTAAAGCATGGGTTCGCCTTCGCCATCGATCGGATGGATGCAATCGACCGGGCAAACCTCGACGCAGGCTTTGTCTTTGACGTCGATGCAGGTTTCAGTGATGTAATAAGCCATGGGTTCCTCCGAATAAGGTGCTATTGCTTCATTGTTTCTTTGAGTCGGGAACTATCGCAAAAATACGAGCCTGCTTGCCTCTGTCAAGCGGCGAGATTTCCCAGCAGGGTCGCTGTGTTGGCGTCGGTTTGACAGCGTATTCTCAGATTGAGGCGCAGTTGGGGGGCATCATCGCGCTCCACTGCATACTCGGCACCGGCAAAGAGCTGGGCGAGTACCGGGTCGAGGGCAGCACGCAGGGCGTTTTCGCCTGCTTCGTCATTGGTTGCGTTGAGACGGTCATTGGCTACTAGGGACACGTCGCCACTGCGAAATTTGACTTTGCCTGCTAGGCTGGGCTCTTCTTCGAGGCGTCGGCAGGCGGTAAGCGCAGCTTTGAAGGCGCTGGCAAGCCGCGCGGTCAGGTCGCCATCTGCAGGTTGTTTGCACGAGTAGAGCAAGCCCATCTCGGCGCTGTGGTTGTCGAGGCTGTAGTTGGCTTCGTGGCCGACGAGCAAGGTCAGCGGTCCCTCATCTAGATGGCTGTAGTCGGCCACGTCGATGAGGACTTCGTCTGGGGTCGTCGGGATCCAACTATTGAAGATGCGAAAAGCCTCTTCGGCCGATAGAGACGCGGGATCTTCGAGATAGAATTTGACGTTGATGCGCTGTTAGTGCCGGCGGGGACGGCGATTTTGTCGTAGCAGGTGTACGCGCCTTCGATGAAGAGCTGCGCTTCCTCGATAAAGCGGTGGACTTGCGCCTTGGTCAATTCGCTCGGCGGGTTCTGATGCGCGGCGAAGAGGTAGTTGGCAAATTTCGGCGAGAACAACTCGCTGTCGTAGAAGCGCGCGCGAAATTCGGCTACCACCACCTCCGGTGCTTCCGGTACATCGTAGAATTGTTCTTTGACTAGGGCGCGGGCAGAGCGCAGCATCGCTCCCAGAGCGGTCTGCCAAGCGGCTTCTAGCTGCCCCTCGTCAAAGGCTACTTGCGCTTCAAAGACCTCGCGCTCGGCTGCGGCGATTTCCATGGTCGTGATGGAAACGACCTCGCCGGCGCACTCGCCTTTGCCGAGGTCGTCCATGGTAAACTCGCGGGTGTCGCCCCAATCCTGATAGTACCAACTGTTTTCCTCATGGGACGGCACTTGGGTCAGATCCTCGAGCATGGCCTTGACTTCGCGCTTGCCGATGCGCGTGATGAAGTCCTTGAAGGTCTCTTCATCGGCGCGCTCGGCGACAAAGTGCTTGGCCAAGCGGGTGACGACTTCGGGGATGTTCTTGGAGGGTACGGCACCCGTGGCCAAGCCGAAGGAACCGGCGTTTTCCCGCCATTGGCCGCCCAAGACGACCTGAAAGTGCGGCACGGTGATGCCGTTGATCTTGCGGTGTCGGCGGCGTGGTGTTGGCCGCAGGAGTTGAAGCAGCCGCTGATCTTGATCCGCAGGGCCTCGATGGCCTCGTTGAGTTGGCCGTTTTCCTCACTGAGACGATTGCGCAACTCAGCGGCTAGGCCACGCGAGGAAGCGATGCCTAACTTGCAGGTGTCGGTGCCGGGGCAGGCCGTCACGTCGGCAATGGTTCCGGCACCCGACTCGGCGAGGCCGAGGGATACGAGTTCGTCGTAGAGATGCGGCAGATCAGTTTCGCTGACCCAGCGCAGGACGAGGTTTTGCTCGACCGTGGTGCGGACGGTTTCGCGGACGTAGCGCCGGCTGATGGCGGCCAATGCGCGTAGCTGGCTAGAGGTAATATCGCCCAGCGGCAGAACTACGGTGGCGACCGCATAGCCTTCTTGGCGCTGCCGATAGACGTTGGTGCGGTGCCATTCGGCGAAGCCTGCGCTCGCGGTTGCGCCGTTGAGAGCTTGGCCCGGCTTGAGCGGCTGCTCGTCGGTGGCGTGCAGATCGTCTAAGAACGCGGTCCAGCTCGGATCTGCGGGCAGGATGGCGCGTTCCTCCAACACCAGCTTGGCGACCAAGAACTTAATGCGGGCGCGATTGCGGTTTTTCTTTTCGCCGAGGCGGGCAAAGACCCGGGCGATGGCCTGGGCGATGGGCAGCAATTCCTCGGCGGGCACGAACTCGTCGAAGAGCTGAGCTTGGTGTGGCACCGCGCCCAAACCGCCGCCGACGTAGAGCTTGAAGCCGCGCTTTTCCTCGCCGTCGATGGTCTTGACCACGGCGATGCCGCCGAGGTCGTGCATGTTGGTCAGGCCGCAGGCTTCGTGTTGGCAGCCAGAGAAGGCGATCTTGAATTTGCGCCCAAAGTCTTGGCAGTCGGGATGCCCGAGCAAGAAGCGCATGAGGGCTTGGGCATAGGGCGTTACGTCAAAGGTTTCTGTGCGGCAGACGCCGGAGAGGGGGCAGGCGGTGACGTTGCGCACTGATCGCGGGTGGTGATGCCCACCGAGGCTAGGCGGCGCATCAGGTCGGGCGTGTCTTCGAGGTGGATGAAGTGGATTTGGAAGTCCTGGCGGGTGGTGACGTGCAGGATTTCCTCGGAGTACTCTTCGGCCACGTCGGCTAGCACTTCCATCTGTTCGGCCGTTAGCCCGCCGAATGGGATTTTGATCCGCATCATGCCCGGGGCGTGCCAGACTGTGTCTGGCCCCTTGGTCTGATGCTCGGGGAAGAGTAGCTGTTGCGTCTGGGTGCCGTCGTAGCGCTGGCCGTTGTCGTAGCGCTGGCCGTACACCCCTCGGCGCAACCGCGTCTCGGCGAAGAGCTTCTCCTCCATCTTGCCCTGCTTGCGCA
>JAGWBY010000078.1:41718-43274 GCA_021295675.1 Candidatus Latescibacterota bacterium | reverse complement strand
CCCACACGCCGTTCCAAGTGTCGTTGTCCCAACCATAATCCTTGATTACAGCGTCGTAGATCGATCCGCCGGCATACACCGCAAAGGCATAGCCTGTCTGGTGGTCGTGATGCGTGTCCAAGCTAACTTGGATCCAATCGGCTTCGGTCCACTGGTCGCGGCGCACCAAGCGCGAGACGATCTGCTCGGGTGCCGAATCGTAGGCCATGATCCCCACGTAGAGCGCCTCGTCGTCGTACGCCAACTGTACGGTAGTCTTTTCACTCGCTGGCTGGCCCTCCTCTGGCTCGCGCTGGACGAAACCCGTAAAAATCGGGGCCTGCTGCCACACCGAGTCGTCGAGCACGCCGTCGATCTGCGGGCGAGTATCTTCTATGCGCACGGCGTCGAGCGTGCGGTCGGGCGCTTGGTGGGCGTGCAGAACGCGGGGGCCGAGAACCGCACAAGCCACCGATGCCAAGCAATACAGCCAGTTGGTCAGCCGAGAACACACATCTGTCTTGCGGTTTTGCATGTTTTTTCTGTTTCCTAAAGTCGAGGGGGTTGATGTTCCTGGGGCAGCGGTTGCCGCCGCTGCCCCAGGCCGTTTCGCAATGCCGCTGCGCGTCAAATAGCCATTAGCTTAGGAAGCGCAGGAGCGGTATCATCGCGAATACAAATAGGCTGATTAGTACGTACATCAGTCCTTGGTTGATGATCTCGCGTCGCATAGTGTGGTTGCTCCTTGCGATGAGGTCCTTGGTTGGCTTGGTGAATGTCGCGCAGACCCGCTGCCGTCCGCCCGGGGTGGGGCAAAGCGGCGAAGCGCTGTCGCGCGTCGATGACCCGGCCGGCCCTGGTCGCAACGCGCATCTTGGCACCGCCGTGGGCGGTGTTGAAGTGTCGTATGTTCTCTTTAGTCTTCATTCTTACGGTTCCGTTTATTACTCTTTTTTACCTGAACAAAAGTTCAGTATCACCTGATACAATGTCAAGCATTTTCACAAAAAAAGAGGCCGCAGCGCGTTTTCATTTTCGCGCCACGGCCTCTTGCCACGTGTTAGCTCTCGTAAAGACGAGCTTCAGTCGGGGACACAGCCCCGACCTCTCGGCGCGAATAGGGTGTTTTCGAGCTGCACATCGGCAGCAAGATAGGTGCATCCACCATCTAGAATTCCCCCGGCAGCTATGCGCGGCGTCCCGCACATGTCGAAGCGATATGCACCTATCATTTTCATTCTCCTCGTTTCAATCCAGTTTCAATCCACGCCCCACACGGGGGCGATGTAGCCGCGAGAGTTTAGAGTTTATATGTTGCTCTATAAACCTAGTTACGAGAGGGCGTAAAACAGTGTCAAGGGGATGCGAAAAAAATTTAGAAAACGCGAAATGAGGTTACATCAGGCTCGGGCTAAGGGCCGATCCAATAAAGCAGAATCGACAGCCCGAGCGGACTCCACAAAGTCGAGCCAATGAGGATGCCGCCGAGCAGATCGGGGCGCGCGTCAAAGCGCACGGTCAGGATGAGAGCGCTGATGGCCGTAGGCAGGCAGGAGCACAGCAGCAGCACGTCGCGC
>JAGWBY010000078.1:39760-41699 GCA_021295675.1 Candidatus Latescibacterota bacterium | reverse complement strand
ATCGCCGGCCCCAACAGAACCTTGGCACCAATGCCGCCGTACAGGGCGGCCGAACTGCGGCCGCGGAGGGGGATGTGCGAGACTTGGACTCCGAGGAGAATGATGGCGAGGATCGGGCCGGCTTTGCCGATTAGATCGGCCGCGTCGAGGATGGAGTCCGGGATCGGTACGGCGAGGGCATTGATGGCCAAGGCCAAGGCCGCGGCATAAATCAGCGGCAGCCTGAAAATGCTCTTGAACGCTTGCAGCGGACTTTGCCGTCCGCCAGCGGCGATATAGGTGCCGAGCGATGCGGCCGTAACATTGCCGTACACAAAGAGCAGCATGACGATCGCCAGTGCCTCGTCGCCAAATGCGAAGAGCACCACGGGGACGCCATACGAAGCGATGTTGACCGTGGGGAGGGAGAGGGTGACCGCGCTGCGAGTGGGTTTGTCCCAGCCGATGAGACGCGCGACAAGCGCGATGACGGGCATGCTCACCACGTACATCCCAACTTGCCAAGCGAAGGCTTGGGCCGCCGCCGCGCCGGTAACCGGGTGGCGCACCAGCGCCGAGAACAGCAAGAAGGGCAGGCAGATGTATATGGCCACATCGGCCAAGGGGGCGGGGTCGATGGAGCGCCGCCGCCCCAACAGATAGCCGCAGCCGATGAGCAGGAAAATCGGGGCAATGACGTCGAGCAGAAAAGCCATTACCGCAAGCGGACAGGACCGATGTTACACCTGCTCTTCACGGCCTGAAGCGGCCGAGCGGTACGCTGCGTCGAGCATTTCCACTCCGCGCATGGCCGCCTCGCCCGGGGTCCAGTTCACGTCGGTTTTGCCCAACATCAAGTCGGCAAAGTTGTTGGGCGGACCATCGCACTCGTAGGCCCCCGCGTCCTCGGCGACCTCCTCGACGACGTGTTGGCCATCGTGGCGGCGCAGGTGCATGCGGGCGCGCTCGCAATCGATGAGCAACATGCCCTCCGAGCCGAACAGGCGCACATCGACCTGAAAGGTCTGGTCGGTCGGCACATTGCCCGCGCCGCTGACCGTGCCGACGGCCCCCGAAGTAAAGCGAACGGTGAGCGCGTCGTACAGCTCAACCTCGGACCCAGGTGCGCTCATGGCGGCAAAGACGCGCTCGGCGCGCAGCCCGGACAGCCAAAACAGCAGCCCCGAGGAGTGCGATATTTGCGCGTGGGCGTAGCCGCCCTCGGCAATGGCGGGATCGGCCCACGTCGAGGGCGTGGGGCCGAAGAGGCTGGCACTGTCCTGCCCGGAAATTTCGGACACATCCACATCTTCCCCCGACAGCAGGGCGCGGATCGGCGAGGCCATGTGGCAGAGCGCGAACTCGACCTCGCCGATGGCTTGCTCGTCCATCAGCGCCTTGGCCCGCTGGATAAAGGGCTTGTGGTGCCAGCCGTAGGGCACGAGCAAGTGGCGGTCCCGCTCCGCGGCGAGGCGCACCAATTCGCGCGCGTGGGCAGCGCGGGTGGTCAGGGGTTTTTCGCACATCACGTGCAGACCCGCCTCCAAGGCGGCGCGGGCGTGTTCGTAGTGCAGGGGGTGCGGCGAGGCCACTACTACTCCGTCGAGTTCGCAGTCGGCCAATAATTCTCGGTAGTCCTCGGTGGCAAACGCGAATCCGAAGTGGTCCCGCACCTGCTCTAGCTCGGCCTGGCCCAAGCGGCACACGGCCGTCAGCTCGACGTCGTCGCGGGCGGCAAAAACGGGCATGTGGTTGCTGGTGGCCCACCAGCCAGCGCCGATAAACCCGAGGCGCACTTTGTTTTGGATGCTCATTGGCGATTGCTCCTTGGTTGGAGCGGCTAATGTAGGAGCGCGGGATCGGAGGATCAAGTGCAATGGCACTACAAATTAACTGATGTTGTGCACAGCTAGGCATCTTGGGTAGGAGATGCTTCGCTCCGCTCAGCATGACAAGGCAG
>JAGWBY010000078.1:34833-39523 GCA_021295675.1 Candidatus Latescibacterota bacterium | reverse complement strand
TTCAACTCTACACGGTCCGCGACGCCCTCGCGCAAAACTTCAAGTCCGTGGTCACCCGGATTGCCGAGATAGGGTACGTGGGCGTCGAGACAGCCGGATTTCCCGGCATCGGCGTAGATGAAGCTAGCGACCTATTTGCCGATCTAGGGTTAGACGTATGCAGCATGCATACGCAGCTACCCTTGGGCAAGCAAAAAAACCAAGTCATCGAACTAGCCCAAGAGCTGGAGGCCACCCGCGTGGTAAGCTCTACGCCGCGCGAAGCCTTCGCGAGTGCGGACGCGCTCAAGGCGCTCTGCGACCGCTGGAACCAAGCCGCCGATATCGCCGCCGAGAACGGCTTGGAGTTGGGCCTCCACAACCACTGGTGGGAGTTCCAAGAAGTGGAAGGGCGTCCGGGCTTTGCGCACCTAGTCGACGAGCTCGACGAATCCATCTTCTTCCAAGTCGATACCTATTGGGTCAATACCGGCGGCGGCGATTCGGTGCAAGTCGTCGAGGAATTAGGCGAGCGTGCGCCGCTTTTGCACATCAAGGACGGCCCGTGCGACCCCGCGCAGGACATGCTCGCCGTCGGCGAAGGGGCTATGGACATCCCATCCATTATCGAAGCCAGCTACGGCACCTGCGACTGGCTGATCGTCGAGTTGGACCGCTGCGCGACCGACATGATGGAAGCCGTAGAAAAAAGCTATCAATACCTCGTTGACAACGAGCTGGCGCGCGGCGCCAGCTAACGCAAAGGAGCGTCATGGCAAAGAAAGCAATCATGGTTTGGGGCGGTTGGGAGGGGCACGAGCCCAAGCAGTGCGCCGATATTTTTGCGCCTATTCTGGAAGAAGAAGGATTCGCAGTGACCATTTCGGACACCCTCGACACATACAAAGATCACGACCTGATGGCCGAGCAGGACCTGGTGGTGCCGACGTGGACGATGGGTCAGATCGAAGGCGAGCAGGAAAAGGGGCTACTCGCGGCCGTTGATCGCGGTACCGGCGTGGCGGGCTGGCACGGCGGCATGGCCGATTCGTTCCGCAACAATACCACCTATCAATTCATGGTCGGCGGCCAGTTTGTCGCCCACCCAGACGGCATCATCGACTACACGGTCAACATCGCGGCCCCAGACGACCCCATCGTCGCCGGTCTTGACGACTTTCAAATGCACTCCGAGCAATACTACATGCACACCGACCCGGGCAATCAAGTGCTCGCCACGACAACTTTAGAGAGCCGTCAAAGTGCGCCTTGGGTCAACGGGACAGTCATGCCAGTAGTGTGGAAGCGCGCGTGGGGAGCGGGTCGGGTGTTCTACTCGTCGCTGGGCCACGTGGCGCGGGATTTCGACGTGCCCGAGGCGCGCGAGATCCAGCGGCGCGGTATGCTCTGGGCCAGCCGCTGAGGAGACTGCGCTATGAAGCTCCGCAAAAACCTTTCCTCGCAGGCGTGCCTCTTTTGGGGCCTTGGGCTGGCGGCGGGCCTCCTCTTAGTCGTCCTGACGTGGTGGCTTATTAACCGACTATCTGAGGAATGATGGGCCGCAAGAAAGTGCTAATTACGGGAGCGGCTGGCCGCATCGGCGAGGTGCTGCACCAAGGGCTGCGGGAGTGCTACGACCTGCGGCTGATGTATCACCGCACAGTGCGAGAAGTTGCCGCAGGCGAGGAGGTCGTCCGCGGCAGCGTCGCCGATCTGGCTGCTATGGCCGAGGCAGTCACCAGCGTCGATGCTGTAGTCCACCTTGCCGGCGATCCAGCGGTTAGCGCCACCTGGGAGTCGGTCCTCGAAAAGAACATCCAAGGCGTGTACTGCACATACGAAGCCTGTAGAAACGCAGGCGTCAAGCGGGTCGTCTTCGCCAGCACCAATCACGTAACCGGCCTTTACGAAGAAGAAGGGATGTACACCACGTGGGACATGCCCGTGCGGCCCGACAGTCTGTACGGGGCCAGCAAGGCATTTGGCGAAAGTCTGGGACGCTACTATGTGGATCGCTACGGTTTAGAAGTCGTATGCCTGCGCATCGGCTCATTCCAGCCGGATTCCGCAGTCGTCGAGCGCAAAAGCGACCGTATCCTCTCCACTTGGCGTAGTGCAGCGCTCCATTGAGGCCGACGTGCGCTTCGTAATCTACTACGGAATCTCGGGCAACACCAGCGCCTACTGGGACCTCCAAAACGCCGGCCGCGAACTATGCTACGACCCCCAAGAGAACGCCGAACACTTGGTTTTGCAATTGGGGGGATGCTGTAGGGCCGACTCTTAGAGTCGCCCCTACACCGAACTGCGTAAGGTCAGTTCCTAATTCCTAATTCCTAATTCCTATCGCCCCTCTTCCTCCTTCCCTGCCAAAAAGTCTCCATCAGCCGAAAACATATACGGACTACGTCCCGCAGGATGTACAATCCCAAGCAGACGCCGAAGAAGGCGGCGATTCGGGGGTCGAAGGCTAGTTCGACAATGCGGTCGAGTAGGGCGGGGATCACGTTGCATCCTTTAGGCGCAGGAGCTTACGAACCAATCGCGATTAACGAGTTCCTGTTGAAAGCAGCGCTTTGATTCGTCCCCACGAGGTCTCGGCCACAGCCGTCGGCTCCCCGCCGGTGTAAGACGCGATGTCCATCACGTAAATCCCCCAGTCGCCGTCACGATTGGACTCGAAGGCAATGTGTTGGCCATCTGGAGACCAAGACGGAGACCTGTAATTGGCCGAGTGGTCGGTCAGGCGGCGGGGATTGCTCCCATCCGAGTCCATCACGTAAATCTCAGCCTTGCCGTGGCTACCGCGCCGGGACACGTAGGCGATGTGCTGGCCATCCAGAGACCAAGACGGAGATCTGTAGCCGGCCGAGTCCGTCAGGCGGCGTATGGCTCCGACGACCCAAGCCCCCTCATCACTGCTCGTCACCGCTTGCTCAACCCCCGCCGGCAGTTCAACATCCTTACCGTCGGCTTGCCCCCAGCCAGCGACGGCCAATCCTAGCGTTGCCAAGCAAACGATCAGTAGAGATCGATAGTTCATAACGTGCCTCCTTTTAAAAGGTTATGAATAGGGTGCGCTACGAAGGAAATATAGGCACATTCCGTGCCAAAAATGCAGCCGACAACAAAAAAGCCTTTAGGAATAACCTAAAGGCTTGAAAAACATAACACTTAAAACATGAGACGAGGCTTTCTGCGATGTGCCGTCTCAGCCGTCGGCGCAAGGTTTTCCACGATTTTTCGTGGATTTTACACGACTTTCCGTGTTGGCCGCCTACGACGTTTTCGGTCGGCGCAACCCGTATTCTCTCATGTGGCACGCAAGCGGAAAGGCACGTAGGGACGACTTGCGCTCCGCACCGCCCCTACGCACGAGGCGCGATTAATGAGAAAGCAGCGATTTGATCCGTCCCCACGACTGGGACTCGACGCTCGTCGCAGTAGCAGAAGGGACGACAGGTTGCCAAGCGGGATAATCTCCGCCCAAACCGTTGGTCAGATTAACTAAGTTGCTCCCGTCTATATCAACAACCCAAACCTCCCTGTACCCTTGCTCGCTATCGGCATAGAAGGTAATTCTCATGCTGTCAGGCGACCAAGTAGAGTGAGCCACTCTAGACCAGCCGGGTTCAAGTTCAGCTCGTTGATAGGGTAGATCGGGAAGGGGAACATCCCAGAAATCTTCTATCTGGTCAGAAGGCTGCGGCCCCTCATTAGGGGCGTAGCCAGCTAAGCCAGCTAGGCGTATAGGGGCATAGCCAGCTAGGCGTAGATAGGCATTGCCCTCGTCGTCCTGCAACACGACGGTTGCTCGTTTGGTTCCGTCTGGAGAACGATTGGAATTATCGAAGAACCGGCGGACTATTCCAGTCCCGTCCGTCCGAGGTATAGGTGAGGAGCCGCTGCCGTCCAGTGCCACAGCGAATAGCTGTTGGGGGTCCCGCAGGTAGTAGTAAATGCTACTTCCGTCTTCAGCCCAAAAAAGCACTTCATTTCCGGGAGTTAGAGATCCCACTTGTTGCGGGTTGCCACCATCGGCGTCCATCACCCAGATATCGGCAACGGAATAATTGACCCACATGGCACCATCGGAATCGGGCTCGTCTCTAAAGGCGAAGGCGAGATAGGCGATCTTCGTGCCATCTGGAGACCAAGTTAGGCTAACGCACTGCCCATGCCGACCTTGGGTCAAGTTGACGGGGGCGCTCCCATCCGCATTCATAATCCACACATCCCCGGACCCCTCGCGCCACGAGGTAAATGCGATTTTACCGTCGGTTTGCCCCCAGCCAGCGACAGCCAGTCCCAGCGTTGCCAAGCAGGCGATTAGTAGAGACCGATAGTTCATAACATGGCTCCTTTCACGAGGTTAGGAATGGGGTGCGCTACGGAGGAAATATAGCCACATTCCGTGCCAAAAACTAAAAATACGACCGCCGACAAAAAAACCTTTAGGAAGACCCCAAAGGCGAGGCGCGATTCGAGCTTGACCATCTTTCGGGTGCGCAGTTGATCACCCAAGGCGCGTAGGGGCGGCTTGCGCTCCGCACCGCCCCTACGCACGAGGCGCGATTAACGAGAAAGCAGCGATTTGATCTGTCCCCACGACTGGGACTCGACGCTCGTAGCAGCAGGGATCGCCGATTGCCAAGCGGGCCCGCGTCCACCTAAGCCGTTGGTCAACTCGACCAAGTTGCCCCCGTCTAGA
>JAGWBY010000078.1:20022-34752 GCA_021295675.1 Candidatus Latescibacterota bacterium | reverse complement strand
GGTTGCGTTCCGGGGTAAGCCAAGCAGGGGAATACCCGGATACTTGCCGGTGGACCGGGCGGTAAAGTACTCGTCTTCATTGGTATCGCGGACATAGAGGCGGGCGAGATTCTCTGCGTCCCTTTTTTCCCGCAACACGACGATGGCTTCTTTGGTTCCGTCCGGGGAAAGACTGGACTGGCGGAAGTGGGGCACTTCTCGCCAGTCCACGGGCGAAGGACCACTGCCGTCCAGCGCCATAACGAAAGCATCAGGACCGTCCCTCTGACCCGCCTCTGACTCCTTAGTCATTTCCGCAGTCCACCTGACGACATAGTAAATGCTACGCCCGTCTGCAGACCACGAAAGCGATGTTTTATCGACGGAATCGTCTGTTAGCTGCTGTGGATTGCCGCCGTCGGCATCCATCAACCAAATCTCTCCACCGTACCGACCACGGGGATAATCGTCGAGGTAGATATAGGCGGGGTAGTGCAATGCCGTCCTTGGGTTAGGTTTACAGGATCGCTCCCATCCGCATTCATAATCCACACGTCCTCGTATCCTTCGCGGTCGGAGATAAACGCGATTTTACCATCGGCTTGCCCCCAGCCAGCAACGGCTAACCCCAGCGTTGCTAAGCAGGCGATCAATATGGATCGATAGTTCATAACTTGGCTCCTTTCAGAAGGTTAGGAATGGGATAAAGCGTTGTAAGAACGCACTGTACAAAACAGACGAAATCGTGACCCACCTACAGCAATTTGATATCGCTCTTTTCCTTCTTTTTTATGGTCAGACCGTCTATTCGAGCTTGACCATCTTGCGGGTGCGTAGCTGCTCACCCACGCGTACCTGATATAAATAGGCTCCAGAAGCCACGGGTTGGCCCTGCTCGTCGCGGCCATCCCAAGTCAGCCGGTGTTCGCCCGCTGTCAACGGACCCGACCACACTTGGCGCACAAGCTGTCCCAAAAGATTGTAGATGGCTACGTCCACAGCCTCAGCACCGTCGGGCACCGACAGTGGGATGGTTGTGGCCGGATTAAACGGATTGGGATAGTTTGCACCCAAGACAAAGTCCGACGGCGTGGCCGACTCAACGGCCACAGGTGTGGGTGGACTGTTCTGGTTGATAAAGACGAAAGCCCCACCCTTTGTATAGAAGTAAGCCCCACCCTCAGGTACACGCCCCAACACGACCAGCTCGGCGGCCCCATCGCCGTTGAGGTCACCGGCGAGCACCTCGCTGCCCGTGCCCGACACCTGATAGCGGCCTTCAAGGGCTCCATCGCCGTTGAAGTCGCCAGCGAGCGCCTCGTCGATCATGCTCGACAGCCGGTAGCGGCCTTCGAGGACAGGCACGCCATTGCGCTGGCCGAGCAAGACGACCAAGGCCGGACCCGTTTCCTCGTTGCTATCGATCACGGCCACGTCCATCAGACCATCGCCGTTGAGGTCGCTGACCAAGGGGTGACTTTCCACGTGTACCTGCGAGCCGAGCAGGGTGTGGCTTGCCACCACGCCCGAGGCGTCCAGACGCCACAGCACCAAGCCGTGGTAGGTGAAGAAATAGGCGTTAACGAAGACCTTGGAGGGGATAGCGGTTACCTCGGCGACTCCGACTAAATCCACCTGCCCATCGCGACCGGCCTGTAGCGGAGTGGAGTAACAGGGGTTGACCATGGACTCAAAAAAAAGCGGTGGCTCCGCGCTGGCCGCCCACGGCTGGGTCAGCCAAACCTCCGTCGGTCCAGCCTCTTCGAACTTCCAACACGATCGGAGCCATAACAGGCGCGCGGCCCCTCCCGCTCCCAGCGATCGCTCGGCAGGCCAAAGCCTAGGCCAGAACCCCTCCTCGCTGTCGAGGGTGAATCGATCACTGCGGACAAACGCCGCGTCGCCGTCGTTGTACCACAGGGTCACTTGGGATGGCCCCTCGTGGGAGTGCAGTGCCTCGTCGTCATGCTCCTCATACTCCCTGACCAACAGGTCCACATCGCCGTCGCCTTCACCATCGACTAGGCCAATGAAACCGACATTGGATAGTTGCAGGATGGTGGCAAAGCCGTCCTCGCCCCGGTTGTGCCACAGTTCGAGGCTGTGTCCCTCCTTAAAGGCCAGATCCAAGAGGCCATCCCCGTCGAAGTCGTCCCCCCAGATACTAACGATGGGCGTTCCCGGTTTTTCTCTTGATGGGCGGGCGACGTTGTGGGTAGGGACCAACCCGCCCAAGCCGTCGTTGGACGCCACCATCCAGCCCCATTGTGGCGCCCAACGAGCCCAAGCTACCACGAGGTCCAAATCCCCGTCGCCATCTACATCGCCCAAAGTGCCGGTGTCATCACTGGGGCCCCGACCGATGCCGGCACCGGCTTTGCCGAGGGGGATAAAGTTGGGTTCTGCGAACAACTCCCCTGTTGAGGCAAAGGCCCCGTGCGGAGCCGCCAACAGCAATATAGCTACGATAAAGCAGTGCATAGTTTACCTCCTGAGGTTAAGGGCACGTAGGGACGGCTTGCGCTCCGCACCGCCCCTACGCACGAGGCGCGATTAATGAGAAAGCAGCGATTTGATCCGTCCCCACGAGGTCTCGGCCGCAGCCGTCGGCTCCCCGCCGATATAAGACGCGATATCCCAGAAACGCACCTCGTTGTTGTCGTATCCCCCGCTAGCCAACGTGCCTCCAGCCGGTGCATAGGCCACACTAGTGACCGCTTTTGTATGCCCTCTAAACGTAGCGAGGAGGCCTCCTGTCGCCACATCCCAAAGACGAACCGTGTCATCGCTCCCCCCACTGGCTAGCGTGCCCCCATCTGGTGAATACACGACACTCCAGACTCCGGCCGTATGCCTGCTGAGCGTGGCAAGGAGGCTCCCTGTTGACACATCCCAAAGACGAACCGTGTTGTCGCCGCCTCCACTGGCCAACGTACGGCCATTCGGCGAATACGCGACACCACAGGCCCAGTCCATATGCTCGCTGAGCGTGGCAAGGAGGCTCCCTGTTGACACATCCCAAAGGCGTATCGTCTCGTCGGTACTCCCACTGGCCAGCGTGCTCCCATCTGGCGAATACGCGACACTCCAGACCCAGGGCGGATGTCCATTTTTTTGGGCATAGCTAATACCCGACAGGCCAAAAGCTATCAAGAAGGCGATCAATACGAGACGAGTTTGATGCACAACTCGCGTTTTCATGGGAAACTCCTTTCGGTGAAGTTTGTTATCGAATTCCGGTCCGAACTGCTGTCTTTATTAATAGGCCACGTGAACGAGTCGCATCAATTTGTTGGCTTGATCATCGGCTTCTAGCTTGATCTGACAGAGATAGATCCCCGGCGGCACGAGCTGTCCAGCCATATTCCGTCCATCCCACACAAACGCCTGCGTCCCTACCTTGCCACCAACCGCCGAGCCTTGACCTTGACCTACCAAGCGTCCTCCCAAATCGTAAAATGCAACGTCTAACGGACGCTCCTCCTGCACTTTCAACAAAACAAAATGCACCAAGAGCTCGTCGTTGACTCCATCGCCGTTGGGCGTGAAGACCGGTGATAGCACTACGTCTTGGATCAAAGATCCCGGCAGCGCCATCAAGCTGACCTGCGCCGTCGAAGAATCCACCAACTCGGTCGCATCTTTATCGGCGGTATCCACCCGTTGAAATACGCCTTCCTCCGAGTCTGAAGACCGCACAAACGAGGCGAATGCAATACCCTCGCGAAAGCTCTGCGACGCAAACTGCACCTCAATGAGGGTGTGCTGGCCAGCCGGCAGATCGGCATTGAGCGAAAAGGGAAACCGCACCCAGATCGAATCCGCGCCGGTCGCCATGCGTTCCAACACCACGCCGTCTGCGGCGCGCAAGACCCCGTCGTCGTCTGGGACGAAGGCGCGGTCGAACTTCGTGGTCGTCGCCGAGGTTTGCGTTTCCTCCGGGTTGAGCAGCGAAGGCGTCTGAGCGACGGCGACCTGTCCCAAGCGCACACCCGTCAAGCGCGACCTCGTTAAAGCCGTCGCGCACCGTCGCATCGGTCGGGTCGGGCTCGGCAGCGCGGATGAAATAAGCAAACTGCTGCGGCGCGAGCGGATCGACATTGCGCGGCGGAGTGTAGTCCGAGGTCTGCACATCCAAGTCGGTCGGCACGCGTGCGGCCCCTTCGTCGCTTAACAGCGCCAACTCGCCAGCCAGTTCCAGCGACAGCGGCGGTGCCAACTCAATGCGCAACTCGCGAATCCGTGCGGTCTTGAAGGGATTTTCTGAAGAGAGATTGACCCGCACCTGAACGAACTTGCGCGGATTGGGCGAGGTGATGGTCGCCACGTTGACGCCATTGGTGGGCAGATAGCTCTCGCTCCATTCGCTCCAGCCGACAAATGCCAGTTCGCCGTCCTTGGCAAAGCTCGACCTCGGTGCCCGACGCAACTTCCTGCCGTCCTCGTCCACTAGACCATCACCGTCATTGTCAATCAGGTCAATCTTATCCTCGTCGGTGACCCCATCGCCGTCGTCGTCGGTGCGCGAGGCGTGTTGCTGGCTGGCGGGCAGGGTCTGCCAGATATCCCAAGCCGTCCACTCCAAGGCGATCTCATCGTAGACCTCTTTCGTCACTTCCTCGCGCTCTTCGTTGCCAGCAACGCTCACGACCTGGTAGTACGTGAAGTTGGTGTCGGTCTGCTCAGAGGTGCGGGTCTGTACCTGTAAGCGAACATCTGGATGGAGCTCCAACGGCTCGATGCGTTCGCTGGTTTGGCCGGTGAGCGGATCGGTCTCGCGGACGATGACATCGCCTTCCCAGGCGATGCGCGGCAGGGTTTTGCGAATAAAATTGCCGCGCGAATCCGTCAGCGTGATCGGCGGCGAGTACGCCCACACGCTTACTGGATACCCCTCGCCGTAAAGCTGGATCTCGGCCAAGGTCGCCAGATAACCGTACTGACCCGAGACTCTCCCGGTGACGTCAATGTCGCGAATCTGTAGAAAGCGGATCTTGCGATAGGGGAAGTTCTCTTGAAAAATGCGCACTATCGGCGTGTGGTTATCGACGTGCTCCTCGCTGATGATGTTGTCCCACTTGAGCGCTTCTTCGAGTTGGGGAAAGTCCTCGCGGTCTTCCATGCTCACGGGTTTGAGCAGCGTACCATCGGAAACCAAGATATCCGGCCCCAAGAAGGCCCCTTTGTTACTCTGGTTAATGCGCTTGTTGACTACTGAGACATTATCGACCCAAAACACAGCACCTAAGTCGTACCAAGCCGTGCCCTTGGGGTACACTGGCGACCACGTATTGGCCACCCACTCCGAGTCGTATAGCCCATCCGTGGACAAATTGGGCGCGCCCAAGCCGCCGTTTTCAAACGAAGCCCCGCCGCGCCTCTCGGGTTGCAACGCGTAGTTATCGCCCTTAGCCCAGACCTGAACCTCGGCAATCCGGGGAACCTCCTTGCTGTAGTAGAGGATCGGGCCGCGCTTCTTTTCGGGTAAGGTTTGGTATTTTTCGCCGGCTGTCTGATTGGTATCGTCCCGGAGTTCGATGAACAAACCGCCAGCAGTCTGGCGCTGATAGACGAGCGCACCACGCTGCTCTTGAGGCAATGCTTCATAGGCGAGGCGCGCCTCTTCGCCAGCACCTAGGAAGGAATCGCGCCAGAGGTCCGAATCCGTAATTTTGATGCGGACGTAATGGATGAAGGCCCCGCTGATGTCGGGCAGACCATCCAAGTCCCAGTCGGCTCGATCCAGCGGCGAGAGCGGAAAGGTCATCTGCACATAGCGTCCTCTAGTGCCGGGAACCGAAACCAGCGTCCCTGCACCGGTCTCGCCGCTCACACCACCGCTGGTCGAGACTTCCTCTATGAGTGAAAACTGGAGCTTGTTACCCAAGGGAAAGGGGAAGCGCTCGCCCATTGAGGCGAAAAGCGCGAAAGACTTGACCGGCTCGCCGAGGAACTCGTCTTCGAACTGACCAGCGGGAAAGATGATCGTCAGACTGTCGGCAAAAACCAACCGTCCTAGATCAATCTCGATTTCCCAGTTGCGCAGACCGTCGATATGGAAGTCTCCGGGGCGAGCTAGGCGGCTTGCATAGCTGACCGGTGTGTCCGGCTCCCAGAAGGTGCTCAAGTCGCCATCAATGATATCATTGGCCAAGACATCGTTGGATTTGGCCGTCGCACCTCCAGAGACTATATCACCGCCAGCGCGGACCAAATCGGGATAGGTGAAATCGACAGCCGTCGGGGCCGCGTTGATATTGCGGCGGAAGAATACCGGCCGCAGCCCATCGGCCTCTACCTGAAAAATATCCGCATCGCCGATTGACACATTCAATTGGGAGACCAAGTCGTTCTGATAAATCCAGTTCTCCCAGTGCGAGGCCCGATCCACGCGAATCGAATTGCCAAAAAGTCTATAGGCATCCGTTTGGGCCACACAGAAGCTAGGCAAAGATAATGCGGCTAAGAGAGCCATCTGCCACTTTAGCAATCGTTTCATAGCATTTCTTTTCTTTCCGCACTTTATAAGTGACCTTCCGCAGAGACTCTGTATCTTATATACAAGAGTTAGGTATTAGCATGTTTCGTGCCACCCTCAAGAGACCCGCACAAAAAACCCTTTAGGATGAGCCCTAAAGGACTGGAAAACATAGTTTTATATAGCGTGAAACTTCTTTTTATTAGGCGTGCCGTCCGTCGTCGTTACAAGTTGATCTAAAAAATTCCGTATTAAATACGACTTTTTCCGTATTAAATACGATCCTCTTCGTATTAAATACGACTTTTCACCAACAGCACAGTGGTCATAGTTGGCCGCGGCCTTCCCTTTAAGACCTTTTCTTCGGTCGTTGCAACCCGAACACGCGCATGCGGGAACGCAGTCGCTCCGGGTTCATGCCCAACAAGCGCGCCGCGCCCCGATCTCCATAGATCCTCCCCTCGGAGGCTTGGAGCGCCTCCACGATTTGCTGTTTCTCGCCTTTGAATTTGGCTTCAACCGGCGGCTCAAACGGCCCCTCTTTGGCCTCGTCTTCAGCAGCCAGCGGTACATCCTCCACCTGAATGACCTCCCCTTGGCACAGCACCACCGCTCGCCGGATCAGATGCTCCAACTCGCGCACATTCCCCGGCCATGCGTACGCCTGCAAATGCTTCACCACTCCGTCGCCCAAAGCTGGCACCGGTCGCTGCAGACTTTGGGCATACCGACGTGCAAAATGCGCCGCCAAGACCGGAATGTCCTCCCGACGCTCCCGTAGCGGCGGCAGCTTCACCGGCCACACGCTCAAGCGGTAGAACAGATCTTCCCGGAACGTCCCCGCCTCAATAGCCTCTTTCAGATCCTTGTTGGTCGCCGCAATCACCCGCACATCTACCGGGATCGACTGCTCGCCGCCAACGCGCGTCAGGTAGCGATTCTCCAGAATGCGGAGCAGTGCCCGTTGGGCTTCCAACGGCAGATCGCCGATTTCATCGAGGAACAAGGTGCCGTAGTTCGCTCGCTCAAAACAGCCGATATGCCGCTTCACGGCACCAGTAAAGGCCCCTCGCTCGTGGCCGAACAACTCGCTTTCGATCAGCCCGGCGGGCAGGGAGCCGCAATTGAGCGCGACAAAGGGCTGCCCTTGGCGTCGGCTCAGATTGTGGATTCTCTGAGCCACCACCCCCTTGCCCACACCGGTCTCGCCCATCACCAGCATCGTCATATCGGTCTCGGCCATCTGTGCAACTTCCTCTAAGAGCTGGGTCATGGCTTGGCTCTGGCTGAGAAAATCCTGATCCGCATCTCGCAGCATATGTTCTAAGCGCTGGAGACGTACGCTCTTCTCGTCGGGGAATACCTGTACGTCAAGAGTGGCGACATCCGACATGAGGCCATCCCGATCTAAAGCCCGCACCTCAAAGCGGAATTGGCCAGCCGGTACGCCGTTGTACGACACTCTATTGGAAGGCGTGAACGCGCTCCACTCTTCTACCGGGCCGTGACCAACGAGCCGATGGCTGTAGCGCATCTGCTCGGCCCCGCTTCGGAAGCTGAGACCTTGGAAGTGGAACTGAATCTCGGGGGTGCTATCCGGGCAGGACACGGCTTGGGGCATCTCCAACAGACGCCCTGCCATAACCTGGCGAATCACGATACCCGGAGGCGTATCCCCAGGCTGGTACGCAATCAGCCCCGCCCTCGTCCCGAACCACAACCGGCCCCGACTATCGCGCAGGATGGCCTCGACGATATTCTCCAGGGTGGATTTGCCTAAACGGATACTCTGAAATACTCGACCATCGTACTTCAGCACGCCCCCACCGCTCGTCCCAATCCACAGACACTCCTGCTGCGGGTCAGCTACCAAGGCCATAATGCCATTGACGGACAGATCGCCTTGGTCTGCCGTAAACCGACGCACCTTCTGGGCGCGGTAGTCAAAGGCGAAAAGGCCGTTGGCCGTCCCGATCCAAAGCGTGCCCTCGTAGTCGCACAATGCACTCACATAGCCGACGGTTTCTATCCCGGCCATGTCAGACGCGTGGAAATGACCATCTTTGTAATAGTACAGAGCCGGCGTTGCTCCATAGCTACCGATCCACAAGGTGCCGGCGCTATCCTGCAACACGACTCGGCAATTAACAGGCCCCTGCTTCTCCGCTATAAAACGGTCGTCTTCTATCCTTCCCAAACGTCCCTCGGAAGTGCCGACCTTTATGCCCCCTTCTTGGTCTGGGTATAGCTTAACTTCTTCGTAGTCGTAGCAGTTGTCTTTTGTCACCTCGATCACTTGGGCCTCTTTCCCCACTCCCTTAATTACTTTGCCCTCGGGGCTCCCGTGCCAGACTTGCCCTTGGCGGTCTATCGCCAACGCCGAGACCTTGTGCCCGGTCTCCACTGAGCGAATCCGACCGTCTTCAAGACAGGCTAGGCCTCCCATTGTGCCGATCCAGATCCGACCTTGGTGGTCTTCTCTTAGCTGGTGGACCTCGCGGTCGGGCAGGCCGTCGGCCCCGGTGTATAACTGGACACTGACCGGATCGCAAAAAATCAGTCCGCCGCCCCACAATCCCACCCAGATATTTCCTTCGCGGTCCTCGTAGGTCAGCCGCGCCTCCGAAAAGTGAACATCCGGCAAACCGGCCGAGAACGAATGCCAGTCGGCTCCGTCGTACACTAGCACGCCCTGACGAGCCATCCACAACCAGCCTTTATCGTCCAAGCGTACATGGCGCGTACCGTGATTTACGGCCTCCGTCCCCTCGATAGCCGCGTCTGCCTTGATGAGGTCGAGCTGTTGGCTGTCTGAATCGTAGCGGCCTATCACGACTTCGGTACCAACGTAGCGAAAGGCGATCCACAGAGGGCCGGAGGCGTCTTGAGCGAATTTCCACGGCCACTGTATTGCACCGTTCTTCGCGCTCATGCGCCGACCGTCCAGGCTGATGGTCCCCAGTTGCTGCGTCGCCAGCCACGTCGTACCCGTTGTGTCGGTGACCATGTCGTACACCCACCCTAGCGGCTGACCTGCAATTTCTGTCACGCACTCTACGCATCGCCCCTCGACAAACCAGCCTACCCCAGCGTCGGTCAGCACTCGCATCGAGCCATCGACTTGGGGTTGCAGGCTCATTATGTCGTTGGAAGGCAGCCCGTGCTCGGTGGTGTACACCTGAAAACCACGCCCGTCGTATGCAGCTATCCCGCCTCCCAGCGTACCGAAGAGCAGTCGCCCGTCTTGATCCTCGGCGATGCTCATTACCGTGAGACTAGGTAGCCCGTCCGACAGGCCAAAAGTATCGAAATGCGCTCCGTCGAACCGGCTTACACCGCCGTCGGCCGTGGCAATCCAGAGCAGGCCGCGCTGATCTTGGTAGATGTCTTCCACCTGCATCCCAGCCAGCCCGTCGAAGACGGTGTACTGGTGTCCTAGGATGTGATCAAAGGAGCTTCTCTGTCTTGGGGGTTCGCTCGCGTCGTTCACCTACGCCTTCTCTTTTCTAAAATTGGTCGTTTACCAAGCGAGCGACCCCTGCAAGGCGACCTCTTGCTCGCCGGAAACGATTTCTCCGAGTCGATAGGCCCGGCAGTCTTGGGCTGCTAAGTGAGCCAGCACCGGTTCCACGGCCTCGGGCGCGACCACCAGCACCATTCCCACACCCATGTTAAACGTGCGCAGCATATCCTCCACCTCTAAGTCTCCTTCTGTGCGCAAGGTGTGGAAGACCGGCGGAATCTGTATGGCCGCCAAGTCGAGCTGAGCATTGAGGCCCGGCGGCAAGATGCGGCTGAGATTGTCGCGGAGACCGCCGCCGGTAATGTGGGCCATTCCGTGGAGGCCGGAGTCGGTGAAAAGGCCGCGTACGGCCTGCAAGTAGCAGGTGTGGGGCTTGAGCACTGCGTCGAGGAAAGATTCGCCAGCTACATCTACAGTGAGCAAATCGGGTTGTCGATCTAAGAGCGCGCGAACCAGCGTGTAGCCGTTGGTGTGCAATCCGTTGGAAGCGAGCGCCAACACCTGATCGCCGGCCTCAATCGACTGACCGTCGATAATGTTGTCCTTATCGACGACGCCGATAACGCTAGCGGTCAGCACGTAGAGACCGTCGGGAACCACTCCGGGTTGCACCGAGGTCTCGCCGCCAGTCAAGGTACAACCCTGTTGGCGACAGGCGTCGGCCAAGGCATCCACGAGGTCGTTGACAATGGCTCCATACATCGCTCCGCAGACTATGACATCTTGGATCGAAATCGGCTCGGCACCCATGACGATGATATCGTCGATGAGGTGATTGACCATGTCGTAGCAGACCCCGCGATGGCGGCCGTGGGCAAAGGCCAACTTTTGCTTGGACCCAGGCTCTTCGCTCTTGTGCACCAGCACCGGGTGTGCGTAGCCGGGGAAGCGGGCGTCGAGCAGGGTGGCGAATGCGCCAATCCGGTTGAGCACGCGTGGGTCCGCGGTTTCCATGCTCGCGGCCATGGCGCGCTTGGCGGCATCGGTTTGGTCTATATCGACGCCGGTGCTGGCATAGGAGAGGCGTTGGCTCATGAAGCTCCTTTCTGTTCCATCAGTTCGGGGATCAACTCAACGCCCAATCCCGGCCCGGGCGGAGCGTGCAAGCAGCCCTGCTGGTAGGTCAAGCGCGGCGCGACGACATCGCTCGCCAACAGGCCCGGGCCGACCAAATCCGATGGCGCACAAACGGCTTTAGTGGCCACGCCAAGATGCACGGCCGCAGCCGTGCCAATGCCGAGCTCGACCGTGCTGCCGAGCAAGACGGGTACGCCAGCGGCCGCGGCGAGTTGGCTCAGCCGTTGGGCGCGGTGTAGGCTACCGGCCTGGACGGGCGCGACGTTGAAGGCATCCACGGCCCGGTGGTGCAAGAGGGCGAGGGCAAACGAGTCGTCAAAGTCGGCGACGTGTTCGATGACGCGCACTCTCGCCAAGGCCAAGGCTGCGGAGTCTGGGTCGGCATTGACCTGTTCGGGGTGGTCCTTGGCCACTTTGCGCGCGACGCATTGGATCGGCGTCTCAACTGCATCTACGCCCAGCGCGGCCAGCTCGCGGATCCGCTCAATGGCCTCTTCTTCTTCCCACGCGCCCGAAGCATCGGCCTTGAGGTACGCATCTGGGCCGACGATCCGGCGGCAGACGCGGACGCGCTCGCAGTCGAGGTCAAAGTCGGCCCCCACCTTGAGCTTGAAGGCCGTAAAGCCCTCGGCGACTTTTTCCTGAATTTCCTCTGTTAGCTCTTCTGCACTGCGGATATACGCGACCCAAGAGATGGACAGCGCGTCCCGGTACTGGCCGCCTAAGAGCGCGTGGGCCGGGGCGTTGTAGTACTTGCCCGCGAGGTCGATCAAAGCCATTTCTACGGCTGCACTGACGAGTCGGCGGAATTCCGGGTGGTAGCTGGCGGGCAGCGCCTCGGCGACGCGCTCCCAAGCGGGGAGGCGTTTGCGCGGGTCGGCACCGGCCAGCAGGGGCGTCAAAGTCTCGCACAGGGTCTCTGGCGACGGCGCTTGCCACGCATCCTCTAGATCCGAGATTTCGCCGAGGCCGCGCAGGCCGGTATTGGTCTCGAGTTCTAACAGATAGTAGCGCGAGGCATTCTTGCTGTGGCCGCCCGTGGGGGCTACGCGAGTGTGGTACACGCGGGGATGTGGCAAATGTGCATAAGGCTATCCAGGGAAGGGTGACTGGCCGGATTGTACGGCTGGCCTTTGGTGCAGTCAACCGTATATTATTTGGCATTCTAACTGATGTTACGCACATGCCTAGGTATGAGATACTTCGCTGCGCTCAGTATGACAAGGACCGGCCCTTTCCTTTGCCTGTCATGCTGAGCCTTTCGGCTTCGCTCAAGATAAACTCCGCGAAGCGGAGTCGAAGCATCCCATACCCGCGATACCCGTACGTAAGACTTAGGAATGCCTGATGACGGCCACGGAAGAGATTCTCGTGCTGAGCGCGACGGCCCTTGAGCAGCATGCCCTAAGGGAGGCCGTGGCCGAGCGCGTGCAGCGCAACGTCGTCGAGCGCGAATGGGTGAGCGGGAAAATTGGCGCGCAATCGGTGACTTTGATAGCGACCGGGATCGGCGCGGTGAACACAGCGCACGCGCTCACCTGCTATTTGCAGGCGCAGCAGCCGCGACGGGTCGTACAGATCGGCGTGGGCGGGGCATATCCAGAGAGCGGCGCAAGTGTCGGGGACTTGGCCTTGGCCAGCGAGGAATGCTACGGGGATCTGGGGGTGCGGACGCCGGACGGCTGGCAGGGGGGAGAGCTGATTGGCATTCCTGTGCTGGAGAAAGGGCGCTCTTACTACAATTGCTTTCCCATTGACGAGCAGTGGGTGCAGCGGGCGGCGGCGGCTTTGACCGAAGCCCACATTGGCCCCTTCGTCACCGTGCAGGAATGCTCGGGAACCGACGAATTGGGGCTGGAAAGAGGGGGGCGCTTTGGGGCCTTGTGCGAAAACATGGAGGGCGCGGCGGCCGCGCATATATGCGCCCTATACGAAGTGCCTTTTGCCGAACTGCGCGCCATGAGCAACATTGTCGAGCAGCGAGAGAGAGCACAATGGGATTTGCCGGGAGCCGCTGCGAGGGCGCAAGCTGCGGCTCAGAAGCTCTTGGAGGAGGGACTATGCGCGTGACCTTGGGCTATTCGCCCTGTCCCAACGATACGTTTGTCTTTTGCGGCTTGGTCCACGGTCATATCGCCGGCGCGCCAGTATGCGAGGAGGTGCTGGCGGACATTGAGACGCTCAATGAGATGGCGCTGCAAGGGCAACTCGACGCGACCAAAATATCCTTCCACGCACTGGCGCACTTGCGGGAGGAGTACTGCCTTCTGCACTCGGGTGGTGCCTTGGGGAGGGGATGTGGGCCGCTACTGGTAGCGCGGGAGAAACTGGCGCTGGAAGACCTCAAACACAAGCGGATCGCCATTCCCGGGCGGCTGACCACCGCAGCCCTGTTGCTGAGGCTCTTTAACCCCAGCATTGAGCAACCAGATCGTAGGCGCGACCGCGCAAGGCGTAGTCGATGCGGGCGTCATCATCCACGAGAGCCGCTTCACCTATGCCCAGCACGGGCTAGCAGCGATCATCGACCTCGGCCAGTGGTGGGAGCAAAGCACTGGGCATCCGATCCCCCTCGGCGGCATCCTCGCGCGGCGCAATCTCGGGGCCGAACTCATCGGCCAGCTCGACCGCGCGCTCGTGCAAAGCGTGGAGTACGCCTATGCCCACCCAGACGCGGTGCGCGGCTACATCCGCCAGCACGCCCAAGAAATGGACGACAGCGTCATGCAGGCGCACATCGACCTGTACGTCAACCAGCACACGCTCGACTACGGAGCCGACGGCGAGGCCGCCATATTCGACCTGATCGAGCGGGCCGAGCGGGCCGGCATCGCGCCCAAGTCCGATGCGCCGCTTTTTATTTCATAAACTGATGTTACACATAGGCCCCTTCCGTTACCTGTCATGCTGAGCGAAGCGAAGCATCCCATACCTAGTACCTAGGAGCCTGTACGCAACATCAGTTATAAACAATCACCAAGGAGTAATACGTTGAAACTAGTGCAATTTATCGAGCCGGACGACGGCATGCGCTTAGGTCTCGTCATCGGCGACGAGGTCTTAGACCTGACGGGCGCAGACCAAGGACCGCGCACCGTGCATCAGCTCTACTACGACGGCGGCGGCGACGAGATCGGGTTGGTAGCCGCCGCTCAGAACCTGCAAAAACAGGCTACGCGCCGCTTATCGCTATACGCGCTGTTGGCCAACCGCAGCACCCGCGACCCATATCTTACCCCGGCCATCCCCACGCCCTGCGCGTGTGGCTAGCCGGCGTCACCCACGAAGTCAGCGCCAAGTTGCGCGAGATCGAAGCGCAGCAGGCCACTGGCGAGGCCATCAACGTGTACGACCAAAAATACCGCGAAGTGTCCGGCGGCGGGCGGCCCGAGCTGTTCGCCAAGGGCGAGCCGGACGCCGTCGTCGGACACGGCCAGCCCATCACCCGACCCGCCGACACCCAGCGCTTAGTGCCCGAGACCGAGCTGGTGTCAGTCTATGGCCTGACGCGCCAAGGCCGCTTAGAGAGGCTGGGCTATACCGGCGGCAACGACGCCACCGACAACGGCATTGAGGCCGCCAATCCCCTCAACCTGCCCCAAGCCAAAAATTGGGCCGGTGGGTGTGCTTCCCTAGGGCCGGTGTTAATCACGGCCGACGAGTACGACGACTC
>JAGWBY010000078.1:0-19855 GCA_021295675.1 Candidatus Latescibacterota bacterium | reverse complement strand
GGCGGACTTGGCGACGGGGCTTTTGGACGGGGACGTGATGCAGTTGGAGTTTTCCGGCGGGATCGGGGTCTTGGAAAATTCCGTGGTGCCGCTCGAAGAGCCAACGCAGCTACAGGGATTAGGGGGATAGCGGCGGCAAGTACTGGTCGAGCGCCCCTCGTCTCGGATCGAAAGTCGTAGCATGATTCCACGAGGCGTCATGCTTGTACATCACGTCCCGGATTAGGCGGCGGCGGTAGAGGCTATCGAGGTTGTCAGCGGCCATTTTATCGGGGTTGAAGCGGTCGAGGATCAACTCACGTAGGCGCGTTTCAGTCGCGGCGTGCTCGGCTGTGCCAGCGAGATTGTTCCACTCGCCGGGATCGCTTTCCAAGTCAAAAAGCTGCGGCTGGTGACCGTGGATGTAATTGTATTTGAACCGGCCCTCGCGAACCATGATGCAAGGCGCGCCCACCGCTTCGTGGGCTTGGGCGAAGATGTGGCGTTCAGCTCGTTGACCCTCAATGATCGGCAGCAGGCTGGTGCCATCTTGGGGCAAGCTCGCCTCGGCACCGGCTAACTCGCAAAACGTCGGCAGCAGGTCGAGCAGCGAGGTCGGCGTCTCGACAGTAGTGCCGGCCTGCCACTGGTCGGGGAAGCGGACGATGAGAGGAACGCGGCACGACCACTCGTAAAAACAGCGCTTCTGCACCATCTCCTTTTCGCACAGCATGTCGCCGTGGTCGGAGGTAAAGACCACAACCGTGTTGTCGAGCAGGCCCGTTTCCTCCAGCGTCGCCAGCAGGCCGCCGACTTTGTCGTCGAGGTACGTCACCAAGCCGTAGTACGCGCGGCGCAGACGGCGCAGACTCTCGGGATCGCGCAAGTTAGGCGTTGAGCCAGCGATCCATCGCCGAATAGGTCTCATCGAGATGGTCGGGAAATTCGGGGATGGCGATCTCGGCGTCGGCGTAGCGGTCCCAATACGCCTGTGGCGGGTGGAACGGCTCGTGCGGGTGGTGGAAGGATGCGCAGAGCAAGAAGGGGGTATCGCCGCGTTGGGCGCGCAGGTATTCGACGGCGCGAAATTGCGTCTCTTCGTCGTAGCTGAGGGCATTGTGCCAGAAGTTGACGCGCACGGCTTGACCGGTGTAGCCACCGGCGTTGTACGTGGGGCGGTCGCCCATAACCTCTTCGTAGTCTTCCCCCTTGGTCTCCTTGATGCGGATCCACTCTTCCTTGACCCACGAGAAGTCGGGCGGGTAGATGTCAGTCGTCAGCCGACGGTGAAAGCCGTGTACCTGATCGGGGCCGACGAAGTGCATCTTGCCCGAAAGCACGGCGTCGTAGCCCGCGTTGCTGAGGTAGTGAGCGTACGACGGCACATCCGCGGCCAAAAGCGCGCCGTTGTCCCATGCACCGATTTCCGAGGCGTGGCGTCCACTGGTAATGCAGGCGCGGCCCGGAGCGCACAAGGGGAACGGAGTATAGGCCGAGTCAAAGCGGACGCCTTCGGCAGCAAGGCGATTCAAGTGCGGCGTCTGGACGACTGGATGGCCGTAGGCACCGGTCAGGGCGGCGATGAGCTGATCGGACATTATGAAGAGGATATTGGGACGGTCGGACATGGTTTGAAGCTCACGGGTGAAAGGGTTTTATAGGAATTTCTTTACGTAGGCGACCGACCGCTCGAACTGCTCCATCTCATAAGCAACCCGCATATCTGCACTCTCCCCGCGCTCATGCGGCGTCTGCCAATCGTCTGGATCGTCAGCCGCCTGATGCAAGGTGCGGATGGCGTTGATGGTCTCGTGGAGAGGTCGTTCAGGAAAGGTCGCCCACCAGTCCTCTTCCAACAGGCGAATATGGCGGGCGGCGCTCGCGCCAAGTTCAATGCAGCCCTGGATATGCGGCACCTCGCGGTCGAATAGCGCAATGATCTCCGGCCAATCGACGACCCCGTCGCCAATGGAGCAGCGCTTGAGGCGGTAGCCCGAGGGCGTGATGTGGACGTGTTTGATGATCGGCAGGATGCGCTCGGCAAACGCTAGGGGATGCTCGCCGACGGCAAAGGCATTGCCTACGTCCATGGTGACGCCGAGTTGCGGGCTGCCGACCTTTTCGCACAGCGACAGCAATTCCCACGAACTCAAATCCTGATGGTTTTCAATGCCTACCGGAATGCCGTATTCCTCGGCGAGCGGCATGACTTCCTTGAAGGGCTGGACCAAGGCTTCAATGTAGTCCCGCATCCCTTCGGCACCATACTTAGTGCGGTTGCCTTCGAGGAGGCGACTAACGGTCGTGCGCACGGCGCGGGCACCGGTTTGGTGCGCCGTTTCAATGGCTTGGCGCAACGGCGCAATGTCTTCGGCGTAGTTGCCGCCACCCGTGTCCAAAAACAGGTCGAGATCGGCGCGAGTCTCTGCAAAGACCGCCCGCTCCTCGGGCGAGCAGTCTCCCAGCCATTGAGATGCGAATTCGACGCTGTAGAGGCCGTTGTCGCGAGCCAAGCTCGTCAGGCCCTCGGGGGTATGGGGGTCAATGGCGCGGTTAGCTTCTTTGTGAGCGCCGGTAAAGCTCCAGGCGCAGAGTCCAATATTCATGTTATAGTCGTCCTAAACGAAGTTCGTAGCAGCGGGGGTTGAGGTAACGAAAATCCAGCAGATATTAAGCGGATTGAACGTATTCCCAAGGATTCACTATTTCAACGCCTAGCGGAGTAAAATCATCGACATTGCGGGTAACTACCGTCATCCCGTGAACTAATGCCGTAGCTGCGATAAGCGCATCGCGGTCGGGACGCGGGTCGGGAACGTGCAGTTTGGCGCACCGTTGGACCACCGCAGTATCGACCGGCAAAATGCGGTCCGAGAATGTCGACATGACATGCCCATTGAGCCAAGAGCGGAGTACCATTCCCTGTTTTGGGTCTCGACGCTCAATCAACAGGGTACCCATTTCAAGTTCCAAAATCGTGATAACCGACAAAAAAAGGCACACTGCGGAAACGCTGTTTGCCCACGCCAAGACCTTTTGATCGACTTTGCGGGACCTCGCTTTTCTCAGTTCCGCAACGACGTTCGTGTCGAGTAGGTACATCAGGACAAATCCGCCGCTCTATACATTGCACAATGCAAACGCGGCGGCTCAAAATCGATGTCAGCGGCTTCTGGCATGGCCAGCAATTCGACAATGCTTTCTTCCTTGCCGGTGATCTTGAGATAGTCTTCAATGGTTAATAAGACGTGTGCCACACGGCCGCGATCGGTAATCCGTTTGGCTTTGCTCACATCTCGATTGAACTCTCTACTCGTAACGCTTGTAATTCTCATCGCCAAACCTCCGTTGCTCCATTTTGTAGGAACGTTACTACAAATCTAATCTAGCGTCAATCTGGCCGCTCGTTTCGCTTCCTCGAAATGGCGGACGGCGCTTTCGAACTTGTCGCGGCACCCAGGATTGCAGAACCCCACAACACGGCCGTCGTATTCCGTGAGCGAATCGGCCTGCACTGGCTTGCCGGACCAAGGGCAAGTCTCATTGATACAATCGGCGATATCGAGAACGCGCATCGTGCCTTCCTTCGTGGTTTTAGCTTACAGCTTCGTCTGCAAGTAGGACACCACTTCGTCGTCTTTCACGTCTTCGCTCGATCCATCGCGCATGTCTTTCACCTGCCAGACGCCTTTCTCCAATTCGTCTGGGCCGCCAATCAGGGCTATGGGAAAGCCCTTGCGGTCGGCGTATTTGAGCTGCCGACCCATGCCCTTGGCCTCTGGATACAGTTCGGTGCGGAGGCCGGCTTGCCGCAAGCGACGCGCAAGGGCGATGTATGAGGGTAGGGCTTCGGCGGAAAACTGAACGATGAAGACGTCAGCCGATGTAGCAACGTCCTGCAAAAGCCCCAACTCTTCCATCGCAGCCATCAGCCGGTCTAAACCCAGAGAAGCACCAACGCCGGGCAAGTGCTGCTTGGTGTAGAGGCCAGCCAAATCGTCGTAGCGCCCGCCGCTACAGACCGAGCCGATTGCCGGCAGATCGCCAAGCAAGGTCTCATAGACGGTGCCAGTGTAGTAATCGAGGCCGCGAGCAATGGACAGGTCAATCGCCAAGCGATCTTGGGGAAAGCCAGCACCCTCAAAGGCGTCCACGAGCTGACGCAGGTTGGCGATTCCCTCGGCGGTTCGATCGTTGTCGCCGCAGGAACGTTCGATCTGATCGAGTATCTCGGCATTCGCGCCCGCAGTCTGCACCGTCGCCAGGATGTGCTCGGCCTGTTCGCGGGAGACCACATCCGTCTCGCTCATCTCGGCGGCGACTTTTTCCGCGCCGATTTTCTGCAGCTTGTCAAGCGCGCGGAGGATAGCTGCCGACGCTTCGGCCAAACCGAGCGATTCAAGCAGGCCATTGAGGATCAGGCGGTTGTTGACGTGGATGGCGAAGCGCTCAAAGCCCAGAGCCGCGAGCAGGTCGTGGATGACGAGCACTGTTTCAATGTCCGCAGCATTGGCGTCGGTGCCGATGGTGTCGAAGTCGCACTGGTAGAACTCGCGGTAGCGGCCGTGCTGAGTGTTCTCACCGCGCCAGACTGGGCCGATGTGGTAGCGCTTGAAGGGGGTGCCGAGCTGGCCGATGTGCTGGGCAGCAAAGCGGGCAAAAGGCACAGTCAGGTCAAAACGCAGCGCTACGTCGCGGCCCCCGTGATCCGCAAAGCGATACATCTGCTTGTCGCTCTCGTCGCCGCCTTTGCCGGTGAGTATCTCGCTGTATTCAAGCGCGGGCGTGTCGATGGGAGCAAAGCCGTAGGAGCGAAAGACCGCGCGAGCCTTGTCGATCAGTTCCTCGCGCGGCATGGCCAAGGCGGGGGGAAAGTCGCGGAAGCCCTTGAGGGTCCGCGGCGGGATCAGGTCTCTTTTGTTGGACATAGGTTTACCAATTGGTGAACGAGCCGTCTTCGCGGCGCAGAATCGGACCGCCGAGCCATTTGAACTCGTAGTGCTCGGCCGCTTCATCGTTGAATTCTATTCCCAAACCGGGAATCTCCGGCGGCAACAGACAACCCGCCTCATAGGGCAGTTGCACCGGAAAGACATCCTCCATCACAGCGTGGCCGATGAGGCCGCCCTCTTGCACGGCGAAATTGTCGCAGGCAATGTCGAGGTGAGCGCAAGCTGCGGCCGAGACCGGGCCGAGGGGATTGTGCGGGACGATCTTGATGTAGTGGGTCTCGCACCAGTTGGCTACTTTGCGCGCCTCGGTCAGCCCGCCGACGATGCACAGGTCAATCCGCGCATAGTCCATCAATTCCTCTTCGATCATCTGCCGGAACTCCCACTTGGTCGCATAGCTAACGTGATGGCGCACCTGGCGATAGGTCTGGGGGTTTTCGCAGCGCAGCGGATCCTCGATGAAGAAGGGATCGTACTCCTCGAGCTGGCGACCGAGGCGGATGGTGTCGGGCGGGTCGAGGCGGGTGTGGACGTCAATGCAGATTTCGATTTCCGGCCCAACGGCCTCGCGCGCAGCGGCGAAATGAGCGATTGAATCGCGGACAGCCGTGCGCGGTTCGAGAATCCCGTCGCGGTCAAACACCGACATCCGCAGGTACTTCCAACCCTCGGCGACCCGCTCCTTAGCCGCGCGGGCTGTGTCAGCGGGAGTCTTGCCGCCAATGCCCGTGTAGCAGAAGACGCGCTCGCGCATTTTGCCGCCCAAGAGCATGTACACAGGTTGCCCGAGCGCCTTGCCTTTGATGTCCCACAGCGCGATGTCAATGGCCGACATAGCGGCCGCGTTGATCCGACCGCCGGGAAAAAAATCGACGCGAAACAACAATTGCCAGATGTATTCGGTATTGAGCGGGTCCAGACCGATGATGTGGCGCTTCATGTGCTCGATCGCGCCAATGCCGGCCTGCTCTTTCCAAGTAATGCCGAATTCGCCGACGCCGTACAGGCCATCGTCCGTCTCGACTTTGACGAAGAGGTAATTGCGCGATCCGTGGCAGATGGGAAAGGTTTTGACATCGGTAATTTTCATATTCGGCTCCTTTGTTGGCTCCATAATATCAGGCCGCGACTAGCCCAAAGCAAAGACGGCCTCGCCGACGACGATGGCCACCAACCCCAAGAACATGCCGACTTTGAGCAAGCGGCCGAGACGGTCATCCGCTAGTACAGCGCGTTGGCGATACAATTGCCAGAGGACATAGCCGACCAAGGCATGAACCGGCAGCAACGCAAGCACATAGAGCGCGCCGTAGAGGCCCGTAAAAAACGGCATCCAAGTAAACCCTACCAAGACCAGATAAACGAAGGCTGCCAGCACCGCAGCTTGGGTCCGTCCCCAACACAGAGGCAAGGTGCGCTCACCGCGGATTTGATCCCCGGCCACATCCTCGATGTCCTTGACGATTTCCCGCCCCAAGTGAAAGAGAAAAGCAAAGAGCGCCGGAATCCACGAACGCCCAATATCGCCAGCGGCCAAGGCACCGTAGGGAAAGGCGATAGCCCCGACAAAGGCGACCAGCACATTGCCCCACAATAGGCTATGTTTTAAGGAGATGCTATAGACGGCGAGCAAGGCGACAACGACTAGGACAATCACCCCATGCCAGAGGCTGAGCCAGAACGCGAGCGCACAACCGGCTAGGGCGAGGAGCAAACTTTCCATCCGGGCCGCATTCGGGCTAAGGCGACCAGCAGGCAAGGGACGCAGCGGGCGGTTGATGCGGTCAATGTCTATGTCCATCAAATCGTTGAAGGCGTTGCCAGCACCGTTGATTAACGCGGCAGAAAGAACGGCGAGCAAAATGGCAGACCAAGCGGGGACCTGATCTGCGGTCAAAGCGCCAATGCCGACTGAGAGGGCGGTAATCAGGCCGTTGAGCGGCCGGGGTAGAAGGAAAAACGCGCTGAGTCGCGACAAGGCTTTCCACTTGTGGGCGGGTAAAAAGTCCGTATATAAAAGCAAAGCAAAAAGGTCACCGCCAAGACGCTTTCTTCAGCCAAAGCACGTGGACAAGTTTGCTCTTGACAGGTACTAACGCACAAAGTAGGTTCCCTAACGTTTTGTTTCTCAACAAGTAAGCTAGCTATGAACTCAGTTAAAGGGGCGTTGTGCGCCTCTCTTTTTTTTGTTAGTGCGGCCTTGGCCAATCCACCATTGGTCGGCGTGTCTTGGCAATCGCCAGCCGAACTAACCTCGATCGCCGCGCTAAGCGAACAGGTGCGCTACGTAGCGCGGGGCATAGCTTTTGTCGAGGCCAGCGAAAGCGCGGTCGATGAGTTCACCAAGCGGGGGTTTGCCATCCTCTGTCTCGACAGGCCACAAGCGGGCGACCGCTATTTTGTCGCCGATCACCTCCATTTTCCCCTGCCCCAAGGCATTGAGCTGATCTTTGATGGAGGGGGCGAATGGGCGCTCTTGCGGGTGGGGCCGACCGCGCGCTTGTACGAGGCATCCCATTTCCTCTGGCCGCTGCCCAACAACTACAGTCTAAGTGGATGGCTAGGTGCACCAAGGCGCGCACCCAAGGCCCTGCAAACAGCATCGCCAGCGGTAGCCGCCCTCATCGAGGAAGTCGCAGCCGAGCGCTTGCAAGCCCACGTCGAAGCCCTCGCGCTGAAAGACCCGGCGTTGGGCAGCGTCCCCGGCAACAGCCGCAGCCGCTTTGCCGTGCATCCAGAGATACTCGAATCAACCGAGTACATCCGCTCGCAATTGGCCGCAGCCCTCGGCGACAGAGCAGTCAAACTGCATTCCTTTCCCATTGACTCGCGGCGCGTCATCTCCCACACCTCGCGGCGAGGCAACATAGGACATGCACCAAGCGACACCACCGCGTACAACGTCATCGGCACGCTGGCGGGCACCGATCCAGAGGCTGGGCACTACATCGTCTGCGCCCATTACGACGCCACAGGTGCGCGCTCGGCCGGGGGTTGGGACTGGCAACGCGACCCCGCACCCGGAGCCGACGACAATGCTAGCGGCGTGGCCTTGGTCCTAGAGAGCGCAAAGCTGCTAGCCGGGCAGCGTTTCCCCTGGTCCATTCTATTTATCGCTTGGTCGGGCGAGGAACTAGGGCTATTGGGTAGCCAAGCGTATGTCACTTTAGCCGCGGACCGCGACGACCCAATCCTCGGCGTCCTCAACTTCGACATGATCGGCTTCAACGACTTGCAACAGCGGCTAGAGTTGGTGACAAATCCAGGCTCGCGCTGGTTGGGCGATCAGATGGCGTCTGTGGCCGAGCGCTACGCCATCGGCCTCAACATCGACTTGCTCGAAGACGGAGGGGCGCGCCTCAGCGACCACGCGCCGTTCTGGGCGCGGGGCTACGACGCCATCCTCGGCATTGAAAACTACCTGCCTACGGACTCGACGACGTACGGAGTCCGCGAGGGCCGCTACCGCATCAACTCTCAATACCACTCTGTAGTCGATTTACCAGATAGCATAAACTGGGAGCTAGTGCGCCGCACCACTCAGCTAGCCGTGGCGACATTGGCCGAGTACGGATTGGGAGAAGGCACGCCGAACTTGGCGGTCTTCACCGGCGATTTGCGCGGTGCCCGCGACGACGATCTCCGCGTCAGCGTCAGCAACATCGGGCTGGGAGCGATCGCCAGCAGCTTCTCAGTGCAGGTCTCGCAATGCGCGCTGGACTCCAGCCGGTGCGAGGTCATCCACCGGGAACAGGCCCCGGAGGGATTGACTCCGGGTGCGAGCGCGGAATTGCGCATCCCTTGGCAGCGATTTGGCGAAATGGTCTTTCTGATCGAAGTCGATGCAGAAGGGCAAATCAACGAGATCAGCGAGGCCGACAATCGCGTCTTCCAGCGCCTGCGCCTAGTGCCGCAATCGAAGATCGCGGTCTTTCCCAACCCCTTCCGCATTGGCAACGGCAACGTGCTCCGCTTCAGCGGCGTGCCGCTCAAATCCGCGGTGCAGGTCTTTGGGCCGGCGGGTGATCTCGTGTGGGAGGCAATTGAAGACGACGCCGCACAACGCCGCTTGGGAGCCGTGGCCAACGAGGTGCTGTGGCACGGGGTCAACCACACCAATATACCGGTCGGCAACGGCGTCTATATCTATACGATCCACTCCCCCGAAGGCACCCTGATGCTGAGGGACAAAATCGCGGTCGTGCGCTAAATACACACTTTTGGGATTGAACTGAAGAGGAACTTGTGATTCGCGCAATTTTGTGGGACAACGATGGTGTGCTGGTAGATACCGAGGGGCTGTACTTTCAGGCGGGGCGGGAGGTCATGGCAACACAGGGCGTTGAGCTGACGCAGGAGGATTTTGTTGAGCAGTCGTTGCAAAAGGGGCAAAGTGTATTTGATCTATTGCCCAATCAAATTGCGCCTACAGCGCAATGCGCGCTACAGCGCGTTGTTGCGGGAACACGTGCGGGTTTTGGATGGGGTAGTGGAGACGCTCAGGACATTACACGGGCGCGTCCTTATGGGGGTGGTGACGGGGTCGCGGAAAGATCACTTTGACATTATTCACGCCCAGACGAATCTGCTCCAGTTTTTCGACTTTGTCCTCACGCGGGAAGACTACAAAGAAGCAAAGCCCCATCCCGATGCGTACCTGACGGCCATGCGCCTGCATGGGTTAGCCCCTGAGACATGTGTTGTCGTGGAGGATTCTGAGCGGGGATGCGCCGCCGCCGCCAAGGCTGGATTGCGCGTACTAGCCGTGCCGAATGCGCTGTCGCAATACGGGGATTTTTCGCCTGCGTATAAAGTACTGAAGTCGGTGCGCGAGGTGGTGGACGAAGTGGAGCGGTTGCGCTGAGGATTAATTTTGACCCATGGGGTTTTACCTTCAAGGACTTAAAAAGGAGGGATTACTGAGATGATGAGATCTTCTTGCCTTATCCTTCTGCTTGCGTCCACTCCAGCATTTTGTTGGGACTGGTCGCTCACCATGGGGGTTAGTGATTGGGAACCGAACTTGGCCGCAGTGCGGCAGGCTCTGAAGAACGATACAGGGGGCGACCTAGTCGCAGACTCCGAAAGTGGCCGCTATTTCAATATGTCGTTCCAGACCGAAAGAGGCTGGCAAACGTTCCACAGCACCCGCTGGCTAGGGAGAGATCCGCAGAGTGGCTCCAAATTGGACGTCCACAACATTGGGCTAACTTCTGGAGTACTCGGTCCATTAGGCGTTACGGCAGGTGTTGGAGGCAACATCGTCTCCTTAAACCGAAACGGAGCTTTTACGGACGGTACAAAAGCGGGGGAACGCCGCAATTACCTCTGGGGGCTACATGCGACTGGAGGGGTTCTGTGGTCCTATTTTGGCTTCCTGAGCTTTGAAATACGACATACGCGACATTGGATGAAAAAGGCTACTTTTGACGGAGTCGAGTACAATATGAGCGGTTCGATGTGGAGTGGCGGTGTGGGCCTGCTCTTCTAAGCAGCGATTTACAAGCGCATCGAGCGGCGCTCAAACGCGAGAATCCAACCCGTACCAACACCAAGTAGCTTGAGTATGAATGGCTCCAAGACTCGCGACGATTCGCGCCGCGTCTTTCACACCAAAGGAAAACTCGTCGGTCTCGCCGAATTCCTGCCGCAAGATTACGAGCCGTTCTACCAAGCTTGGCAGGACCCCGCGACGCAGCGGAACTTCAATTCCACGTACGACTGGGAGTCCTATGAGGATTTCCTCGCGATGTTCACCCACCCAGACAGACCTCCGCAGCGATTCACCGCCACCATCGTCTGCTTGCAGGACCAGGCGACCGTCGGGCGCATCAGTCTGGCACCGGCCCATCTCGAACCCGATCTGGGCATCTGGATTTATGAGCCGTTCAGGTTCAAGGGATATGGCACCGAAGCAGTGCGGCTCGCGGTGGATTACATCTTCCGCGAACTCAAACTGGACTACATCATCGCGGGGATTTACGAGTTCAATCGGCCGAGTGTCAATCTATTCACCAAAGTCGGCTTTGCGCGGGAGCCCGAACTCGACGAGGCCGAAGAGAGCGTTTTTGGCGAGGGTCAGATCGTGCAACTTGGGTTTCGCCTCAACAGGCGAATCTGAGCGATTGTTGCGAGGGTAGAGATCTACAGCTTCCAATTGATCTTATAGACGAATTGGTTGCTGCTGGGATCTTTTATAAACTCAACTACGCTCATTAAAACATTTGACCAGCAATGCATTGCGATAACTTCACCCAGATCATAGTTGTTGCTTTTATACCTGTATCCCATATAACCGCCCACTAGAGAGGTTCCCACTAGAATGGGTCCTATACCCGCCTCTGAGCCTCGATTGGGAATGTGAAAGGCACCGAATAAGAGAGAAGAAACAACGAGGGCTACGTTGGGATGAAGACGCTCCGTCAGCTCCGTCTGCACGATGCCTCGGAAATACATTTCTTCGCCAGCGGCTGTTAAAACATGTTTGTAAGTTGCTATTGCCGAAAAAAGAAAAAGTGCTCGATAGGGAGAATACCGGTTTCCGAACATGACAACTTCTTGGGCGTCCGACAGGGGCGGATTCTCAGACGAGCTTAGGAAAAAGGACAAGCCGCCTGAAATCACCAACGGCATATAGACCCAAGGGTTCTTTATGTACCGCCACTTGAACGGCGACATTGCAAGGCTAGCAATGTTTGTCTGCTCAAGCTTGACTTTGTTGGTAGAAGCCGTCCTCGCATGCAGATTTCGATACGTTGAGTAAATTTCTATCATGCGCATATAAGAAAGGCCGTGGCTGGTCAGATTAAAAAAAGAGGCATCCCGTAAAAGTTGAGGGCTTACGCCAGCCCCATATTGGAAAAATGTGGTTGGAGTCGAGCGATTAGGATATAGAGTGGTATCGAAATCATACCTTGACCTATGTGCTCTAGGATCAAAGTGATTTTTCATCTTGTAGACCGAAAGGTTCAAAGCGGCATAAGATAAAGCCTCGAACCGTTTATTTTCGTATAGGGCCGGTATTCCCATATAGGGAATTGGACTATTGACATTATATACAGCATGCACTTCAACAAGGCCACTAAGGGCGACGACTGCCAAGCGTTCATTGCTGCTACTTTCATTGCCAAAAGAACGTTCAGCCGTGCTCGCAACCGCTGATTCATTTATAAGCCTTTATGAGGATTATTACTTTCCGCCGAATCAGCTTCCCAACGGACAATCCGCACACTTCTCCTTCGTCCCACAAAACTCCAACTCACACGTCAGCAGCGCATCCACGCAACGCTTCCAGTCGGCTGGATAGCGCAGCGTCCCTTCCAAGTGGAAGCCGCTGACCAAAGAGCGCAGCAGGGCAAAGCGCGTCTCGCGGTCGGCGACTTTGGCTCGCACCCGCTGGCGCGCCTCGGCCAAGCCGTCGAGGTACGCAGCAAATTCCCCGTCGAAAGTTTCTTCAAGGTCTTGTCGCAAGCGGCTCGATAGCGCCGGGCTGGCGTTGGAGGTGGAGATGCTCAGTCGCAAGTGGCCCGGATGCACCAAGGCCACCATGCCAATGTTGGAATAGGCCGGATTGTCGTAGGAGTTAATCAGGGCCTTGCGCGCCGTGGCGAGTTCGTACACCCGATCCGTCAGCGCACTGTCGCGCACGGTGTTCAGCACCAAGAACACGTCATCAAGGTCGGATTCCGCAAAGCAGCGCGGGTGGTGGGTAAGGCGGCCAGCCGCAGCCCATTCGACGAGCGCGGGCGTCGCGTTTGGGCTTACCACCGTCAACCGCGCACCCGCGGTTAGCAAGCGGTCGGCCTTGTCCTCGGCCTCGCGTCCGCCACCGATGACCAAGCAGGGCTGCTCCATCACGTCAAGCCCCACCTGAAAATAAGGATTGAGCAACTTGCTCACGCGCCCGAATCGCTGCTTAGGGCCGCGTAACCTTTGTCGTCGCTGGCACCGAATTCGACCGGAAAACCGAGGGCCTGCCAGCCGCGCTCAGTGCGCGACCCGCCAAAGCCGGCGGTGACATTGGCCACATCCGTAAAGCCAGCGGCGACGAGAGCCTCACAAGCGCGCATGGAGCGCGCGCCCGACTGACAGCCGACGAGCAGCTTGGCATCTGTGGCAAAATGGCCTTGAACTACCTGGACGAAATCGAGGTTGGGAACCATGCCCACGGCGTGGCGTTGCATGATGGGGATGTTGAACGCGCCGGCCGGATGGCCGCCCTCGTATTCGGGGATGGAGCGGACGTCGATATAGACCGCGCCCGCGTCGCCTTCAAGCAGTTCCTTCGCCTCAGTGGGACTGACGTTTTGATAACTCACGATACCTCATCTCTATTTGACAATGTCCACTTTGCAGAGTTGCATTATATACAATAAGGTAACGCACTACTTTCGCCACCTACAAGCCCACAAACCCGGAGAAAGACGATTTTGAACGCATGGCACAAGGCAGGCGTACTATTGTTGGCGGCAACTTTGGGGGCTTGCAGCGTGCAAGTGGGCGGGCAAGACGCGGGCGACGACGCAGACTCAGCGGCCCAAGCCGACAGCACGGCCGCCGATAGCCTCTCCAAGCCCATAGAAGCAATACCCGTCGAAGTTGCCCTCGCCCACACGGGCGAGATTTCCGCCCATCTGCTGTTTAACTCGACCATCGAAACCGAGGCGGCCGTCGAGATTTATCCCCAAATCAGCGGCCTCGTCAAACAGCTCAACGTCGAGGAAGGCGACCGCGTCGAAGCGGGCGACACCCTCCTCAGCATCGAGGACAAGCAGTTGCGCATCGCCGCTGAAGAGGCCCGTGCCAACTACGACTATCAGCAGACCAGCTTCAAGCGCACCGAGACCATGTTTGAGCGCAACCTCATCAGCGACCAAGAGTTTGAGACCAACAAATACAACTTTGAACAAGCCCGCCTCCGGCTAGCGCGCGCCCGCCTAGAGCTAGAATACGCAGAAGTCATCGCACCTTTTTCCGGCGTGATCACCGAGCGCCACGTGCAGGTCGGCGCTCGGGTGGGGCCGAGTAGCAAACCTGATCGCCCGCGTCTTCGCGCCCGGCCAATACCTCACCACCATCGGCAACGGCCAGCAGGCCCTTATCACCTCGGAGTTTTTGCCCGACAAGAAGTTCAACGGCTGGGTCAAACGCATCAGCCCCATAGTCGATCCCAGAAGCGGCACCTTCAAGGTCACGGTCGGCTTGCGCGACCGCTGGGAGTACTTGCGGCCCGGCCTCTTCGTCAACGTGCGCATCGTCACCGCCACGCACACCGACGCCGTGTTGATACCCAAGCAAGCGATTGTGTACGACGGCGGCGACCGGTTCGTGTTCGCCGTCGTGGACACCACGGCCGCGCGGATCAAGTTGCAGCCCGGGTTTGAGGACACCGATTTTATCGAGTCACTCGCCGGCATCGACTCCGGCACCCCGATCATCATAGTTGGACAAAACGGCCTCAAGGACAGCACGCGGGTGCGCATAGTCAACTCCGACGACGTGGGCCAAGGCTAGGTCCGTGCAGCAGCCCGTTAGCACATCCCGCTTCGCGATTGCAACCCGGCGGCCAGTCGCCATCCTCATGGTGGTGCTGGCCGTCTGCGTTTTTGGCTGGGTCTCCTATCAACGGCTCTCGCTGAACCTAATGCCCGACATTTCCTACCCGACCCTGACGGTGCGCACCGAATATCCAGGCACCGCACCGGAGGAAGTCGAGACCCTGCTCTCCCGCCCTCTGGAGCAGGAACTGGGCATCGTCCCTCACCTCGTCAACATCAGCTCCATCTTCCTCGAATTTGAATGGGACACCGACATGAACGCGATGTCCCAAGAGATCCGCGAGAAGGCCGACCGCGTCTGGTTGCCCCAAGACGCCGAGAAACCCCTCCTGCTGCGCTACGACCCCTCGCTAGACCCGATTATGCGCATCGGCCTGCACGGCCCGCAAGACCTCTACGCACTGCGCTACCTCGCCGAGCACGAAATCAAGCGCGAACTGGAGGCACTAGCCGGGGTGGCGGCGGTCAAAATCAAGGGCGGCTTGGAGGAGGAGATCCACGTCGCGCTCAACGAGCGTCAGATCTCGGTCATGGGCTTGGACATCAACCAGATAAACAACCGCCTAGCGCAAAACAACGTCAATTTGCCCGGTGGCAACTTGCGCGAGGGCCAAGTTGAATACCTGATCCGCACGCTCAACGAATTCGCCACAGTCGATGAGATCGCCGAGTTGATCGTGGCACGGCAGGGCGACGCCGATGTGTATCTGCGCGACATCGCCGAGGTCTCCCGCTCGCACAAGGACCGCGAGATCATCACCCGGGTCAACGGCCGCGAGAGCGTCGAGATCGAGATCTACAAGGAAGCCGACGCCAACATCGTCGCCGTCGCCGACAGGGTAAACAACGCGCTCTTCGGCTTGCCACAGCAGCGCGAGTACGTGGAGCAGAAGGCCCGCGAAGCCCAAGAAATGGCCAAGCAAAGCGAGGAGCAAAAAAGGAAAGAGCAAGAGGAGGCGCGAAAAAAGCAAGAGACTGCAAAAGCCGATTCGACAAAGAACGAGGAAGAGCAACAAAAGGAGTTGCAGCAGAAAAAGGAGGAGGAAGCCCGCAAGGCGATGGAGCATTTGCGGATGACCGACTTCATCGGCCATCGCTTGCCTCCGGGAGCCAAGCTGGAGTTGTTGTCCGACCAGTCGGGTTTTATCGAGAATTCGATCAGAGAAGTCCAAATCAATGCGCTCATCGGCGGAGCGATGGCCGTGCTCGTGCTCTTTGTGTTCTTGCGCAACGTGATCCACACGCTGATCGTCGGCCTGACGATCCCGGTGTCGATCATGGCGACCTTTGCGCCGATGTACATGTTCGATGTGTCGCTCAACATCATGTCGCTCGGCGGGTTGGCCCTAGGGATCGGGATGCTGGTCGATAACTCGATCGTGGTGCTGGAGAGCATCTTTCGCTGTCGGGAGGAAGGCGACGATCTGGTCCAAGCCACCGTCCGCGGCACCCGCGAGGTCGGTACCGCGGTGTTGGCCTCGACGATGACGACGATCACAGTGTTTTTCCCCATCGTCTTCGTCGAGGGGGTGGCAGGGCAGGTCTTCGGCGATATGGCGTGGCCTCGTTGGGGGTGGCGCTGTTTTTCATTCCCATGCTGGCCTCGCGCCAAATCGACCGCCAAGGCGGGTTGGCCGAGCAGATCGGTCGCAGCGATTTTCTGCGCCTCCAGGCACTGAGTCGGGCCCGCGCGGTATTCAACGAGCCGGGGAGCCGGTGGCGCAAGGCGGCGCAGGTGGCCCTCTCGCTGCCCTACTTAATCGGCGAGGTGCTGTTGCGGATCGGACTGGCCGCAGCAACCCTCGTGGCGGCAGTGCTCAAAGGTGTCTTCCTGCTCGTCGCCGAGTTGTTGTGGTGGCTGATCAAACCCGTCGAGCACTTCTGGCTCAAGCGCGAGCAGACCTTTCAGAGCTGGGTCGGTGCTTGGGCTGCGGAAAGCCGCATCGGCGAGTGGACCTTCTTCGAGCGCGTCTGGCCGGGCATCCTCGGCTTTGAGTCGCCGCGCATCCTCGGCGAGGCTGGGCAGCGCTACTGGCACTGGGTGAACAGGTCCGAGCACTTAGCGTGGAAGACGCTCAAATTCCTGTCGCTACCGCTGGCGCTGGTCTATCTGGCAGGCGTGCGCTTCGTCTTGGGCACGGTACTCAGGCTGGTGGGTATTGTCCTGCACGTGGCGCTGATGCTCGTCGGTCTGGTGCTGGTACTGGTGTTGTTCCTGCTAGGCATCCTGCTGATGCCGGTCTTCTTGCCGCTGCTCTTTGCGTTTGAACGCGGCTTCGGGCTGGTGCAGCAGACCTATCCGGCCCTGCTGGGCTGGGCGCTCAGGCGGCGCTTGCTGATTATCGGCGGTGCCCTAGCTGCCTTGCTCGTCTGCTGGTACAAGCTCCTCCCCGATTTGGGCACTGAACTAATCCCCCAAGTCCACCAAGCTGAATTTAACCTCGACCTCAGACTGCCGGTGGGTACGCCACTCGAAGAGACCGCCGAGATCGTGCGCCAGATCGAAGAACTAGCCGGCAAACAGCCCCAAGTCGCGCGCGTGGCGACGACCGTGGGCACCGACCGGTCGGCGAGTTCCTCGGCTGAAGAAGGCGAGCACACCGCCCAAGTAACGGTCCGCATGGAGGAGGGCTCCAGCGCCGCGCAAGAGGCCGCGTTAATCCGGCATCTGCGGGACGAGGTTGACGAGATCCCCGAAATCGAAGTCGAGGTCTCACACCCGGCGCTATTTAGCTTCAAGACACCCATCGAGGTGGAGGTTCGCGGCTACAATCTGCGCCAATTGCGCCAGTTGAGCTTGGAGGCCGAGTCGCGGATGGCTGGCTTGCCTGGGCTGGTCGACGTCAAATCCTCGCTACAGGCGGGCAACCCCGAGCTACAAATCAGCTATAAGCGCGACCAGCTCGCGGCCTACGGCCTGTCGCTGCGCAACGTTGCCGAATTGGTGCGCCACAAGGTGCAGGGCAAGGTCGCCACTGACTTTCGCCAAGACGAGCGCCAGATCGACGTACTAGTGCGGCTGCGCGAGGAGGACCGCCTAGGGCTCGACGAGCTGCGGCGGCTGGTGATCAATCCCAATGCGCCGATTCCGATTCCACTTTCCTCGGTGGCCGATATCCGGGTCAACGAGGGGCCGAGCGAGATCCGCCGCATTGACCAGCAGCGCTCCGCAGTAGTAACGGCCAATATCCAAGGCGTCGATCTGGGCACAGCCTCGGGCCTGATCCACGACGAACTGGGGAAGATGGACTTCCCGATGGGTTTCGATTTTATGATCAGCGGCCAGAACGAAGAGATGGAGACTTCATTGCAGAGCCTCTACTTCGCCTTAGTGCTGGCTATCTTCCTCGTCTATGTGGTGATGGCCAGCCAGTTCGAGTCGCTGGTTCACCCCTTCGTCATTATGTTCACGGTGCCTTTGGCGTTGATCGGCGTGGTGGTGGCGCTCTATCTGGCGCAGGTAGCTCTGAGCGTGGTGGTCTTTATCGGTCTGATTATGCTGGCCGGCATCGTCGTCAACAATGCCATCGTGCTCATCGACTATATCAACACTTTGCGCCGCACCGGCATGGAGAAGACCGAGGCCATCATCCAGGCCGGTGCCGTGCGGTTGCGCCCGATCGCCATGACCACGGCGACTACGGTCTTAGGGCTGCTGCCGATGGCCTTGGGGCTGGGTGAGGGGGCCGAGATCCGCACGCCGATGGCCTTGACCGTGATCGCTGGCCTCATCTCTTCTACCTTCCTCACCCTCGTGGTGATCCCGACCGTGTATTCAGTGGTCGATCGCCGGGCCTAGGAGGAGCCGATGGAAAAGCCAAACCAGTATCCCCTGCCGCGCTTTTCGGTCAACCGGCCAGTGACCGTGGTGATGTCGCTGGTCGCGCTGCTGGTGGTGGGCTACATAGCCTACACGCGAATCCCGCTGACGCTTTTCCCCGCAGGCTTCGACTATCCCCGACTTTTCGCCTGGGCTCACTATCCCAACGCCGGAGCGGTCGAAGTCGAGCAGAAAGTGGTGCGTCACCTCGAAGAGGCCGTCGCCCAAGTCAGTCGGGTCAAGAATATCCGCTCTAGCGCCTACAGTGGCGGCGGCAATGTTCGAGTCGAGTTCCAAAAGGGCACCGACCTGCAATTGGCCTTCGCCGAAATGAAAGACCGACTCGACCGGGTGATGCCCGAACTACCCTGTGGGTGCGGCGCTGGGATCAAAACGACATCCCGATCATGGATGGTGCCATCATCTTTGAGACCCAACACGCCGATCCGCGCCATCTTATCGATACCTATGTGGAGCCGGCGCTGCGCCGCGTCGATGGGGTCGGCAACATTGAGCTTTGGGGTTCGCCCAGCAAACAGGTCATAGTCGAGTTGGACAAAGGCAAGGTGCGCGGCCATGGGATCAATGTCTTTGACGCCCTCAACAGCCTGCGCGCCCAAAACCTCACCGTACCCGGGGGCTGGGTGATCGAGGGCGGCAAGAAGATCTATGTGCGTTCAGTGGGCCGCTTCCAAAACATCGAAGAGCTCGCCAACACCGTGGTCGATCCCACACACCAGCTACGGCTGGACGACATCGCCGAGGTTTCCTATAAGCCGCCACCGCAAGACTGGGTCAACCGCATTAACCGCAAGGAGTCGCTGGGCTTCGGCGTCACCAAGGCGTCGGAGGCCAATGTCGTCGAGGTTTCCACCGGCGTGAAGGAGGAGTTGGAAAGGCTGAAGGATCACCCCAAGCTCGAAGGCTTGGACTTCAAGCTGTTCTGGAACCAAGGCGACCAAGTGATCAACTCGGTTGGCAATCTCAAAAACTCCGGCCTGTGGGGTGGGATGTTCGCGGCCCTAGTGCTCTTCTTCTTTTTGCGCGCGGTGCGCATTACGCTGATCATCACCTTGGCGATCCCGCTGTCGCTTCTGACGACGATTACGGCCCTCTACTTGGCGACGATGATGGGCCTGATGTTGAGCCTAGGACTGGTGGTTGACAACGCCATCGTCATCGTCGAAAACATCTACCGTAAGCGCCAAGAAGGTATCGCCCCGCGCACGGCTTCGATAGAAGGAGCTGGCGAGGTGGGGCTGGCCGTGACCATGGCAACTCTGACGACGGTGGTGGTCTTCCTGCCCCTGATTTTGATGAGCGACGAGGAGATGTTTTCGTTTTGGATGCTCAGAATCGGCCTGCCGGTCATCACAGGACTAGTGGCCTCGCTGCTCATCGCCCTGATCTTTATCCCCCTCGCCGCCCTCAAGCTGGCGACGAGCAAAGAAAAAAGAGAGCCGCGAGTAATCGCTTGGTGCCGCAAGCACTACGTGCGCTCGCTGGGCTGGGTGCTGAACAATCGCCTCGACGCCTTCGTCATCGCC
>JAGWBY010000077.1:45502-48483 GCA_021295675.1 Candidatus Latescibacterota bacterium | reverse complement strand
CTCCTTGGGGCGAAGCAAGACGAGTAGAAGCAAAAAAGAAAAAACACAACCCCCTATCAAGTTATGAAACCGCTTCTAACCAAAATACACCATATTCGTGCCTCAAAGTATTGACCAAAAAATCATAAGAATCACTCTCATCCTGATAAGTAAAAGAGTGAGAATCTCCACCAATTGTATGTCTCCAAATCTGAATAATTTGAACTCTCAGAGGCTTAGGGAGATCGTCATAAATATAGACGTCAGGCATCTCCCCTCGAAGTTTCTTTTGGCGTTTCGAGTATATATCATATATCGACAAAATTGATTCCTTCTAAGTACTATCAGCGAGTATGTCCTTGCACAATTCCTCGGTTTTGTCGCCCCTTTAGGCATGGATAATAAGGATGCGATCAGCGAGCGCGACGATATGGGCATTGCGCTTGACCGCAAAGTCTGCTGTGACCCGTCATACGACTAGCTTCATAGCTTGCCCATACTTCTTTTCCAATTGCCCTTTGAGTGTATCGCAATAGGGCTTGTGAATCTCAACACCGATGACGCGCCGCCCTTTGTCCAGCGCCGCAAACGCCGTCGTCCCCGAACCGACAAACGGATCTAACACTACGTCCCCCGCATCCGTGGGCAACCAATAGGGAAACGCAGCACTGTGTTGCCGATTGCCGCATTCGGTGGCGCGGTGGAGCACGTTATGGGGATACACCTTATCGCGCTCTAACCAATTCGCGACCTTTTTGCCAAAGCCGCTGCCTACCTTGGACTCGTCGCGGGCGCGGTCCGTCTCGCTCAAGGTGCGCATGCGGCTTTCGTACCAATCGCCGACGGGAACCATCACCGCGTCTTGGTTCATCTTGAACTTGCGCTGGAGGTTAAATTGCAAAAGCCGCTCCCACGCATCGCGGAATCGGTTGGGCCACTTGCCGGGATAACAGTTTTTCTTGTGCCAGATAAACTCTTCCGTCCACAGCCAGCCCCGTTGGCGCATGGCCAAGATGAGTTCTAACACATAGGTATGCCGCTCGCCGTTCACGACCCGTTCTTTGATGTTCAAAACAAACGTGCCCGTCGGCTTCAAGACCCGCTGCAACTCATCGGCGATGGGCAAAAACCACTCCACATAGCCGTCCGGCGTTACCCCTCCATACGTAGCAGACCGCTGATTGGTATAAGGAGGTGAAGTAACGACCAAATCCACCGAGTCCGATGCAATATGCCGGAGCTGTTCTGCACAGTCGCCAAGATACAAAGTCCAATTTTGCATGGCCTTTTCCACGTCTAACTAATGGCTCGCATACGGATCGGCCGCGTCGCGCATCCCATCGCCGACCAAGTTGAAGGCCAAAACCGCGATGACCAGGTGCCATGGCCACGGCCTGAAAGTTCTGCGCCTTTTGCAGCAGCACCCCCCAGCTAACCACGGGTGCCCGCAGCCCAATCCCCAAAAAACTCAGCGCGGTCTCGCCGAGAATCATGCCCGGCACCGCTAAGGTGGCCGACGTGATCACGTGACTGAGAAACGACGGCAGCAAGTGTTTAAAAATAATCTTCAACTCGTGGGTGCCCGACAGGCGGGCGGCGACCACGAAATCCTCGTCGCGCAGCGACAGAAAGCGGCCGCGCACCACCCGCGCCAACCCAGTCCAGCCCATCAGCGAGAGGATAATGGTGACGCCGAAGTAAATATGCAGCGGCGGCCAGTGCGCCGGCAGCGCCGCGCTCAACGCCATCCACAGCGGTAGCTGCGGCACGGCCATCAAGACTTCGATCATCCGCTGCACTACCACATCGACCCAGCCGCTGTAATAACCCGCCACGCCCCCGAGCAGGATACCGATGAGGAAGGTCAGGGCCACGCCGATTAACCCAATGGTGAGCGAAATGCGCGCCCCATGTATGATTCGGCTAAAAAGATCGCGGCCCAAGTCGTCAGTGCCAAAGAGGAACAACGGCCCGCTGCCCGCGCTGAACAGGTGCCAGTCCGCGTTGAAAAGCCCCCAAAACTCGTAGGCCGGGCCGCGCACGAACAAGCGGATCGGATACACGGCCTTGGTATCGACGAGATATTCGCGCTGCCACGGGCCAGCGGCCGTGTCTTGCCGCACGCCGTGGACAAAGGGCCGCCAGTGAAAGCGCCCCTCGCCGTCGAAGAAGCGAATCGACTGCGGCGGGCAGAGGACGTATTGCGCGTGGCGCTGGTCGGGCTGGTAAGGCGAGACAAATTCGCACAGAGCCGCGAGGCCGTAGAGCGCAATCAGTACCGCACTGCCGGCTAGCGCCAGCTTGTGGCGGCGGAAGCGCATCCACATCAGCCGCCACTGCGAGGCGTCGGCTAGTTGGGTTGTGGAGCGGTCTTCACTCATAGCGGATGCGCGGGTCGGCAATAGCTAGGAGAATGTCCGACAGCAGGGTGCCGATCACCGTCAGAACGCTGAGCATGAGCAGGAAACTGCCCGCCAAATACATGTCTTGATTGCGGAGGGAGTCGAGCAGCAAAGGGCCGGTCGTCGGCAGGCTCAACACCACGCTGGTGATGGCCGAGCCGGAAATCAGGTGCGGCAGCATCCAGCCGACCGTGCTGATAAAGGGATTAATGGCAATGCGCAACGGGTACTTAATTACCAAGCGGACCGGACCAAGGCCCTTGGCCAGCGCCGTGGTCACGGATTGGCGCGCATGATCCGCATCAGCCCGGCCATGCCAGCCGTGCCGACGACCACAGCCGGGATCCACAGATGCCCGAGCAAATCGCCGAACTTGGCCAAGCTCCACGGCGCACTCGCGTACTCGGGGGAAAACAATCCGCCCACGGCGATTCCAAACCACTCGTATCCCAAGTACATCAAAACCAGCGCGAGCAGGAAGTTGGGCGTCGCCAGACCGACGAAGGCCGCGAGGGTTGCTGTGTAGTCGAGCACCGAGTACTGGCGCAGGGCCGAATAGATGCCTACCGGGAAGGCCACCAGCCAAGTCAACAAGGTCGC
>JAGWBY010000077.1:30741-45358 GCA_021295675.1 Candidatus Latescibacterota bacterium | reverse complement strand
CGGAGATGTCTTGGCCCTCGGCCTGTAGCTCTTGCAGGCGCGACGTGATGATGTCCCCGGGCGGCAACTGGATGACGACAAATACCAGCACCGAAACGGCTATCAGGGTGGGGATCATAATCAGGACGCGGCGGATGATGTAGTTGATCATGGCTCAGTCTTGTTGCAGATACCAAGTTTCTGGATAGTAGGGCCAAGACCAGCGCGAGTCCCACCCCCAATAGCCCTGGCGCGGCACATTGCGCAGCCGGTTGCTAACGATAACCGGGTGTGGCCCTAGGCCGATGACGCCGAGCGCCCACAGGTTGTCGGCTTGGCTCTGGAGAATTTTCTTGCCCATGGCGATGCGCTCTTGGAGGTCTGATGTGCGGCGCAGCACCTCCCACCAAGCGATTAGTTCTCGGACCTTGCCGGGCGGCATCCAGCCGCGCGCTCCGTCCGACCGGTACCACCGCGACCACTCCGGCCACTGGGTCACCTCCTGCCCCACGTGCATGGGTACGTACCAAAAAGGCTCGATGGGAAAGAGGATGTCGGCGTTGCGGTCGGCGTGCCAGATGCTCATGTCCATAACCCCGCCTCGGGTGCGGATACCTTGCAGTGCGCCGCTTATTTGCTTGCGGTTGATGTGCAGCCCCACTTCGCGCCAGTGGGCGGTTACCAAGTCCACCGTAACTTGCTTCGGCGTCTCCCCGATTGTGTACTCCAGCGTGATTTCGAGGGGGCGGCCATCGGGATGCTCGCGCCGGCCGTCGCCGTTGCGGTCAATCAGCCCCATCTCGTCGAGCAGGGCGCGGGCGCGTTGCGGATCGTGCTCGGCCCAAGCTGCGGCAAAGGAAGGCTCAAAGTAGCGGCTCGAAGATACGACCGTCAACTGGCGTGGGATCCCCTGCCCGTAATAGGCAATGTCGTTGATCTCGGCGCGGTTGATGGCCAGCGAAAGCGCACGGCGAAAGCGCACGTCCTGAAAAATCTGCCGGAGCCGCTCGTCGGGGTGGGTCATATTGAGCATAAAGGTCACGTCCGAGCCGTAGGGACGAGGCCAGAGGTAGGTCTCGTAGCCATTGTCTTGCTCAAAGCGCTTAAACAGCGGGATGTCGGCGGTCTTAAACTGCCGCCCGGCAAAATCGACCTGCCCAGTGGCGGCCTTGGCCGCCATGATCTCGGGGCTGTCAACCCGCTGGACTTCGAGGTAATCTATATAGGGCAGTTGATTGCCGGCTGGATCTACTTTGGGGTAGTAGGGATTGCGGCGGTAGCGGACGCGCGTCGAAGTCTTGCTAACCACCACGTAAGCGGTCTGCACTGGCTTGTGAAATACCATGAGGTCGCGGGTGTTGATAACGGCTTGGAAGTAGGTGCGCCAGTCTTGCAGGCCGAGTTCCACTGCTTCTCGCTCTAGCTGATCCGCGTCGATAAAGTCGGGATGATAGCGGCGCATAAAGTGCGCCGGTGCCGACAGATGCGAGCTGTTGTGGGCGAGGTGCTTAACAAAAAGCGGCATCGGCTGGGGAAAGTGATAGCTAAAGCGGTGAGGGCCGTGTTTTTCGATGCGGGCCCCCTTAAAGCGGGGCGACACCACGGGCGTAAGGCTTTTGTTTTGCTGGACGCGATCAAACCAAAAGACAAAGTCGTCGGCTGTCACTGGGTGGCCGTCGGACCACTTGTGACCGGGCCGGAGGAAGACCTTCAGGGTCTGCGCGTCGTCGTGGTACTCCACCTGCGCGGCAAAGTTGGGCAGGGTTAGCTGGAGCTGCGGACCCGGGCGCAGGGTTCCTTCGGGTACGTTGAGGAGTTGTTCGCCGGCGAGGAAGAGCCGAGCGGTGCCCCCGTAGGTCCCAATCCCGTCGATTGGCTCGACGACAATCGGGTCGTCGGGGAGCCGCTCCGCCACCGGCGGCAACTCGCCGCTGGCCACCAGTTCGTCTCAAGCCGACTTCCGAGGCCGTGCGCGGCGGGTGGAACCAGCTTTCTGGCCACGCTGTGCGAGGTATGTCGCCCTCGGCCGCTGGGGGTGCGGCTTGACTTTCTCGGCCGCATCCTACTAGGGCCACAAGTATTAGCAGGAACCCGGCCTGCACTCCATTCATCAAAATTATACCACCTAAAAAGAGGCTCGCCGCCTGAGGCGGCTAATAATCAAAGGCCAAAAAGTCTAAAGCGATTCCGACCATTGCGCCAGAGGGCGCGACGACCTACTTTTTTTAGGCATCAACACGCGAGGAGATGGCGATATGAAAATGCTAATGTGCGTAGTAAGGCCCAACGCGCTAGACGCTATCAAGGAGGCGTTGAGCGGCTTGGGCGTCCAAGGCATAACGGTCAGCGAAGTCAAGGGTTTTGGCCGCCAAAAAGGTCATAAGGAGATATATCGCGGTGCCGAGTACGTCGTCGATTTTACTCCCAAGCTCAAGGTCGAGGTGGTAGTGCGGGACGATCTCGCCGAGCAGTGCTTGGGTGCAGTGCGCGAGGCGGCGCGGACGGGCCACATTGGCGACGGCAAAATTTTCATGCTGTCGGTGGATGAGGTAGTGCGGATTCGCACCGGTGAGACCGGCGACGCGGCTATTTAGCGGGCGGGACGACCAAGTAGAAAACGACAACTAACCCCACATGCGGGCGAGGGACACGGTTCCCTCGCCCGCATTTTTTTTGCAAAAAGTGCTTGACAAAATTTTTTGGTACTGTATTAATGACTTAAGACAGTAAATCACTTGTATAATCTGGAAAGACGCTCATGGCTAAACGCGAGATCGCACGGGGAGGGGACGCGCTGCATCTGCGCCTCGATACCGCCGGAGGGGTGCCGATCTACAAGTACCACATCGCCACCGGCACCCTCAAAGCCGACGACGAGCTGCCCTCTGTGCGGGCCGTGGCCAGCGCCCAGCTAATCAACCCGAACACCGTCGCCCGCGCTTACCTAGAACTGGAGCGCGAGGGCGTCATCTACAAAAGACGCGGCATGGGAACGTATGTCGCCGAAAAGGGGGTCTCTATGAGTACTGAAGAGCGGCTGAATATCGTTCGCAACCTAATGGAAAAGACTCTGGTGGAAGGGACGCAGCTTGGGCTGGACGCGGCGAGCCTGCGCCGAGTGTTTGAGGAAACCCTAGAAAAATTCAGCAGCCAGTAGGAGAAGCGATTATGGCAGCAGCGGCGATTGGAATCACAGGCTTGGTCAAAACCTTTGGTAACCACCGGGCGGTAGATGGGCTGGACTTGGATCGGCTTTCTGGGGCGCAACGGGGCCGGCAAGACCACGACTATCAAAATACTGATGAATATGCTCAAACCCACCGCCGGCGCGGTGGAAGTGCTGGGCCAAGACCCGCACGTCCACGAAAAGGAACTCAAGGAGCGGGTGGGCTACATCTCGGACAATCCGGTGCTCTACGACTGGATGAAAGTCGAGGAGGTGGCGTGGTTTGCCGGGCAGTTGTATCCGCGCTGGGACCAGCAAAAGGTCGCCGCACTGATCGAGCACTTTGGGCTGGACCCCAAGCAGAAGATCAAGCACCTGTCGCGGGGGATGAACGCCCAGCTCAATCTGGCCTTGGTGCTGGGCCACGACCCGGAACTGCTGATCCTCGATGATGCGCCGCGACGTGCTCGAAAGCATCATCCAAGTCATCAGCGCGGAAGGCCGGACAGTGTTTTTCTCGTCGCATTTGGTACACGAGGTCGAACGAGTGGCCGACCAGGTAGCCATTATTGAACAGGGCAAGTTGCTGGTCTGCGGTGAGTTGGACGCGGTGCGGCAGCAGGTTAAACGGGTGCTGGTGCGGGCCGAGGACGCGGTGGATTTTACCGGGGTGGCCGGGCTGCGCGGCGTGCAGGGCGAGGGCCGCCAGCGGCTGTTGACCGTTTTCGACTATGGAGACAAGGCCAAAGCGCAGATCGAGGCGGCGGGCGGACAAGTCGTCGAGGTGATCGACTTGAGCTTAGAGGAGAGTTTCGTCGAACACGTGACGCCGCAAGGGGGGCTTCCATCGTGAGGGTTTGGCGCGCATTGCTGTGGAAGGAGGGCCGCGAGGAACTGCCGAAGGTGCTGGTGGGGTTGGGACTGTGCGCGGTGGTGGTGGCGCTGCGGCAGAACGCGGAATTCAACGAGGAATTCGCCCGAGACTTCGGGGCGTGGATTACGATCTCCATCTTGGTCTGCGGCGGCGTGCTCGGCATGGGCTTGGTCGCCAAGGAAAGCAGCAAGGGCACCTTGTCGTTTTTGCTGGGCAAACCCCTGTCAGCAGAGGAAGTGTTGCTGCCCAAGTACGTTGTTGGCGCGGTGGCCCTGTTGGTGCTGGTTGCCGGGGCTTGGGGGACGGTGTATGTGGACTTGGAGGGTCTAGCGTCTAGGGGCTTTAGCATCTACAGTGGTAGTGGTGTTTGGTACCCCTCTGTAAAGCGGCTCGCCGAGGAGGTAGGCTATGTCAACATGTTGCTGGTCTCCCTTACGCCGGGATTGATCGCCTACAGCGTGATCTTCGCTAGTTCGACGGTGGCCGACCACCCGCTCAAGGGGGCGGCCTTGGGCACTTTGCTGCTGATCGTCTTGGTTCCATCGGCCGACAATGTGCTCAAGTATTTCCCCGCGCTCAAACCATTCTTCTCCTTCAATCCAGGAATCAGTTTCCGAGGTACGGTAGTCCGCATAGTAGAAGACCCTTGGGGCTATTTGGTGCGAATGGGAGCGACAGCGGCAGTGATGGCGGCAGGTGTGGCGGTTTCCATAGCGCTTTTGCGCCGTTTCCGTGGGATCAGCATCGGCTGGAAGCCCATTGTCATCGGCTGGCTGGCCCTGATCGCTTTCATAACCGCGATGGATATGACCTCTGGGCCGAGACCGCCGAGACCAGGGCCGCTGAGTGTGCTGACGCCCGAAGAGGGAGCCTATCTCGACTTGGCAGTCGTCGGAGATCGGGGATATATGGCGACTGAAGGGGGCTTGGCGGTCGTGGATTTGCGCGATCCTACTAAGCCCGAGCTACTAGCTGCCGTGGAGGAGCCGCAGTGGTCGATGAGCCGAGTCGCGGTTGTGGATTCACTGGTCTATCTACTCGGCCGCCGCAAGGGCTTGCCCGCCGACAGCCTCGGCATTGCCGTGTTCAGTGTTGGCAGTCCGGTCCGCCCGGTCTTCAAAGGGTACCGGATAATTGGCGACGACATAGAGAAATTTGGGGGCTGGGATCGCTGCGGCGAAGGGCTGATCCTCAGTGGGCGTTGGGGCGACAAGTTGGGAATAGTGTCGTTTGCGTTGGATGCGGAAGGGTTGCCAGCACGGGCGGACGAGTTGGTCGTCGAGGAGCTACCAGAAGGTTACAAGGATGACTTCCGAGGCTGGTGGGAACATAAACTGTCCATGCACGTACACAACGAACGGATATGGGTAGGGTACAGGGACGGTTTTCTCGCGGTAGATGCCCGGAATCTAGGAGCGCTGCAAGAGACTGTGCGGGTGGAAATGGGCGACTACAATAGTGAGTACGACTTACACAAGAGCCGCCCAATAACCCGCGAGGGCGACACGCTCTACGTCCAACGGTACTGGCCCGGAAACTTGGTCGCCTTCGACATCACCGATCCGAATAGGCCACGTGAGATAGAGTACTGGTTTTTTAGTGCTAATAATACGATAAAAATAATCGACGACTGGGTGTACAGTGCGGCAGAGAATGGGTTGTTTGTCGATCGGTTGACTGATTATCACGCCCACGAGTACATGGGCTATTGGCAAGTACCCGACGAGCTACGGTCTTCGTCTTCTATCAGCCATAATTGGAAACGGCTCCATCTCGTCCGCGGTCATTTCTACACCCTAATCGGGCGTTCGCTCATGGTGTTCTCGCCGGAGCAGATCAAAGGAGGTCGGCCATGAGCACATTGTACGCGTTACTGTGGAAAGAGGGCCGCGAAATCCTGCCCAAGGTATTGGTGGCCGTCGCGCTCGCCGCAGTGGTTTGTCTGATGCGGAACAATGCTGATTTCAGCCGCAGCTACGTAGCAAGTTTCGAAGAGTTGATTATAGGCGGTCTAGTAGTGATGGCGATTGTGCTGGGTATGGACGCCATCGCCCGCGAGCGCAGCACGGGTACCTTGTCTTTTCTCCTAGACAAGCCGGTGGCGGGCGCGACAGTGCTGGCTGTCAAGTTCTTGTTAGGGCTTGGCGGACTGCTGTTGGTCGTGCTAGTGGCTTGGGCGACGGTGTACATAGACTTGGCCAGTATAGAGGTGGAACGCGAGTACTTGGCATATAAACTGGTCACCGTGCAGAGCATTGACTATGCCTCAATGGTCGCCCTGTCGTTTACTCAATTCTCACTGCTCTACGCCCTAGTTTTTATCGGCTCGGTGGTGACGGACCATCCCTTCAAGGGTCTCGCCGTGGGTATTGCGTTGGCTGTAGTGTTGGGAGTTTTCCTCACAGGCCCGGCGACAGCCATCTTGCCGATTCTCAATCGCTATCCACTCGTCGCAATCGGTTTGGATGACCAAGGACACTTGGTGCGCTTGGCGACGGACTCCGCTCGGTTTTGGGTGAAGGTATTGGCCAATCTGGGTTTGACAGCGGCAGCGTTGGTGGTGGCGGTGGTACTTTTGCACCGCTACCGCGAGGCAATGCTCTCGTGGCGCACGGTGGCGATAGGTTGGGGTGCGATCATTGCCGTCGTCTTCGCGATTTTCTACGGAGGACCTCTCGTCAACCAGCGGAAGCCTGTTGGGGTGCTCAAAGCTCCCGATAAGCAGTACTACGGGGACCTCGCCATCCAAGACGAGCTTGCCTATATGACCACTGGACAAATTGGTATTGCCATCGCCGACTTGAGCAACCCGCAGCAAATGCGCCTGCTCGGCAGCACTAGACCAGAGTCCCACGAGTTGTGGAAGGGTGGCAACGCAATATGCGTAGTCGATTCGCTGGCATATCTCGTCGGGTGGCGCAAAGGACTGCCTAGCGACAGTCTCGGAGTGGTCGTCTTCGACGTCAGCGATCCGGCTGCGCCCGCGCTCAAGGGTTCCCGTATGTTCGCCGCCATTAAAAGGAAGAGGTTTCGCTACCATCAGTATTGGGGAGCCATAGACGGCGGTTTGCTCCTCGTCCGGGAGCGGGGCTATGCCTTGGTTGCCGAGGCTTTCACCCTTGACGCAGAGGGAATGCCGGTGGTGGGCGGCGAGCGGGTGATAATGCCCATTTCCGACCCTGTGGACGATGCTCACAGGTGGAAGCACCGGTGCCATGTGAGTGTGCGTGGAAGTCGCGCCTACATTGGGACTGAAAGCGAACTAGTGGTCATCGATGTGGCTGATGCGCACACTTTGCGCGAGACCGGGCGACAGACGTTAGAGTCCTTCCGGCCTCAGTCTTACTACGATCCTAGACTGGTAGCTACCTATGGTGACAAGCTCTATGTCGAGCGCTCTTGGCCGTACGAGTTGGTCGAGTTCGATATCTCCAATCCCGATCAACCGCGCGAAGTAGGATACTTGCCGCTGCCTCGGAGCGACGACATTCGCTCTTTGCGGATTGTCGATGGAGTAGCCTACAGCCTAGGGTACGGCTTAGGAAAGCGGTCGTCAGATCTTAGAGTAAAAGCGTGGACGATAGCTGAGTACGGGGCACTGATAGAAAGCTTTTCCTTCGAATCCGACCGGAGTATCGGGGCCCTATCCGTGGCCAATGGGTATCTTTACGCGACCTGGGGGGGTGCGCTGCTAGCGTACCGTTTGGACTAGGGCGAGACTAGGGAAGGCCGGCTTTGAGGGGACGGAGTTCCTATGGGTGCAATGTTAGACGGCGTTGCTCCGGCCTCTTGTGCGCTCGGCTACCGAGTCGATGCGATTTTCAATAAGGGTTCCAACCAAGGAGAAGTCTGATGAAACTATACCTTAGCATCTTCGTCGCCCTGTTCAGCACAGCGAGCGTGGGACTGGCCCAACAAGCACCACGCGCTGCGACCATCACGGGAAAGATATACAACCCCCCAGCGCAGGAAATCGAGTTCGGCTACCAATCCTCACTGTCGCCAACAAGGTCTGAACACCTCGTCGTGCTGGACAGCGAAAATCGCTTTGCTCTCACTTTCCCGGTTCCCCGAGGAACGCTCGTCATGGGACGCTACAAAGACCCACAACCCCCCAAGTGGAGATGGCTGGCAGGGTTGCGATCTTTCGTCTTTGGGCCGCGTGCTCAGTTGATCCTCTTTGTCGAACCTGGGGACAGTTTGCACATCGAGATGAATGAAGGCCGTTTCTCCTCTTCTCTAGAGTTCAGCGGCCAAGGTGCGGACAACAATCGCTTCATAGCCGAGATTCTGCCCGACTACCTCGCCTTTCGCCTCGACTACGAAGGGCTGGCGTTGGAGGATTTCATTCGCCAAGTGGAGCAGCGGCGACAGGATGAGTTCGAGTGGCTCGCCAAAGGGCGCGAGAAGTATGCGCTTTCTCCAGGTTTTATCGACTATGCGACAGCCCGCTTTAACTACGAGTGGGCTAGGCAGATGATCTCCTACCCGATGAATTACAGATTTGCCAATGACCACGATAACAGGGATATCACCTCGGAGTACTACGACTTTCTTCAGGACATTCCCTTGGTCGATGAAAAGGCTATGGGCGTGAGCGAATATCGCTCGTTTTTGAAGCGCACCTTGAATTGGGAGTTGGACAAGGTGGCTCTCCAGAAGCTTAGAAATCCCACGCTGTCCGAGATGTACGATTTTTCGGGTTTGGAGTTATCAAAAGTCGCCCAGATCCACCTCGATTCCCTATACGAGGAGGAGGGCCAAAGGCCGGGCCTGTCGAAAATGGTCGATTTGTCGGCGTTGGATTTGTCGGGATCGGATCAGGCCCACCTCGATTCCCTATACGAAAATCGCCGCTCGCTCAGGCTGTCCGAAAGAGTTGATTTGTCGAAATTCGAGCTGTCGGAAGCCGCCATAGCACAGATCGACTCGTTCTATGAAAGGTCGGGTAAATCCTATGGCATTACCAAGTCAAGCGGGTACGAATCGTCGCGGATTGATACGATGGGCACGAAGGTGGTGTTCCACCTGCCGATGGAAGAAGAGCTTGAGGGTGCGAGCGAGCAAGTCCCGCTATCTGAGCAACTCGATTGGTCGGAGTTGAGCCTATCGGCGGCTCAGAGCCGCCTCGACTCCCTGTACGAACATCGCCAACCGCTCAAGCTGTCCGAGAAACTCGACTTGTCCGAATTGGGTCTGTCGGAAGCGGCGCAAGCCCAGCTCGACTCCATCTATGCCGCACCTCGGGTGTTCAAGAGTAGCTTCTTTTCGGAGGAATGGAACGCTCTAATCAAGGAAAAGTTGGACGGGAAAGTGCTCTACTGGTTTCTGGCCGGCGAGCTAATTGATGGGTTTGAACGCGGCCACGAAGTCTCTGCATGGGTCCACGAAAAGTGGGAAGAATTCAAAGAAACCAATCCCTATCCAGAGTACAACGAGGCCATTGAGGCGGCGTTGGCCAAGGCGCTGGTTCTACAACCGGGGCAACCCGCGCCCGACTTCACGCTCGACGACCTCGATGGCCAGCCGGTATCGCTGAACCAATTCAAAGGAAAGGCGATATTCATTGATTTCTGGGCGAGTTGGTGCGGGCCGTGTATCGGCGATCTGCCCTATATACAGAAAATCAAGGCCGAGATGGCCGAGCAGCCGGTCGTCTTCCTCAACATCTCGTTGGACGACGATGAGGAAGCCTGGAGAAAGGCGGTTGCCAAACACGAGATCAAAGGCGTCCATCTGCGGGCGGCTGGCTGGAGTGCGGATGTAGCAAAAGCCTATAGCATCCGCAGTTTGCCTTCGTATTACGTGGTGGATGCACGGGGGCGGATCGCGGAACGGCTGCGCGCAGTACACGATACTCAAGAGATCGTCGCCAAGCTCGCGGAGAGCACCAAAGCAGCGGGCGGCTAATCGCCTGACTAGCCGAGCGACTAAGCTGGTAATAGGTCAATTTTTGCTCTTAAGTTACTTATTTCGTAACTTAATGACAAAATGCAACAATTAACCGAACAAATTATCCGATTATCTCCCCCAGGAGGCCTCTTCGACCAGACTGTCGTAGGCAATCTGTTCGCCGATGCGTCCGTAGGGGCCAGAAAGCAGTTGATTCATCGGGCTATCCGCGCTGGTGAGGTTCTGCGTCTCAAACGGGGATTATTTATTTTGGACAAAGTGTTCCGCAAGTCCGAACTCCACCCCTTTGCCCTTGCAGCCGTGCTGCATGCCCCTTCGCATATCAGCCTTGAAACCGCCCTTTGGTACCACGGCAGATCAGCAGCGTCACCACTGCGCGGAGTCAGACCGTTTCAACCCCCCTAGGCGTCTTCTCCTTTGATCGAGTTCCATCGCCCCATCCCCGGGCCGGAGTTGAGGCGACCCAGCTAGAGGGAGGCGAGTGGGCGTTTATTGCTTCGCCGTTGCGCGCCATTGCCGACGCCGTGTACCTCAATCGAGAAGTTAGCTGGAAGCGGGATGGTCTAAGTTATTGTACCGAGTCTCTGCGGATTGAGGAAGACGATCTGGCCCAGTAGCAAAGAAATTTGCGCTGCCGTGTGCAATCGCAGGACGAGGGCCTATCTGGAGGGACTCGAAAAGGCGGTGAACCATAATACTTTTTGAGTTACCTTCTACGAACGGTTGAATAAATCCTCTATACTCGTTCAACGAAAGCCAACGCACATGACCACCGCGATATTTGCCGGGCGCACCGCCTTGGTAACGGGCGGCAGTCGCGGCATCGGCCGCGCCATCGTCCAGATGCTGGCCGAACACGGAGCCAAGGTCGCCATCAACTACCAACACAACGCCGAGGCAGCGCAGGAAATCTTGGCGCAGGTCGAGTCATGCGGCACCGAGGGCATGGCCGTCCAAGCCGACGTGTCGCAGCAGGTAGAAGTCGAGCAGATGATCGCCCAAGTGCGCGCGGCATTCGGGCCGGTCGAACTGCTGGTAAATAACGCCGGGATCGCCCATACCCAAGAGCACGGCGAATTCGGCTTTGCCGAGTGGGAAAGGATGTTTGCGGTCAACGTCCACGGGCCGTTTTTGACCACTTGGGCCGTCAAGGACGAGATGATCGAGCGGCGCTTTGGGCGGATTGTCAATATCTCCTCGCTGGCCGCTTGGCTGCTCAAACCGAACATGATCCACTACGCCACGACGAAGGCGGCCGTCATCGCCTTCACCCGGCAATGCGCCCAAGCGCTTGCCGAGCACAACGTGCGGATCAACTGCCTAGCGCCAGGGCTGACGGATACCGAGCTGGCGCGCTCGGCCAACCCCGGCCAAGTCGCCGAGCTAATCGCTAATACTCCGCTGGGACGGATGGCCGATCCGGCCGAGATGGCGTCGGTGGTGCGCTTTTTATTGTCCGACGAGTCCAGTTTTATCACCGGACAGACGATTACCGCCTGCGGCGGCCGGTCGTAACGTAGGGGCAACCCTTGTGGTTGCCCAAGCACCTCTAACGGCAATCTGGGTGTCGTGCATTGAAGAAAGGCAAAGGTCCATGAGCAACCAGATATACGAGCAATACGGAGCGGCGCGTCCCCGGTCGCAGGAGTACTTTGCCCGCGCCTGCAAGACGCTCGGTGGCAAAGTCGGACACGACCTGCGCTACGCAACGCCGGTGCCGCTCTACATCGAGCGGGGGGCCGGCGGTCGCAAGTGGGATGTCGATGGCAACGAGTATATCGACTTCCTGCTCGGCAATGGGGCCCTGCTCTTGGGGCACGCGCCCGCCGAAGTCGTAGCAGCCATCGCCGAGGCAGTGGGGCGCGGGACGCACTTTGGCAACGACCATCCACTGCACATCGAGTGGGCCGAACGCATCCAGGCGCTGGTACCCTCGGCCGAGCGCGTGCGCTTGGTCAATTCGGGAACGGAGGCGACCCTGCTGGCGCTGCGCTTAGCGCGGGCGTTTACCGGTCGCCGCAAGATCCTGCGCTTTGCCGGCCACTTCCACGGGTGGCACGACGACGTGATGCGCGGCGTGCAGCCGCCCTTTGACGCGGACGGCTCGTTGGGCATCCCGCCGCAGGTGCGCGAGCACGTGGTCTGCGTGCCAGCGGGAGATGCGGACCGAGTCGCCGACGTCCTCAACGCCGACGGCGATATTGCGGCGGCGATTATCGAGCCGTCGGGGGGTTCATGGGGACGAGTACCGTTGGCACCGGAGTTTTTGCGCGATCTGCAAACGATGACCAGAGAGCGCGGGGTAGTGCTGATTTTTGACGAAGTGGTCACCGGCTTCCGCTTTAGTCCGGGCGGTGCGCAAGTGCTCTACGGGCTGCGGCCGGATCTGTCTTGTTTTGCCAAGGTGGTCGCCGGCGGCATGCCCGGTGGGGCCGTGGTGGGACGAGCGGACATTATGGAACTCTTCGACGTGACGGACGATGCCCGCCCGCGGGTGGCGCACCAAGGGACTTTTAACGGGGCACCGCTTTCGGCCGCGGCGGGAATCGCCGTGCTCAAGCGCGTGGCCACGGGCGAGCCAATAGGCCAAGCCAACGCCCGCGCCGCTGAACTGCGCGCTGCCTGGGACGAAGTACTGGAGCGCCGAGGCATTGCCGGATACGTGTACGGGGTGTGTTCGACCTTCCACGTCTATTTTGAAACCGATCGCCAGCGCGTGCAAAAGGCCCACAGCCGGGCGGATTTGCACGCGACCGAGGCCGAGCGGCTCAAGGGGATGCCGGGGAAGCTGATTGAAGAGTACCAGCGCCATATGCGCTTTTATGGGGTCGATAACATGAGCTCCACCGGCGGCGTGCTCTCGTCGGCGCACACGGCTCAAGATGTCGAGGAGGCGACCGCGGCGTTTGCCCAGACGGTTGATTCGCTGTCGGCGCAAGGGTTGATTCTGGCGTTGTAGCAATGCGGCCTTGCCGTATGGCGCAGTCATTTTGCCGCGAGGAACGTCTATGGCCGAAGTCGTTCGCCACAACTGTGGTTTGACCGTAGCCCACTCTCTGCACGACGCCTACCGCTTTATTCATTCGCTACAGCATCGGGGCCGGGAGGCGGCCGGCATTGCTGCAGTAGGCGATGGCCGCATCGACGTGATCAAGTGGAAGGGCGGGGTCTCGCGCTTCGACGTAACCGACCTCCACAAAATTTTTCTCAGCCCCAATTACCACACCTACATGGCCCACGTGCGCTATGCCACCCGCGGCTCGAAGGACAAAATCCTCGAGGAGGCGCATCCGCACGTCATCGGCGGTTCGGTCGAACACCGCGACAACCACATCCTGATCTGGGACTGCGATGTGGCGGCCGTCCACAACGGCCAAGTCGATCGGGCCTTCTTCCAAGACACGGATCCCTTGCACCTGTATTCGAGTTGCGACACGGAGGCTCTACTCTATCTCTATCGCGAGCGCGGCGCACACAACTTCCTCAAGGAAGTGCCCGGTGCCTATACCTTGGCCATTGCCGACAAGCGCGAGCGCGACGTGATCGCAATCCGCGATCGCACTGGGATCAAACCCGGAGTGCTCGGCTGGAAAGACGGCAAGTACGTGATGGCCTCAGAGGACATTGCCTTCCGCAAGAACGGCGGCGAATACGTCGAAGATTTGGAACCGGGAGCGATTTATTCTCTCACGCCCGAAGGGAACTACAACAAGGAAGTCGTGGTCTCGACCGACCTCGCCTATTGCTTTTTTGAGTGGAACTACATCACCGACCTCGACTCGATCATCAACGGCGTCAGCGTGCGTCGCATCCGCGAATCGCTGGGCGAGATGCTCAGCGAGGAATTTCTACCGCCCGACGTCGATCTGGTCACGTATTTGCCGCGCTGTCCCGAGGTGGCGGCCCGCGCCTATGCCAAGCAGGCGGAACTGCCCTTTGAACCCGTGTTCTACAAGATGCGCGGCGCTGGCGAGCGCAAAGAGTCGATCGACCAGAACCTGCACCTTTTGCCCGGGATGGCGCAAAAGCTCAAAGGCAAGACCGTAATCCTGATCGATGACAGCATCATCCGCGGCAACAATTCCAAGCGCGCCTGCGACCTGCTCTACGAGAAAGCTGGTGTCAAGCAGGCCTATTTGGTGAGTTACACGCCGCCGATTGGCATTATCGGCGATGATGGTGTGTCGAGGGGATGCACTTTTGGGGTGGATATGCCGCCGGACCCGCCACCGGGCGACGAGTTCATCGCGCGTGGGCGCACAGCCGAGGCCATTAGCGAAGCGATGGGGCTGCCCGTGATTTACTTGTCGCAGCAGGGGATGCTAGAAGCCTTTGCGCGCGCCGGTCTGCCCGAGCGAGACTTGTGTACCTACTGCATTGGCGGGCGCATGCCCTTTGAAGCGGCTGGATCGCTGATCCAAATCGGCGACAGGCCGCAGCTCGACTTGTGGCGGGCGTGAAGGTCTGGTCCTAAAAAAACCCAGTACATCCGCTTCATCCTGCTCTAGGCTTGGGCCGCTATTCGGCCCCTAGCAGTTCGACCCAGCCTTCGGGGTCGTCGGTTTCAATTCCGGTAAACAACTCCAGTTCTTGCTCCATCCACAAGGTATTACCCGGCATCAGTTCGCTCAGCGGGCCGACGTTTTCGATCTCGCCAAAACGCGGCTTGCCGTCGAATACTTCAG
>JAGWBY010000077.1:29631-30694 GCA_021295675.1 Candidatus Latescibacterota bacterium | reverse complement strand
ATTTGAGCGCATTTCCATTCCACACAAAGGCGATCCAACCGGCGTCGCTATTAGTGCCGACCTTGTGCCAGCCGTTTTGTGGCTCGACCCGATAGTCGAGCGCGAGCGCGCAAGGGCCTAGCTGGATGCCGCTTTCGTTGGGGTCGGTGCTCGGCCAGAACAGCAGGCTGCGGCGACCCGTGCTGCGCCAGGGCACGACGCCGACGCCCGCGTCGGGGCGGATGACGTTGAGAGCCCAACAGGCGATGCGGCGCTTTGCGGCGCGCATGTTTTTGAAGCCGTGGCGGATCTGGAGCACGGGCCGCTCGCTGTCGAGCGCGACTTCCATGATGAGCTGTAGGCCCGAGCTGTCGTCCGGGGCGGCGGTGAGGCGCACGGAGCGCGCGCCGGTCATCTCAGCAGTGGCCGGTTGCAGGGCTGGCAGCCCGGATGCGGGAATCTGCGTCGGCTCGAAGAACCACGAGCGCACGCCGATGTATTCGTATTCGCGGGAGACGTGGAGGGGATTTTCGCCGCCTTTGAGGCGGAAGGCGAGGACTCGCGGATAGGGCCGCGGTCGTTTTTGAGCCAAAAGCCAGTAAAGCCTTCGTACTGGTCGGTTTGGGCGGCTAGGGGCAGGGCGGATAAGAGCAAAAAACAGTAAGCGATGCGCATAGGCGTTGTCTCCAATCAATTAATTTTGCATGATAGGCCCTGAGAGTTGTACTGTCAAACGCCAATCCGAGGAGTAGAACGATGATCGTCGAAGAAGTACGGCTGTGGAAATTGACGCGCCGCCATGTGCGCGAGCGGCTAGAACAGGGCCTGATCAAGGGGGCAATCCTGCCCACTGGCAGCACGGAGCAGCACAACGAGCACTTGGCCATGGAGCACGATACCGCCAGCGCAGCGCATGTGGCGCACCAAGCGGCTTTGCAGCTCTATCCTCAAGTGGTGGTGGCCACGCCTCTATCCATCGGCATATCCGAGCACTGGATGGAGTTTCCCGGCACCTTGAGCCTGCGGCCAGAGACCTTTTTTGCTGTGGCCTACGACGTGTGCGAATCGCTCAAGCGGCACGGGG
>JAGWBY010000077.1:0-29615 GCA_021295675.1 Candidatus Latescibacterota bacterium | reverse complement strand
TGGCAATGGCCCGTTGGGCGGCCAAGTCGAAGAGTTCAGCCAGCGGCTGGACATGGATGTGCAGTTTTATTCGTATTGGGCGGCGTATTCGCAGGAGCTGGTCGCCGAAGTGCTGGAGTCGGGGGATTGCCCGGCGCACGCAGCCGAGTTTGAAACCTCGTTTGCCATGGCGGCGTTTCCCGAGAACGTACACTGGAAAGGGGTCGATTACGAGGGAGCCAACCTCCAGATACAGAGCGAGAGCTACGCGCCGCGCGACCCGATCTACTTCGAGGCAGGCCGCGACTTAGCCACGCCCAAGAAAGGCCGGGTGATGGCCGATGTAGCCATTGACTGGGTTGCTGCTAAGATGAAGGAGATGATCGACGAGTGAGCGCGCCGCCGATCTAAACGCAAAAAAGCCGGTACCCCGAGGGGCACCGGCTTTTTTGTGCGGTTGTTGCAAAAAAGAAACTACTGAGCAGCCTTGATCTGGCCCCAGCTCATGTCCTCGACGGCGGTCGCGGACTCCATCTCCGGCAATAGCTGATCCAGCAACACATCGTTGGTGGCCGTGCAGCAGCTTTCCGGTGACATGGTCCAGAAGCCCTGATAGCTTTCAAGTGCGCACTCGGTGCACGGCTCGTCGAAGTCGCCCACGGTCACGGACGTGTGGATGATCTCGTCTTCCGCGAGGTCGAAGACCACGGCTTGCTCTGGGGTGGCCGACGCGTCGTTGGGTAACGCGATGATCGGCGTGATGGCCAGTTCGTAGTAATAGGTGCTCTCGCCGAACTGCTCGCCATCGTAGCCCCAGCCAAAGTCTACCCAGTCGCTGCCATCTACCAGCCACTCGAGCGCGCTCACCGGGCGATAGAACTGATAGGCTCCTTCGACCGGCGGCACGGCCCACTTGTAGCTAAAGTTGTTGGCCGGTTCGCCTTCGAGGTTGTGCTCCTCAGTCGGCGTGTGGTCGGGATTGACCTCTACTTCCCAGGCGTCGTCCTGCCAGAAGGCCGAGGGGTTTTCGCGGTCCAGGTTGTGGACATTGTCGAAGACCTCGGTCATGTAGTAGAGCTTATTCGCGTTGTCGTTCCAGCCGATGAGGTGGCGGATGTTAATGTCGCTAACATCGATCTCGCCACGGCCCACGGGCTGGATATCAGCCACTGGCGAATAGAGACGGTCGTTGCGGATCGTGTATGGATCGATCGGCACGACATCCCAGTCCGACAGGTCGCCGTCCATGGTGGGGACGAGATTGTCGGGGAACTGCACGGCGAAGTAAAGCTCGCCGGGAGGCGCATGGCCAAAGGATGTACCGCACAAGCCCATGACCAGAGCTGCCGCTAAAACGAATTTGGTCCGCTCTTTCATAGCGAAAACCCTCCCTCCTTAGGAGAAATGAGAATGAGAAATGCTGTATAAAACTTGTACAAAAAATACAGCGCGCTCGGCACGCGCTTAATGCCCAATGAATAATCAACTCAACGCCGTTTGTCAATAAGCGACTGAGAGGATGCCGGCGCGTTCTTCTTTCTCTTCTAGTTGTAGTCGCCAGATATAGGTGCCCGGAGGCACAAGCTCCTGAGCGGCGTCGCGGCCGTTCCAGCGATGGGCGAATTCGCCGCTGCGAGCGGTGATGGGCGGCAACTCGACTACGAGTTGACCGGCGAGATTGTAGATCGCCAGTCGCACCGGGCGGTTAGCCGTAACTTCGCGCAGCTTGTAGGCGATTTCCACGGTCTCGTTCACCCCGTCGCCATTCGGCGTAAGCGGGTTGGAAGTCACCGCAATATCGACGAGGAGCCGGCCACCGACGGGCGTGTTGACGGCGAGCCCGTCGCCCGAAAAGCGAAAGGTGGCGTTGCCTGGGCGGACTTGCTGCTTTATCTGGTCGGGGTCGTTGCTGTCGAAGACCCAACCTGAAAACTCGGTGCCAAAGCGCAAGACCGGCACGACAAAGCTCACTTCGAGTTGTTTAAAACTGTCCTCTTCACCTTGCAGACGGGGGAAGGACACCACGAAGCGGTCGTCTTGGATGTCTGGGACAAATTCGTTCAAGTCGAGTTGGGTGCCGTCGCGTTTGACCCTAGAGACGGATTGGACTTGGGCGTGGGTGCGGATCTCTAGCCGGTCGAAACCGGTGTCGGCGGCGCTGAATTCCGGCCGGACAATGTATGTAAATTCCGTGGGCTCGAAAGAATCGACGGCAATGGGCCACACCTCGCCGAGGATTGCGCGGGCGGCCGGTGCATTGCCGAATTGAATCGTGAATGAGCGGATGCGGGGCGCGGTGGTAAAGGTGGAGAACAGGCGGAAGGCGAGTTGGATGTAGCGGCTCGGCCCAGGCGACAAAAGCGGCGTGCCGTCGCGCCACGCCTCAGCCGGTACATCGCTGTCGCGCAAGCCCGCGGCAAAGTCGTAGGGCGGAGACCAAAAGCTCCAGTTATCGGTGTCGTACACGGTGGGCAGGCGGCCGGACGGGTCGAGTTTTTCGTAGGCGGCCAAGGTGATGGGGCGGATGTCGCCGTTGATGTTTTCGTCGAAGTAGAGGCTGGGGTCTGGGGTGTTGCCGGTGCGGGTGCGGACCTCGATGCGGGTGCCCTCAGGCACGTCGGCGTTCCAGCGAATTTTGCCCCAGTTGATCGGCTGGCCAAAGTCGAGGATTTGGGTGACGAGGACGGTCTCCTCGACAAAGCCCTCGCCGTACACTTCGAACTCGGCGACCTCCCAGTCGCGCAAAGGGAAGGCTTGAGCCGTGATCCAGCGGATTGACTCGGTGGGGAAGCGCAGTTCGATTACTGGATCGAGATTTTCGCGGTTGGATTCGAGCACAGTGAGTTGGGGGTCTTGGTTGCGCACCCAGCGCAGACCCTTGGTGACGCGGCTGACCTTGTCACAGGGGCTGTTGGCAAAGCGCGCGTTATTGTCGCCGACGCGGATTTCATACCAAGCGAGAAAGTTGCTGGCAAAGCTATCTACGCCAAATGCTTCCAAAGGGGGACGAGGCTCGGTAAGTTCATTGATGAGCAATAGGTCGTCCTCTTGGCCGAGGCGGGGAAAGAAGCGGATGCGGTTGACGGGTATGGCCGCACGAAAATCTATGACGACCGATTGCTTCCAGCCTTCGCCGGTGACCCCGGCGATAATCGTGCCGCCGCTGAAGATGCCTTGGCCTGGGGTGAAGCGGCGGAAGTGAGCAGTGGTCACATCGCCATCGAATTGCTTCTTGACTACGGGGGTATGGTTATCGACGGCACCACAGCCATCGGTGGTCTGGGCTTCGCCGCCGATATAGGGCAGGGGAATCTTGATGGACGAGGAATTGGGGTCGGTCAGGGTTAGGTTGACCGTCGGGTCGATGAAGCGCGGCCCTATGGCGTCGTCGGCAAAGTCGATGAGGGTGTCGGCAGCCACGCCGTGGGGCGTGACGCCCACGGGTTCGGTGCTCATGAGCTGACCCTCGAGATCAAAGAGCCAGTACTCGCCAGCCCCTTCTTCAGACAGCAGGCTAGGCCAAGGATTGCCGTCGTCTCCCCCGACGCGAAACTCCCCACGGCTGTGCGCCGGCGCAATCGACAGGACGAGCAGGAAACACGAAGCAATGATGTGCTGCATGGCGTTTCTTCCTTGAGATGCTGATAATATAAAGAAAGAAGCGGGCGGTTTAGCAAGTTTATATATGTGCATGGCGAGTTGCGTTTAATCTTGATTTATGGATGTACTTTGATTGTTTTATGCAGCAAATCGCACGGAGGATGGACATGAAAGCGCATTGTGCCGTGGCCGGCCTCGTCTTAGTGCTCTGGCTGCCGAGCGGAAGTTGGGCTCTCGACACGGTCTCGATTGGAGAGGGCGGTGACTTGGACTGGCAGGGTGAAGGCGACGCAGTAGTCACCACCATTGATGCCGAGCACCGCTCGCCTTTAGACCCCAACAACCTGCTGGTGGGCAACGCGCCTGGCGACTTAATCGAATTCGCACGCGATGACTTTCCCCACAGCATCCTGCCCCTGCGCATTACCGAGGGAGACAATGTCGCCGTCGGCACCATCGAACGCGGCGGCGACATCGACTCGCCCAATGTCTTCGATTTCAGCGGCACGTTCAAACCGCTCGACTTGGAGATGATGCTAAAGGAGTTGCTCTCGGACGACCCGGGCGGCGAGTTGTTGGCCTTTGAGCGCAAGAATCAGAATTCCCTCGGCATCCTAGTCCTGCTCAATTTAGGCGCGCGCTTTGGGGTGGAGCGGATACGCATCTATCCGCGCAACACGGTCGTGTCCTCGCCCTCGACCCCCTTCCAAAACGACTACCTGCGGGCGTATGAGCTTTTTACCAACGATGGCCTAAACCTGACCAGTGAGAACACGCCCATCTGGGATCCACTGATTGCCGAAACCGACAATCAGGTCGCGGTTATCGACGTGCCACTCGACCCGCCGCGCTACGTCCAGCACTTGCGCTTGCGGGCGACTTCGCCGGTGGACTTTGAGATCGACGAGATCGAGGTTTTCGGCAAGGGCTTCCTCTCGCGGTCCCAGTACGTGTCGGACATTTTCGACGCTGGGCAACCAGCCGTGTGGGGCACCCTGCGCTGGGTGGAAGAGGTATTGGGCGATCCGCGCTTCTCCGGCGCGCAGATCCGCACGCGTACAGGTACGGACACCTCGCCTTTTGTGTACACCCGCCGGTTGCGCGGCAAGCAAGACGCCGAGGACATTCCTTTTTCGCTGGAAAACCCCGGAGAGGAGATGGGCCTAGCTGAGTATCGTAAATTTCCCCAACAGGCCGGTCAGACCCCCATTACCGATGCTGCGGGCCGCGAGTGGATGGCTGGGGCCGTGACCGACGACCTGATCAATTGGAGTCCCTTCAGCACGCCTTATCCAGCGGACGCGGCCAACGGTCCAGGCCTGCCCATTGTCTCGCCCAGTCCGCGCCGCTACATGCAGTTTGAGGTCGTTTTTAATAGCAGCGACCTAGAGGCGGCGCGGGTGATCAAGTCGCTGAGCTTCGACTTGTTGACGCCGCCGTTTGCCGACGCCTTAGTCGGCGAGGTTTTTCCGCGTGAGGTACAGGTGTCTGAGGAAGTGTCCTTTACCTTTGCTGCACGCGCCGCTATGGGCACGGACGGCCTGCGCGGTTTCGACACCATTGAAATCGACACGCCAGCGCGAGTGTCGAGTATCGACGCGGTGCAGATTATTGATGGCGCTGGCGCGGTCGTGGCCGAGCACCAATTCGCCAGCCTCGACGCGGCCAGCGAGGAGTTTGCCATTGCCGAGGTTGCCGACGACCGCTTTGCCGTGCGCTTCCCCGCAGTGACCGACGACCAGACGCAGGTTCACGTTCGCTTTCAGACCAATGTGCTGACGTACAGCACCAACTTCACTGCGGCGGCGCGGCTCACGACCGAGCCGGGTGCCGCCCAAGTCATTGACCCAGGCAATGTGGCCTTTTTGGGCGCAGGGGACGAGGACGCCTTTTCCGGTACCACGGTACTAAGCCCATCCGTATTGGCCGAAGGGCAGCTCTTGGGCGAAGTGCAGGCTGCGCCCAATCCCTTTACTCCCAATGGCGACGGCATCAACGACGAGGCGATCATTCTCTACAACCTGCTGGCGCTGAGCTCCCCACGGCCGGTCGAGGTCGCGCTCTACGACTTGAGCGGTCGGCGCGTGCGCGTCCTCTTCGCCGGCGAAGAGGCCAATGGTCGCTACACTGACAAAGTGTGGGATGGTCGCGACGACCAAGGTCAGCTAGTTCCTCCGGGCTTGTACATGGCTCGCGTCTTTGTCTCTGGGGATTCGGGCGACGCCGAGCAAAGTCGCGTAGTCGGCGTCGCGTACTAGAAATGGCTGGATATCGCGACCTAAAGGTATCGAGATGAGGACAATATGAATGACGTGATGATCGCACAAAGAGAAGAGTACGCGCTGTCCGTCAACGAGGTGGCTTGTGTTGCGGAAGTTCCCGTAAAGTACGTGTATCGCATCATTAGATCGGAGTTGTTGAGCGACGCCGTGAAACGCTCTGAGGGACGCATAGCCATACTGAGCAAGGGACTCGTCGGATTCGTCGGCGTAAAATTAGCCTACGATACTGGCGGCATTCTGACCTTAGAAGGACGGCGACAGTTAATCCGTCGCCTGCTCGATCATCCCGAAGCCGAGACCATCCGCGAAGGGGCTATTTCGATTGATACTAACTGCATAAGAAGCGCCGTGAGACAGAACCTAACAGCCTTGGAGAAAGCAAAAGGAATGGTGGAGATAGACAGTGAGGTGCTCTCGGGTATGCCTTGTTTCACAGGGACGAGAATACCCGTCTATCACATCGCTTGGATGGTTGCCAACGGGGATGAAATTCCCGCCATCTTGAAGGCGTATCCGAGGCTGGACGAGGAACAAGTTGAGGCTGCTATTCTATATGCCAAAGCCTATCCTTTTCGGGGCCGGTGGAAAAGACGGCAGGCTTGGCAAGAGCAAAGGCCGATCTCATCAAGCGAGATCGCTTTCGATGCGTTGTCTGGGTCCGCGTGAAATTCTTGATCGATGAATGCCTCAGCCCCGATCTCGTAGCAATCGCTCGAAGGAAGGGCTTTTATGAATCGACACACATTACATGGCTAGGTCTCCAGTCTGCGTCAGATTGGACCATTGTGCCACGTGCTGTAGAGGATGGGTATGTAATTGTCACCAACAACACAACGGATTTCACGTCCCTTGTCGAGCGCGAAACTATACATGCCGGGCTAGTTTGCCTTAACATTGAGCCCGCTCACATGAGCTTAAATTCACAGAAGTGTCTGTTTGAGTATGCATTGGAGCAATTACAAGGCGAGGAACCTATTAACGAAGTGCTAGATATTACTCTGACTGACAAAGGCATACGCGCCGTCCGGTACGAGTGGCCGTCCCGTTCTTAATTCGCATCACTCCCCTAGCTGCTCCCTCATCTTCCGCACTCGCAGGTCGTCGGGTGCCTCCTCCAGCACCTGCCGCGCCTTTTCCACATCCCCCGCCCTCCGATAGGCGTCCGCCAGCTTGAGCCACAAGATTGCATCCTCGGGTCGCCGCTGTACCGCTCCCGACAAATAGTGCTGGGCCTCGGCAAACTGCCGCTGCTTTAGAAAGGCTGTGCCGAGGTTGTTCCACACGCGGGCGTCTGTGGAATCTATGGCCAAGGCTTGGCGAAATACGCTCAAGCCCTCGGCAAAGCGCTCCTGCATTAAGAGGGTGGTGCCGAGGTTGTTGAGTAGCCCGAGGTGTTCGGGCAGGGCCGCTAATCCGCGGCGGTAGGTTGCGGCGGCTTGGTCGAAGGCGCGGTTGCGGGTGTGGATGGCCCCGAGGCGCAGGTGGGCAGCGACAAAGGTCGGGGTTAGTTCGGTCGTGCGCTGGTCCCATTGTCGCAGGTGTTCGTGTAGCTCGCCCTTGCGGTAGTGCCCCACGGAGTGGTCGGGCAGCGCGGTGAGGAGCTCGTCGTACAAGCGCACGGCCTGTTGGAAGCGGCCTCGGCGGATGGCGTGTTCGGCCAGTTTGAAGCTCAGCTCGGGAAATACGCGCTGCACTTCTATGTCCTCGGGCCGCAGCCGAGCGGCCTCGCCCATCTGTGCGAGGGCCTCGGAGTATGCGCCACGGCGTTCGCGTATTAGCCCTTCGAGCGCGAGGTGTCGCGCCGCCCAAGCGCGCGCTAGCTGCGGCGTCGCGGCTGGATGTACAAAGCCCAAATCGGCGCGGCGAACAGCCGCTAGATCGGCGAGGGAAAACAGCCCGCGGCCGCGGCTCAAGTCGCGGTACAGGCCCCTCGGAGCTGCAAACTCCAGCCGGGCGTTGTCGTCGGTGTTGAGCGGGGCGTCGTTGGCCAGCTTTTGGATTCCTTGATCTCCCATGACATAAGAGCAGAGCAAGTCAAGTGCGTCGCCCCCGCCACTGCGCGCCAAGTCGCGCTGCACGCCGGGCCGCTCCAAGCGCGTTGCGAGCCGGTCCAATCCCACTTCCACCGGCTCGGTAGAGCCGACGAGCAGATAGTCAATCCCGGGTATCAGCTCCCACATGGCCACGTGCGGGAAGGCGTCGGTAAAGGTAGCGACAATGGTTTGCACATCCTCCGGCTCTAGCGCGTAGGCTTGGAGCCAAACGCCGATTAAGCCCCCGGGCGCGAGTTTTTAGCGACAGTCGTGGAAAAATTCGCGGGTGAACAGATCCGCCATGCCGGCAATCCACAAGCTCGAAGGCTGCGAGATGATGACGTCGTAGCGGCCTTCGGCAAGCGCGAGGTGATTGCGACCGTCGCCGACGATCATCCGCGTGCGCGGGTCGGCGAGTGCGTCTTGGTTGACCTCGCTAAAGAGTTCGGTCGCCTCCACGACCTCGGGCGACAGCTCGACGCAGTCGATGGCTGCGACCGGGTGACGCTGGGCCGCGCCCAAGCTGATGCCGCAACCGAGGCCGATTATCAGCACTTGTTGGGGATCCTCGTGCAACAGCAGCGGCAGGTGCGCCAAAAGCGAATGCGAGCGCAAGTCCTTGCCCTGTGAGGAGGCTACTACCTTGCCGTTGACCCGCATGAAACGCTCGCCGCGCAAATCCCATACGGTCACTGTCGCGGTCATGCCTTCCTCGGCATAGAGCAAGCGGCGACCCTGCCCGATGGTCTGAGCCACGCCTTGCCCGGCGAGGCGGGCCGCGCTCTGGTACTGCCCGGCGTAGAGGTACGGGGCACTGTTGAGCAGAGCCACGTCCCAAGCGGGGAGGCGCGAAACCGCTAAGGGCAAGAGCAGCAGACCGGGAGCCAACACGCGGAACAGTGGGCGGCTCAACAGACCGTCGCGCCAGAGGAAGTAGATGCCCAACCCGATGTTGAGCGTGGTAGCCGCGAGAATGCTCGCCTGCACCCCGATGAGAGGGATCAAGAGGAAGCCCCCGGCAAAGGCCCCCAGCACGGCCCCGAGCGTGTTGGCTGCGTACGCATCGCCGACCGATTTGCCCACCTTGGCGAGGTGCCGGGTGTAGAGCTTGGCCGCGGCCGGGAAGATGCCGCCGGCCGCAAAAGTCGGCAGGAACATGAGGCCGAAGGCCATGAGAAATTCGCTCAAATGCAGCAGTCCGAAGGAACCGGCATAGCGGTTGACCAATTCGACGACCGCGAGGGGCAAAAGGCCAAAGAGCGGCTCGACCAGCAGGGCTGTTAGGCCGACGGCCAGTTCCAAGAGGGCGAGGGTGCGAAAAAGCCGCGCGCGGCGATCGATCCAGCCGGCCAGCACCATGCTGCCCAGCCCCAGCCCGCAGATAAAGGCCACCAGCATCAAGGTAAACAGCATACACCGAGGAGCCGATGAGCAGCGAGAGGGTGCGCGTCCAACTCACCTCGTAGATCATGGAGGCAAAGCCCGTCAGCCCCAGTGCCCAGAGCGCGGCCAAGTCGCCACGGCCCGGCGCAGGCTCGTCCGTTGGCGCACTGGCGCTTGACGCATCGGGGAGGGCAAAGGCCAGTGCGCCGATGAGCAAATTGGCCCCGGCCGCCGCCTACAGCGTAGTCTGCACCCCGCGAGAGGGCACCAACAGGAACCCCGTCAGCGCGGCCCCCAGCGCAGCCCCGAGAGTATTGAGCGCGTAGAGCCTCCCCAAGTCGCGCCCCATGCTCTCTAACCGTTGGGTTGTAAAGCGGCTCAGAAGCGGCAGCGTCGCGCCCATCAGCGTAGTGGGTAGCGCCAACAGAGCCGCCGACGCGAAGAAGCGCCCCCCACGCCGAGCCAGACGCCGGTTCCATCTAGCCCGCGATAGAGCCAGCCATAGACCGGTTCTAGGGCATTGAAGGCCGGCATCATGGCCAAGCCGCAAAGGTCGATGAGCACTTCTAGGTAGGCATAAGCGCGCAGGGGCCGGCCCGTGCGGTCGGCAAGGCGTCCGGCCACCCAACTGCCCAGCGCCAGCCCGGCCATAAACGCGGTCAACACCGTAGCTGACGTGAAGACCGTATTGCCCATCGCGAGCCGGAAGAGCCGCATCCAAGTGATTTGATAGATGAGGGCGCAGGTTCCAGAAAAAAAGAACAGCCCGAAAACGGCCCAGCGGCTCGCGTGTTGCATAGATAAGTCGCTTTCTGCGGATCAACCGCCGAAAATTTGTTCGATCTGGGCTTCCATTTCCCGCCGCGCCACCTTTTCCATGCGGTGGGCGCGCTGGCTGCGGCTAAAGGCCGCAAATTGGGCCTCCGCGTCGGTTTGGCGTCCGGTGCGTTGGTAGAGGTGCCCGAGGAACAGATGAGCCTGATAGTCGCGCGGAGCAATTTGGAGCAAGTGCTCAAACAGGGGCACGGCCTCTGCATAGCGCCCTTGGCGGGCGTAGAGCATGCCCAAGCTCCAATGGGGATGCGCGATCTTGGCATCAAGCGCAATGGCGCGGCGCAAGAGTTTTTCCGCCTCCACTAGCTGGTCCGTCTGCCCGAGGGCCATGCCCGTGGCTTGTTCGAGTTGGATGAGCAGGTCGGCGAGGCGGGCTGGGTACTCGGGCACGTGCGGCTCGCGCTGCACGAGTTGCTCAAACTCGGCAATGGCTTCGCGGCTTTGTCCTTGCTCCGCGTACAGGCGGGCCAGTTGATAGCGCACGAGCGTTGAGTCTGGATTCAGTTCGAGCGTGCGGCTATACGCTTGGGCGGCGCGCTGGGGTTGGTCCGTCATCAGGGCGCGGCTGCCCAGTTGGGACGCGCCGCTGCGACCTCGGAGTACGCGGTCGCGGCCTCGTCGTAGCGCCGAGCGAGTAGTGCGGTGTGGCCTAGGAGAAAGCGCACGTCCACGTCGTTGGGCTGGGTCTCAAGGTAGCGCCGATAGAGTTCAATGGCCTTGCCGTAGCGCTCGGCCTCGCCGTGGAGCGCCGCGAGGGCAAGGAGTGGCTCGGCAAAACTGGGGTCGCGAGCAATAGCATGGCGATAGTGGCGGGCGGCGTGGGCCGGCATGTCCCGTTCCTCATACGCATAGCCGAGATAGTAGTGCTCGTGGGCATCGCCCTCTCGATCCATCGCGCCCGTGGCCACATTGCAAAAGACCAAGAGCACAGTAACGGGCGCGAGCGCGGGCCAAGGCCGCTGCCATAGGAAGCGCACCCCATAAGCTGTAAACAGCAACAGCACGGGCACGGCTGGCAGACGATAGCGCCCAGTGACGAAAAACAGAACCACGGAAAGCGCGTAGCAAGCCACAAAGAGCGCTAGCAAGCGCCCCTCGGGAGACTCAGAGGTCCGTAGAAAGGCGAAAAGTCCCAAGAGCGCCAGCGGGGCGATCAAACCAAAGGGAAACGCCAGCCCTTTTTTCCACAGCAGGATCGACAAAAGCGAAGAGTCGTTGCGGGCGAAGTAGAGGTCGCGGTTGCGCGGGATTTCGTCGCCGCGCAGAAATAGGTAGCCCTTGTAGGCCAGCAAGCCCGTGAAATCGAGCGGCGCGGAAGTTATGTATTGCCAAGATTGGGCAAAGAAATAGCGCGACTTGGCCGAAGGCTGCTCAACGCCGGCGCGGCGCTCGGGCATTTCCACCAGCTCGGCCCAATCCCGTCCCGGGCGGATGCGGGTCGTTTGTTCGTAGTCGGCGTTGTTGCCGATGTAAAAGTTGATGCCCGCGTTGTGGGAGATAAGCACCAGATCGTCGCCGACCGCCCAGTTGCGATACGCGACCGGCGCGATGACCAGCGCACAGCCCAAGAGCAGGAGAAGCGGCGGGCGGAGCCGCTGCTGCCGCCAGTAGAGATAGCCCAACAGCACGGGCACAAAGAGCAGCACGTTGGCCACGGCGAGCGCGGACAGGCCCAGCAGCACGCCGGCGGCTAGCCAGCGCCCCCAACCGCCCTCGCTGACCGCGAGCAATAGCACGAGCAAGTTGAGGCAACAGGCCAGCAGGGTTAGATGAGAGGACCGTACAACGCCGCGGCAAAACCCGCGCCGAGCCCGACTCCCGCGCCAAAGACCCGGTACCCCAACAGGCAGATGAGGACGCAGACGAGCGCGCCCACGACGGCTTGGATGAGTCGCGGCAGATAGAGGTCGTCCCCGGCGAGGGCAAAGAGGAGGCCGAGCAGCGCGGGGTAGAGCGGCGGTTGCCAGAAGGGCGCGGGCCGACCCGCAAAGGAGACCTCGCTGAGGTAGCGCGCTTCCTCGACATAGGTGCGGGCATCGACGACGGGCGCGGTAAAAAGCGGACTGGCGCGTATTTCGTGGAGGTAGTACAGGCGCGCTGAGAGGGCAAGCGCGAAGACGGCCACCACCCCCATGAACATCCAGCGTCTGGCCATGGGCACTACGCGCTTATTGCAAGCCCGCGTAGATAGAAATAAAAATTTGATTAATAATCACGGCATCCTCGCCCCGGGGCTGGCGGCGGTCGATTTTCATGCCCGTATGGGTCGTGACCTTGTAGCCGAGGTAATCGGAGATATTGGCCAACTGCAAGGCCCAGACTAGGCCGTTGAAGTCGTTGGAGTCGCGCTTCATGTCGTTGAGGAAGGTCATCTCCAACCCGCTCAGCAGGGTCGTGTGGCTGAGCAGGGGAAAGCCGAGGACGAAGCCGCCGATCTCGGCCAGTTCGGTGCGCTCGTCGGCCGAAATCAGGTCGCGGCTCTGGCGGCGGTACTCGCTTTTCCAGCGCGGCTCCAGCCACAGGTGCCCAAAGTCGAAGCGGTAGCTGATTTTGTTGATTAGGCCAAAGAAAAAGTCGCGCTCGCGCAGGCCCGACAGTGCGCGCTCGTTCTCGCTGAGCCGCTGGTGATACAGGTCGTATTTGAGGTAATTGGACGTCAACAGGCCGCCCAACTCGTAGTCGTGGCCGATCCACAGGCTGTTGCTCCAAGCGTCGCGAGCGATGAGGGGATCCTCGACTTTGGTTGGTTCGCCAGTGCGGATATTGGCATTGGGCAGCCACTGCAAAAGGTCGTCGGGAATATCGTCGGTCGTGGATTTGAGCATCTCAAAGACGCGGAAGCGACCCCAAGCAGGGGTGTCGCGGTCGAGGGTCAGCAGGACGTAATTGGCGTGGTTTTTCTGGTTGGAAGAAATGAGGCCCTCACGCAAGACGCCGACCATCAGCCGCAGCTCTGGGGTGAAGTGGACGCCGCCGTAGGCGTTGTATCCTTGGTGATCCTTCTTGTAAGGGTAGTCGGGCAGTTCGTCGTTTTCAAAGCGATCGACCCACAGATTGTTGTTCAGATCGATGCCAAAGAGGAATTCGGGCCGATCGACGTTGTGGCGCGGTTGCTCAAGAAGCGGTTGTCGTTCTGGTTGAAATCCGAGATGAAGTCGTTGTTCTCGTCCCAGCCGGGGAAGACGCTTGGGTCGCCGACCTGCCAGTCCTTGCGCACGGTGTCGGGAAATTCGTCTTGGTCGTCGTTGTCCTCGACTAGTTCGACGACGTGGATGCGTTCGTCCTCGTAGTCGATAAAGCCATCGCCTTGGGCGGTGAATGTGCGGGTGGAGTAGCGAGGATCCATGCTGTATGCCTCGCCAAAGAAGAAGAAGGGAAACGCGACCCGCGAGAGGTTCATCATCCACGCGGCGGCAGCGCGGTCGCTGCGGATGCCCGAGAAGGTGGTGTGGGTTTTGGCGACGACATTGGGATACTTGGTGTAGCTGTAGCTGAGGTCGTACTCGCCGTAGAAGTCGAAGCCGAGAACCTTTTGCAGCTCTATGGTCGCTCCCCAGATCTGGGTGGAGGTCGGCAGGCCGTAGTCGAAACTGACGATCTGCAAATTGGTGTTGTCTTGGACGTTGCCCTCGGCTTGGGCGACGAGCAAGAGCACGGACTCGCCGCTGGCGTTGAGCTGGCTGTCGGAGGTGACCCACACTTGATAGTCGTTGCCCAGCACGAGGCGGAACTCGACCTTTTTGATTTCTTCTTTGGTGCCCGAGGCGCGGTTGACAAAGGCCGGGCTGTCAAAGTCGTAGCGCAGGCGGATTTCCTCGACGCCGTCGGCCGAAAGGAAGCCCTCTCCCACGAGGCCGCCCTCGATGATCGGCTCAAAGCGAATGGCCTTGCCGTTGTCTTGCGTGCCGTCGAGATAGGTGATGATGATGTCCGAACCGGCGTCGAAGAAGGCCGCGCCACCGACTCCATCCTCGGGGCTATCGTCGCGCAAGACGATCTCGATAATCGAGACGGTCTGGTTCTGATCGACCGATAATTCGCCGGTGAAGGGGTTGCCGGTAAAGCCGTCGATGAGGGTGTTGGACTGGTGGGCGTTGACCATGGTCAGTCCTAAGGTGGCGAAATCGCCCACTTGCGCGGTAGTGCGGCTGCCGAACATGGATGTGGCGTTGGTGACCAAACTCTCTTGATCGTTGGTTGACACGCCGCCGGGTCGGCTGATGCGCGAGTAGATCAGGGTGCCTTGGTATTTGTCGGCTGCGTAGTCGAATTGAATGCCGTCCCAGCGCGGCTTGGAGAAGGTCATCGGCGTCAGGGTCGAGCGAATCTTGGTGCCGGCCGTCAGGGCGTAGTGGTGCTGACCTTTGGAATCAGCCGAGATGACCAAGCCGCTAAACCAACCCTCGAAATTTCTGGACTTCAGCACGGAAGAGCCAAACTGCCGGGGCTGAGTCTGCGAGTTGTTGAAAACCAGCCAGCCTCGGGTGATGAGGTTGCCGTAGAGGTCGTAGTAGTAATCGCCTTCGCGGATGGAGCTGACGTAGCGCTGGTAGTGGTCCCACTGCCGCCACTGGTATTCGTTAAAAAGCTCCTGCGACACGTACCACCTGCGCTTGGCCGGGTCGAGGGCACCGAATAGGACGCCGGGCCCCTGTGGCTCAAAGGAAACCACTCCGCCTCTTTTGACCGTGCCGGTGCGAGCGCCGTATTCCTGGGCTTCGGCAGCAGCACTGCCGAGCCACAGCATGGCTATTGCCGTCCAGAATATCCATCTCCGGTTCACCTGTAATCCCTCCTTCAGTCAATGATAATCGGCCCCGTGCGTTCCAGCAATAACTAGTAGGCCACGGCGATAATCCGCGCTTGAGTAGTAGGCTGCCCTGTGGCATCGGCGTCGAGTTGGACTTGGCACAGATACAGCCCGGGCGGCGCACGGCGACCGTGGTCATCGACGCCGTCCCAGCGCACCGTGGTGCGGCCACTCAACACCATCTCCTCACGGGACCAAACCCGTCGCCCATCAAGCGCGTAAATCCGCACTTGGAGGCGGCGACTCGAAGTGAGCTTAAAAATGTCCAGCGAAATTTCAGCCGCGTCGTTGATCCCGTCGCCGTTGGGGGTAAAAGGATTGGGACCAACTGCGAGGCCATGGACGAGATCACTGTCGATGGGGACTTTGATTGAGAGCGTGTTGCTGGCAACACCTTCGTCGGCGTCGCCCGCTTCAACCGCCTGCCACGCCACCTCGGCATCGGCGCTTGCGGCATTGCGCACGAACAGGCGCAAGGTTGTGCCGTTGAGAAAGACCGGCGCTGAAAGGCGCAAGCGGAAGCGCTGGCCCGGCCCGGTTACAATGCCGCGCTCGGCCGCGGCGAGGCGGTTGTACGCGCGTGAGTCGAGCGAGTCGCCGAGCGCGTCAAAGGGGAACTGAGCTCCGTCGCCGCGCAGAATGCGGAAATAGCGCACAGGGCCTTGCTCCTCGCCGGGCAGGTCTTGGTAGCTGGTTTGGTCAATTTCGCTGAGCTGGTCGCCGTTGCGGCGGAAGTAGCGGATGGCCCCTCGTTCGTCTTCGTCGAGGGTGCCGTACGCTGCGCCCGTAAGCGGCAAGCCATCTTGGGTCACAGGCACCTCTTCGTCTTCAAGGGTAATGCGGTTGTACGTGCGGCTGGCCGCAGGCAGGATGTTGAGCGCGTCGTCTAGGCGCACCCTGATCGAGTCGCCGCTGTTGGCCAAAAGCGCAACTTGCGCTTGGTCGTCGGCCGTGAGTACACCGCCCTCGGCCCCAAGGCGAAAGACCTTTTCGCCGTCTGGGCCGTTGATGCCAAATTCCAAGAGTTCGAGGTTTTCCGAGGCCGGCATGGTCAGCAGGATTTCGTTGAAGCCAGCGCTGCGCGAGACCGCAGGCGACTCGATGAAGTAGGGCTGGGCAAAGACGTCAAAGGTCTCCCGCACGCCGGAGGTCTCTACCGAGGCCGGCCATAGCTCGGCCGCGATGCGCTCGGCCACGGGATTGAGCAGTTCGACCGCGAGCGAGCGGATCGAGGCTGCGGCCTCGCGGTCGGTAGTAATCATCTCGACTTGGAACTGCATGAATTTGCGCAGGCCGGGAGAGGTGACGATGTCACCGGGCTGCTGGTAGGCACGGCTCCAAGGACTCCAGCCGCTGGTGGACACGAAGGTGGTGTCGGCTGGTCCCTTGAGTCGGGCCAAAAGGTTTTTCCAAGCGTCATAGGTGATTTCGTTGCCCGTTTTGTCGAAGTAGCGAACGACCTTGCCCAGCAGGTCGCCGGTGCGGGTGCGGATTGCGACGGTCGTACCTGGGGGTGTCTCGGCCTCCCAAGTAATGGCCCCGAAGTTGCGCGCCCCAGGCAGCCCAATCAGGTCGGAGGTCAGCACTACTTGCGCTGGATAGCCCGTGGAAAAAAGCTGGTACTCGGCAATGGTCGGTCCGGTGTTGTACCCGCCTCGGCGGCGCGGGTCCGCCGAGATGACGCTTATTTCGAGAAAGCGGAGCTTGGGGCTGGGAGTATAGGTGTCGACGATGTGCTCAAAGCGGTCGGAGCTATTGTCCTCGCGGAAGCGGGGGCTGAGGCGCGTCCACTTGATCTTGCCGCGCGTGTCGCGCGAGCCGTCAGAGCTGCGGATCAAGTACCCGTCTATATAGGGCCGGGGCCGGGTCGAGGAAATGCGCATGGCGTCGAGCCAAAACGACGCGCCCATGTCAACGGTGAGCACGCCGCGATCGATGGTCGGCGACCAAACGAGGTGCAGGAAGTTGGTGTTGAAATCCGCGTCAAAAGCCGGTCCTGGTATAAAGCCGTCGCCGGTCAGGTTGAGTTGACCGCCGCCGGCCACCAACCCGCTGCTGATGTTGTCGCCAAATCCGTACACCTCGATTCCGGCTAGGCGCGGCCGCTCGCGCCGGTAGTAATCCAAGCGGCCTTGGCGCTGGAGGTCGAGGCTTTCATAGATCGCTTGCTCGACCGGCTCTTCAAAGCCCTGTTCGTCGCGAATGAAATAGACAATCGCGCCGCGCTCGTCGGCTGACAGGGCCTGCCATTCCTCTTCACTGATGCGCTCGCCGCGCTCGCCGCGCGTATCGCTGACCACGATGCGGATGGTCTGCACCAGCTTGCCCTGCCAGTTGGGATCGGCGTAGAGCTGTTCGAGACCGATGCGAAAGGTGCGCTGCTCGCGGTTGGGGGCTTTGGTGTTGGCGATGCGTTCAAAGGTGATTTTGTCGGCGTTTTCCTGCACCGGCTCTTGGTCGGGCGCGGCGAGGACGCGGAACTGGAAGAAGGGATCGCCCAGGTCTTCTTCGACGAAATGGATGACGAGGGAATCGACCGCCACGACGCGGCCTAGGTCTATTTCGATCCACCAGTCGTCGAGCGGTGCCTGCGGGTCGGGCTCCCAGAAGGTGGTTGGATCGTCGTCGAGGATGTTGGCGGCCGCGGCAGCATTAGAGCCGACGCGGCTGATGCCCGGGCGAAAGAAATAGGAGTAGATGGGATTGCCCTTGCGATCGAGAATGATCTCGCCTTTCACGTCGCGGGTCTGGGTGCTGTCGATGTTGAGGATGGCGGTCTGGTTGCTGCGGCGACGCAGCTCGGGGATGGGGCGGGTAAAGGTCTCTAGATCGTCGAGCAGGTTGAAGCGCTCACGGAAAAAGTGCGGCTCGACTGCGCCGTCCGGCGATACCCTCACGGCGTGGGTGGGGAGCTGCCAGTTGTGCCAGTGCGCGGCCCTGTTGACCACTACGGAACGACTGGTGACGCGGTGGCCCTTTTGGGCGTCGGCTGCGATCAGTGGTGCCAAGCAGAGGACGAGAAACGCTAAGAGTCTCATGGTGGCCTCCTGAGCATCTGGTAGTGCGCCTCGCGTTGTGCGATGCGGATGCGGCAATCGACGGGCAGGTCAAAGAAGCGCTGTGGGGGCTGGCCGGGCCAGAGCACGTGCAGGCTATCGACGCGGGTGGCCGACCCCAGCCCGAGGTGCAGGAGCGGCTCGTTGCTGCTGCCGAAGCCAAAGCCGCTCTGGCGCTGAGCGCGAATGACGCGACCCGCAGCAAAGGCGGCGACGCGCGCACCGAGGGCGCTGCGATTGGCCTGCGCGCCCACGAGTTCGATGGATAAGTAGTGCTGCACCGGGCCATCGTTGCGATAGAGCGCATTGTCCCACGTATCGGCGTCGTAGTGGCCGCCCAAGCCAGCGTACAGGTCCAAGTCGCCGTCTTGATCGAAGTCGGCGAAGGTAGCCCCGTGGCCCTTGCCGAGGCTGCCGGTGCCCGCAGTGGCCGTGATGTCGGCGAAAGTGCCGTCGCCCATGTTGCGGTAGAGTGCGTTGGGTTCGAGGCGGGCCATTTGCGGGCCGCCGTTGGCCAGATAGATATCGACGAAGCCGTCGTTGTCTAGGTCGCCAAGGCCCGCGCCCATACTGCCGAAAGAGCGCTTGAGACCCGCGGCGACTGCGATGTCGGCAAAGGTACCGTCGCCGAGGTTGCGATAGAGAAAGGGCCGGTTCGGCTCTATGGCCTCACCGGTGACCATGCTGTTGAGGACATCGGGAAAGGCGCTCATAGTTGAAGCAAATAGGTCGAGATGACCGTCGTTGTCAAGATCAAAAAAGAACGCCACATACCCGCCTTCCACTGGAAAAAGGACTCCAGCGCGCTCGGCCTCATCGACAAAGGTGCCATCGCCGAGGTTGCGATAGAGGCGGTTGAGCTGGCCGATGTTGACCGCGTACAAGTCGGTCAGGCCATCGCCGTCGAAGTCGCCAGCAGCCGTGCCAATGGTCCTGCCCGAGTCGGCGACTGCGGCGGCGGCGGCCACGTTGAGGAACGCGCCGTTTTGCTGGTTGTGCAGGAGAGCGTTTGGCGCACCCGTACCCGTGATGCCGTTGGCCACGTACAAATCGAGGTATCCGTCGCCGTCAAAGTCGAGCCAAGTAGCCGTAAAGCTATCGCTGGAGTCGGCCAAGCCTGCGGCACGCCCGCTGTCGATGAAGACGCCGGAGTCGTTTCTGTACAGTGAGTTGGGTGCCCGGCCCTCCCAGGCATCGCGGCTGACAAAGAGGTCGTCGTCGCCGTCGTTGTCAAAGTCCGCGCTCGCTGCGGCCCAACCGCCGCGCGCGTCAGCTAGTCCAGTCGCTTGGGCGACATCGCGAAATTGGCCGCCGTCGTTGCGGTAGAGCGAATGTTCGACTTGGATGCCAACGCTGAAAAGATCGAAGTCGCCGTCGCCGTCAAAGTCGAGCCAAGCACTGCCGCGGCCGCGATCTTTCTTGGCCACGCCGACGTGCGCGGCCACATCGACAAAGCGCGAGTCGGTCGCTGTTGGCACGGAGGCGCGCAGGGGAAAGCGATAGCGCGGCAGCAGGGCCGGTGCATCTTCGCCCTGCCGCTCGTGGGTCAGCTTGAGCAGCCACAGAGCCTCTAGGCGGTCGATCGACTCCAATAGATCAACCGCTTTTTCGAGCCAAGGCCGCGCGCGGTCGTCTCTCGCCCAGAAAGCCGCCGTGCCCGCCAAGAGATAGGCATGGCCATCGTCTGGATAGGCGTCGAGTAACGAGCGGCTGCGTTCCAAGGCCGTGGGAAAACGGCCGAGGCGCAGCGTGGCTTGGAGCAACAGGTAATGTGCGTCGCGGCGCTGGGGTTGGGCGGTCAGCGCTTCGCTGCACAAGGCCGTGGCTCGCTCGAGGTTCATGGTAGCAGCGGCCTGCAAATACAGTTCGGCCAGCAGCAGGCGGCCGTCGAGCGAGTTGGGGTATTGGTCGAGAATCTCATTGACGGCGAGTTCGGCTTCGCGAGCAAAACCGCCAAAGGCGAGGAGACGCGCTTCGAGCAGGCGAGCCTCTGGCCGCTGGCGCGCAGGAGTCGGCAGCTCGTCGAGCAGGCGGCCCGCGCTCTGCCAGCGGCCTTGGCGGATCATGGCTTCGCCAAGGCGGATCTGGGCAATCGCGCTGTCGGGTGCCAAGCTGACGACGTGCCGGAAGAGGGACGCGGACTCGGAGAACCGCCCTTGGTGCAGCAAGCTCAGGGCCTCGGCATAGACGCGGTCGCTTTCGGCCTCGGGCGGGGCTTGGCAGCCAATGCAAAGGCCAGTCAAGCACAGGACGCGGAAGGAGCGGATCATGGCGCTTGGTCCAGTGCGCCTAACTTAGCCCGGGCGCGTTGGTGATCCGGGGCGAGGGCGAGCACCTTTTGCAAGGCTTGCCGCGCTTGTTCTCGCTGTCCTTGCTGCATGAGGATCAGCGCCAGCCCGTAGTGCGATTCCGCGTGGTCTGGGTCGAGGGCAATGCTGCGAGCGAAATGGGTGTGGGCATCGCGGTAGTTGGCTTGGCGGACGTAGGCCAGCCCGAGGGCATAGTGGGCGTCGCGGTGATCGGGATTGCGGGCGAGGGCTTGGCGCAACGCAGCGACAGCTCCGGCAAAGTCGCCGCTTTTGAAGCGTGCGCGGCCCAAGCCATAGGCTCCGGCAAAGGAATCGGGATCGATCGCCAAAGAGCGCACAAAATGTGTGGCAGCTTCTTCGGACCTTCCCCCGTGCAAGTACAGGTTGCCCAGCGTGATGTAGGCGTCGCGGTGATCGGGATTGCGGGCGAGGACTTGCTCCAGCGCGGCGCGGGCGTCAGCAAAGCGCTTTTGCTGCGCGTACACGGTAGCGAGACGCAGGCGAATTTCCACCGAAGTAGTATCGCTGGCGAGGGCGCGCTTTAGGGAGTCGATCGCCTTGTCCCACGCGCCTTGGCGAATGTAAATATTGCCTTGATTGAGGTGGCGTTCGGCCGCGCTCAACTGCTGGAAGCGCCCCTGTGCGCGGCGGGCTTCTGCGCGGCGGTCGCTCTCGGCGTAGGCCTGGGCCAACAGGTAGTGGGGAGCGGGGTTGTGTGGGTCGGTGGCGGCGACGCGCTCGAGTACGGGAATGGCCGCTGTGGGTTCTCCGAGGCGGATGAGCAAGCCGCCTAGACCTAAGCCGCCTTGGATGTGGTCGGGATCGCGGGCGAGCAGGTCGGCAAAACCCGTGCGCGCTTGGGATAATTGCTGGTCGCGCACGAGTAGGTCGCTGTGGTAGTAGCGGGCCTCAAGGTGGTCGGGTGCGAGTTGGATGGTGCGGTTGAAGGCTGTGAGTGCGCCGGCAAAATCGCCGGTGGCGCGGTGCACTTCGCCTAGATAGAAGTGATATTTAGCGCGTTCGGGTGCGAGGGCAATGGCCTGCTCCAGATGGGTTGCGGCCTCTAGGTATCGATGCTGGTCGCGCAGCACCGCGGCGAGGGCAAAGTGCGCACGGGGCTGGTCGGGCGTCAGGACTAAGGCGCGTTCAAAGGCCGCGATGGCAGCAGTGGGCTGGTCGAGCCGCGCGTGGGCTAGCCCCTTCTGAAAATGGGCGGTGCTCGACGCGGAATCGAGTGCCACGGCCTGTGTGAGTTCTACTAGGGCGCGGCTGGGCCGAGCCTGTTGCAAAAAGAGCGTACCGCGCTGGAGCAAGCGGCGAGCTTCTGCGGGGCGCGCCGCGTCTTGCGGGTCGGGTTGGTCGGCGCAGGCGATTGCGCTCAAAATCAGCAACAGGCGCGCGATCATCGCTCAGGTTCCTTGGACCAGCGAATCCGGCAGGGCGACCTTGAGTGCTCGCTCGTCGATCTCGACCCGGCTCTGATAGCGCTGGCGCAGGTCTTTGACGAAGCTGGTGAAGGCCGCGTTTTCCCGCTCGCGGCGCAACAGCGCGCGGGCGCGGCGCTGGACCTGCTCGTATGGCTCGACCCTGCCGGGGTTGCGTCCTTGGACGCGGAAAATGGAGTACCCGTCGCGGACCCGGATTGGCCCGACGAGTTGGCCGGGTTCCGCCGCATAAATGGCCGAGACTAGGCGTGGATAGAGCTTCTCGTCGCGCGGATGGAAGTGGAAGCGCGCTTGCGATTTAACGGCTTGGGCGCGCACGCTGTGGTCGGCGAGATCGGCAAAACTCGCGCCGGCCGCGAGCTGGTCACTGAGCCACTGGGCCTCGGCCGGGCTGGACGCGAGCAGCTTCGTGATAAAACATGTCGGGATGGCTGTCGTAGTAGGACCACACTTCGGCGTCGGAGAGCATTTCGATGGCTGCGAAGCGGTTGCGCACGGCGTTGAGCAGCGCGTCTTGGTAGGCTCTCTTGGCCAGCCGTTGGATGTCTGGATTGTCGTACAGGCCCTGTTCGCGGGCGGCGCGGCGCTGAAGGAGGGGGCGCAGCACGAGCCTGTCTAGCTCGGTGCGCGCGCGCGTGCTGTCTTTGAGGCTGCGCTGAGCATTGAGCCGCCGCAGGGCCTTGTATGCTGCAGCGACTGTGGCTTGCCCCTCGGCAAAGGTGTAGAGCGGCGCAGCGCACGTGTCGAGCAGTGCGACGTCTTCCCGCTGGGCTGCGCTGAGCATGAGTTGCAGTCCGGCGCGGTCGAGGGCCACCCCGGCGGCCGCGCGGAGCGACTCAAAATGCTCGGCCTCGACTTGGCCTAGACGCTCGCTGAATAGCTGCTCCTCAATGAGGGGTCGGTAGCGCTCATAGGGTGTGTCGCGGTCTTCGGTGAAGAGGACGATGTGCCAACTGAGGCCAGCGCGCAAAGGAGCGGATATTTCTCCCAAGGGCAGCGTATTGAAGACCTCGGCCGGGATGTGCAGACTGGGCGCGGCCTCGCGGCCAATAAAGCCCAACTCGCCGCCCTGTTCAGCCGAGCGCTTGTCGAGCGAGTGGGCGCGGGCTACCTCGGCAAAGGGCTGTCCAGCGTCGAGCGCGGCCATGGCCGCTTCGATTTCAGCGCGGGTGTGAACCAAAATTGCGTTGAGCTTGCGCTCGCGGTGGTAGCCTTCTTCAGTAAAGACGCGCCGCACGTCTTCTTCGGGAACTTGCACCTGAGCGGTTATGTTGCGCGCCCGATAGAGGGCGATGACGCGCGCATCTACGGCCTCATCGACGGTGCGTTTTACCGCGTGCAGCGTATCCAGCCCGTGGACGAGGGCCTCTTTGAGGATTAGTTGACGGTCGATGAGCGATTGCACGTATTGCCGCCGCGCTGCGTCGCCGCCTTCGGGGTTGCGCAAGCCTACGGGCAGCTTTTCGACAAAGGACCGCAGGCTCTCTCCTGAGATGGGCACTTCATCGACTCGCGCCACGGGCGCGTTCGTTTCCTGCGAGCAAGCCGCGAGGGCGATAGTGATAGCGAGGATGTATAGAGGACGCATAGATATTTTTTCCTTCTAATATACAGGTGTTCGATTGCCGACCATGCCGGTAAATCCATCCACTACCAGCCACAGGCCGGCGGCGACGAACTGGCCGAGCACGACTCCGACGAAAAAGGGACGGGTGAGGAGATACGTGCGGGGACCGCCGTATTTGAGGACGGTGATCTTGATGAGCCAAGCTAAGAAGATCGAAAACCAGATACTGTTCATTACCCAGCCGGTGCTGACGGCAAAGCCGAGCGGGTGAAAAGGCCACCATACGAAGAAGTGGCGGGCGGTCATCAAGCCGCCCATGATCAGGGCACCAAAACCCGTCCACAGCCACCCGACGAGGCTTGGCCCCGTGGGATTGGCGAGTTTTTTCGCGGCAAAGTCCGAGGGGTATCTGGCAAAGCCCGTGAAGTACTGACGCGGTACGCGAGGTAGAGCATGAACCAGCAGGAGACCACGAGGCTGATGAGCATGGCCGCGACAATGGCCCAAAAGAGCCGCCGCCGGGTGCCGCTAATCGCGCTGCCCAAGCGCAGACTGTTGGCGAGGGGCGCGGTCATAAAGACCAGCAGGTCCCCCGCCCAGACCAAAGAGTAGCCCGTGGCGACCATGCCCTGCGCGCCGAGCGCCGGGACCCCAACGCCGGAGACGACAAAGCCGGCCGGGACCATTTCTGGGGTTACGGTGGGCATGCCCGCTTCGGCGATGACGCGCGCTAGGCCGATGAATATGACCAGCGACGAGAACAGGAAGAAGGGCACGATCCAAGCTGGGATCCCGCTCTTCCACAGCCAGAAGCCCATCGCGCTGGCACCGCCGACGAAGAGCCAAAATGCGGCTCGATAGGAGAGTATCTCCTGCGAGTCGTCGATCCGGTCGTCGCTCCATAGGGCCTTGCGCAGGACGTTTTTGAGGTGGGGTCGCGCCGTCCACAGCCCGTAGAACACTAAGACGATGAGCGCGCCCATCATCTGATGCCCCATGATCGCACCCACCGGCCCAGACCCAGTCCAAGGCCCTAGCTCCTCGGGGCTGAAGATGCCGATGTAGCGGAAGATGCTTTCTTGTATTACGTGGAGCAGGTAGAAAAACCACAGGCTGAAGGCGATATTGGAGTTGATGAAGTACGCAAAGCCGAACATCAGGAAGTTGATGCGGATGTTGAGCGAGGCCGTGCGGCTGAACAGTTCGACGCTGGTCTGGAGGGCGAGGGAGGGGACGAAGTTGAAGTAGTGGTGCAGGGCGTTAGTGCTGTTGAACAAGAAGGGCAGCAGCAAGCCGCACCACATGATGGGGTTGCGAAAAAAGGGTTTGAGGCTTTTCTGCTCGCCGTTGTCGTCTTGGATCATGGCGAGGGGGACTTGGGCCAGCGGAAAAACGAGGCGCTCGTTGTCAACCCACTGGCGGCGCAAGATGGATATGGCCGCGATGATGGTTGCGTAAAACGCCGCGTAGAATACAAACCAGCGCCCGAGCGGCTTGAGCCAGACGTCATAGGGAATGGCCGAGCCTTTGGTGCCTTCGTAAAATGCCTTTACTGCGGCCGGGTCGTACACCACCATCCAATCGGAGAGAAACGGATGGACTACGTCGGCCCATTGGTTTTCGGGAGTGGCGTAGTAGAAGGTGCCGGTGATCATGGGCAGCAGCATGCCCACCACGCCGCGCGTGGGAATGGCCGTGGCCACCGCCATCATGGCGAAGATGACGACCAACTCGCCGCGCCGAAAACCCCAGCGTCCCAAGGCGATTTGGAAGGTCAGGAGCAGTATGAACAGCAGGAAGAAGGCCGCTGGCGTGGCCGAGCTTAGCCCAAGGCGCGAGCCTTGGATGACCATGCTGCCATAGGGAATGCCGATGGCAATGACCAAGCTCAGCGCGGCGCCGACGAGGATGCTCCGGCCCGTAATGGCGGCCGACGTATTGTCAGGGGAGGGGATGGTGGACATGGCTGATGAATTAGGAATTAGGAATTAGGAATTAGGAATTTACTATTAATTCAAGCTATTTCATAAATGTCAGCATCTCGTAAGGGGGATGCCCCAGCATCCTAATTCCTAATTCTTAATTTTATTATGAACGCGACAAACAAAGTAAAAACAACAAATAAGGCAAAAGACCGGGCCATTGCCTTACTAGTTGGTTTGTCGTTGGTCGTGCTCTTTGAGGCGGGCTTGTGGCTGGTGGGTGTCGGCCCGGACGACGCTCTTTTTGCAGCCAGCGACTCGTCCTACCGCATCAATCCGCAGGCTGCGCGGCGTGCGCTTGGCCCCTGGGCAGGATCGCTTTGCCCGCGACAAAGACGCGCGCGCATTTCGCGTGTTCGCGCTGGGAGCTTCAACCCTGCTCGGCTTCCCCAACCCCGCCTATACCTCGTTTCCCAACTTCTTGCAACAGATGCTCGCCGATGCGTATCCAGCGCGCGAGATCGAGGTCGTCAACTGCGGCGTCACGGCCATCAATTCCTTCGTCGTGCGCGAATTTGTCGAGGAGGTGGTCGAGTACGAGCCGGATCTGGTGCTGATCTACGCTGGCCACAACGAGTTCGTGGGGCCGTACGGGGCCGCGACCCCGTTTGTGCGCCTGAGCGGCAATTGGTACTTCATCCGGTTGCAGATGTTCTTGCAGCGGACCAAGACCTACTACTTGCTCGACAGTCTGCTGCACTACGTCGCGGCGGCGCTGCGTCCCGCCGCACCCGCCGAGTCTTTTGGCGTCCACTTGGTGCAGCGCGAGATCTACTTGGAGGATGAGGCACACCGGCAGACCGAGGCTTATTACCGGCGCAATATGGCCGAGATAGTCGAAGTGCTGCGCGAGCGCGAGGTGCCGGTCGCGCTCTGTACGCTGGTTTCCAATTTGGCTGGGATCGGTCCCACCGGACGCTACATCCGCGGATTATCCACAGCACGCGGCTCTGCACTTTGACGCGGGCTTGGCGCACCAGGCAGCCGGGGATTCAGCGCAGGCACTAGCTGCGTTGGTACGCGCCCGCGATTTAGACGGCATTCACCTGCGGGCCTGCTCTCCTTTCAACCGCGCCATTCGCGCCTTGGCCGCTGAATCTGGGGCGATTTTGATCGACGTGGAGCAGGCGTTTGCCACCCATGCTCCGGCCGGTTTGGTCGGCGACGAGCTAATCACCGAGTATTTGCATCCCACGGTCTGGGGCCATTACCTGATCGCGCAGACCATAATGACGAGCCTCTTTGCGCAGGAGGATGTACTGGGTTTGGCAGGGGGGCGGGCGGATGCTTTGGACGATTTTGCCGGATACTGCCGCCGCTTGGGCTACGGAGTCCGCGAGCGCGTCTTAGCGCGCAACGACCTAATCCTGCTGCTGAAGAACATGCCGTACGCCGAGCGGCCGCCGATCTTAGAGCAGCGACTCTCGCACTTAGTTGGCGAGCAGCTAGCCGACCTGCCCAAGCTGAGTTACGCGCAGATTGCGGATTTTGCTCGCCGCCGTGGCGTGATCTTCTTGGCGGCCATCATCGCCGACCTCGACAATCCACAGCCGTTGACGGACGTGCTGGACGAGTTGGTTGGGCCGTTGGGGTTAGCTCCCTAGTCGAGCAGGGCTTCCCCATAGGAGAATAGCAGCGGCGTTCCGCCGGTGTGGACGAAGACGATGTTGGCGCTGTCGCGGAAACGCCCTTGGCGCACCAGATCGATTAGACAGGCCAATCCCTTGCCCGAATAGGTGGGATCGACGAAGATGCCCTCGCTTTGGGCGAGGAGGCGTATGCTGTCGAGCGTGGCGCGGTCCAAATGGCCGAACCCCGGGCCGACGTACTCATCGGTCACGGCGATGCGCTCTGGGTCGGGCGCACATTCGAGGCCAAGGTGGGCTGCCGCTTCTGCAGCGGATTGCGCGATGCGCTCAGACACTCCTTCGCGCTGGCCCATCTTGCTCTGGGGCGTGCCGAGGAAGCGGGCCGAGCGCCCCAAGAGGGAGAAGCCGGCTACCAACCCGGCCAAGCTGGTTCCCCCTGACCCGATTACCACGTCGTCGGCTTGGATGCCCGAGGCGCGCAGTTGGGTTTCGATTTCCAACGCACATTGGATGTAGGCAACGCGCGACAACAGGCCGGACAGCCCGCTGAAAGGTTTGTACCCCTCTTCTTTGAGCCGCTCCACTTCCTCGGCTATGGTTGCGCCGACGCCCTCGGGCGGAGCAAAGCGGATGCGCGCGCCGCATAGCTGGTCTAAAAGGTGGTTGCCTTGGACTGGCGACTTGCGCCCCATGATGGAATCGTTCTCGCGCAGGACGACGACGCCCTTGAGGCCGAGTTGGGCGCAGGCCGCGGCGAATTGGCGGCAGTGATTGGACTGGACGACCGCGCTCAGCACGGCCGCATCGCATCCTTGGGCCGTAGCCTCGAGCGGGACTTGTTGCCGCCAAAGGCGAGGCCGGTGAGATCGTCGCGCTTGATCCATATCTGTGGCCCCCCGAGCGCGGCCGACAGCCGCGGACAGTGCTGCAAGGGCGTTGGCAAATGCGTCAGGTGGTGGCGGGGCAGCGCGTCGATGGCGCGTTGGATTATTTGGGGGTCCATGGCGGTTGTTCCTTTGGATGCGTTGTACATCTGTGTAGGGGCACCGTCTGTGTAGGGGCGACTCTTAGAGTCGCCCCTACATGCCATTTATTTCCACAAATGGCGGTGCGTGCCAATCCATTCGAGGTGGGCGCGGCGGATGAGTCCGTAGTTGTAGAAGGCGTAGCCATTGACGCCCGCTTGGTGCAGCGCGGTCAGGTGCGCGCCGAGCGCGTCGCTGTCGGCGAATCCCCCAGGGTTGACGATGGCGCTCAGGCCGGTGTCGGCGGGGAATTCACCGCGCAGAGAGCGGACGCTAGCGGCTAGCGCGTCCGGCTCGCCACCCACGCCGGCGTTGACCATGTACACGTTGCGGAGGATGCGATCCGAGTCCAGCCCGTTGACGGTCCGGTCGCGGCCCCCGAAGAACGAAGCACGCGCACCGGCTTGGTTGGCGATGGCAATGGCTTCTTCCACCAGCGAAGTTGCCGTTTCGACGCGGGCGTCGAGAAAGGTTTGCAGGCGGTCGGAAAAGGCGGTGGCGAGGCGGTCGGCACTCGGAGGCTGCATGTCTTGTGGGGCAGGCTCAGCGGCGAGTTCGCGGGCGAGGAATTCGGCGACATCTGCGCGCAAGCTCTCTCCGTCCAAGCCGAGGGCACCGGCCCGCTGCAAGCAGTGCTGACAGTAGCACAATCCCATCAGCAGTTCGCAGAAGGGCGTGATTTTTACGCCGACCTTGGGATTGCGGAACCCGTAGCTGAAGTGCAGGTAGCCCAGCGATTCGAGGTGGAATTCGTCGGGCTGGAACTGCGCGGCGATATCGCGGCAGAGCGCGCGAGCGTAGTCGCGCACCAAGGGGCTGGCCGGGCATAGCCAAAGGGATCGTGCTTGGCCGCGTCTGGATAGCGCTGGGGCAGGTAGTGGTTGTAGTTGAAGACCAGCCAACTCGTCAGGTCGAGGCCGCGTTCCCTGATTTTATCCGCGATCCGGTGCATGTAATCTGGGCCATCGACGACGTTGCTGATCAGGGGTGCGATGGGGCTCTCGTCGTAAAAGGCAGCGGACGGCTGGAAGTAGAGTGCGCCTTCTTCTCCCCAGTAGAGGGGCCGCCGGGGATTGTGCGGCAAAAAGTACGTCGATACGTGATAGCTCTGGGCCAAGCTGACGCTGTTGAGGCCTGCTGTGTGGGCGATGGTGTCTAGGGCTGGGTCAATGCCCTCGTCGGTCAAGTCCCAGGGGTATGTGTATATGGTCGCTCTCATGGGCGTGGTCTCCTTGGGGCGCGGCTATTTACTGCATTGCGCCAGTCGAGCTGTATAGCGATTTCGCATTCCTCGGCGATTCGCTGTACCAGTGCGCCTATGACTTGACGATGTGCATAGTCCTCGACGAAGAGCGCGATCTCACGCATCGAAATCCCCTCGCATGATGCGTGCAGACACTGGCAGTTCTTCTTCCTCATCGGAGAGCGCTTGAATGATATCACCGCGCCGTGCCAGTGGCCCCCAAGTAGAAAACGAATCAATGCGAGTCTGGCCGTTCAGGCGGCGTACCACGAACAGGGATTCGTCGCCTAGTAGATCGGGTAAGATCGGCGAGTGCGTAGTAATGATATGCTGGGTCTGGTTCAGGGTTTTCTGTGTCTTCAGCAATTCTGCAATCAACTGGATTCGGCGCGGATGAACACCGTTTTCTGGTTCCTCGAACCCGACTAGTGCTGGAGCGTCGCCAACGCCAGTCAGGGCCAGAAGCCCGAGCATCCGC
>JAGWBY010000076.1:17415-32356 GCA_021295675.1 Candidatus Latescibacterota bacterium | reverse complement strand
CCAAGGGGCCGGTGCGCAACACCTCGCGTCAAATTTCGGACAATCTCGGCATCAGATCGACGAGGTTACAGGGCTGGTTAGTGGAATCTAGCTGCGGCCCGATGAGCTTGTCCCAGCCGGTGGCGCAGGCTCCCGAGGAGCCGGGCAGGCAGAAGATATAGGTGCTGTTGGCGACGCCGGCCACGCAGCGCGACTGCAAGGTCGCAGTGCCGATCTCATCGTAGGACAGCACGCGAAAGACCTCGCCAAAGCCCTCGATTTCTTTGTCAAAGAGCACGCTGACGGCTTCGGGCGTGCCGTCGCGGCCCGTGAGGCCGGTGCCGCCGGTGGTGACGATGGCTTGGACGCGGGGCTCGGCGATCCAGCTGATAGATGTCGTCGGGCAGGATTTGCTTTTCGTGCAGGACGTGGCCGGCCGCTTCGAGGCGCTCGACCAGCAGCTTACCGGATTTGTCGGTTGCTTCGTCGCGGGTGTCGGAGACCGTGAGCACGGCGATGCACACGGGGACGCGGTCTTGGGTCATGGTGTACCTTTCGGTGAAGGAGATATGAGTTCGATTTGGTAGAGCTTGGGCCACCACTTGCCGGTGACGAAGAGCCGCTCGCCCTCGGGGTCGTAGGCAATGCCATTGAGCACCTCGGCGTTCGAGCCACGGCGGTCTGCGTCGCTCAACAGTCCGGTCAGGTCTATCCACCCAGAGACTTGGCCAGTCTCCGGGTCGATGCGGGCGATGGTGTCGGTCTGCCAGATATTGGCAAAGATTTCGCCGGCAACCCATTCGAGTTCGTTGAGCTGGGATACGGGTCTGTCGTGGGCTGCAACGGTGATTCGGCTGACCTCGGCAAAGGTAAATGGGTCGCGGAAGTACAGGGTCGCGCTGCCATCGCTCATAACGAGTAGTTCTCCGTCGTACGTCAGCCCCCAGCCCTCGGTGGGATAGGAGAACTCCGCTAGCGGCTCAAACGAATCGAGACGATAGGCAAAGCCTTTGTTGGCCCGCCAGGTTAGCTGGAGGAGGCGATTGCCAAAGAGGGCGAGTCCCTCGGCGAAGAAGCGGTCGTCTAGCTGGTGGAGTTGCAAGACAGTCCCTGTTTTGAGTTCGACTTTGCGCAAGGACGACTGGCTGTACTGGCCGGTGCTTTCGTAGAGAAAGCCGTCGTCGTAGAGCAGCCCTTGAGTGAAGGCTGTGGGGTCGTGAGGGAAGGCGCAGACGACTCGGTAGGAATACGTGGGAATCTCAGCGGGCTTTTGCGGCTGGAAGACAGCGGGTTTAGCATCGTCGTCAGACGGGGCCTGACAACTGGCATGGGTCGCCAAGAGCAGGGCGATAGCAGTGGACTGTATCTTGCGAATCATGTAGGGTAAAATACGGGGCGCGGTAGAGAGGGCAAGGTAGGGGACGGCTTGCCGATTGCGGTGCGCGCCACGCCATTCGCTTTGTCATCATCCTTGCACCGACATGCCGTGTCATTAATTTAGCCTGAGAGTCGAATAGTGGACTTCGGAAAGCGGGTTTGAATATGGCTACTCAACAAAAAATTGCTGAATTCAGCGGCGAAACGGTCCACAACGTCGCCGGAACATTGATTTGGTTGGCACGGCCTCCTGAACAATCAGAAGTGCTGAGCCAGAATTGGCTTGCAGACCTGCTCGCGAACCGGAACAGAGACAAATTACGAGGCGCAATAAAGATATTAACTGAAGGCTTTCGTGGGCGGCACGATGCTGTAGCCACTGTCTGTTCCACTTTTCAGGAGCGACTCCAGAAAGCGGCTGAAGATTTTCCTCCGGGCCGCGAAATGGACCCTGACGACATCGCTGTGTCCGCGCTGGAGAAAGGCGAGGAATACTTCCGCAAGGAAAGGGAAGAACTGCACGATGTCCGGGACGCCTTGCAGCGAACAGGGGGCGCAGAAACACACGGATCTGAGGTTTTCGCAGAATTGGAACGCTTGGACACGTTGTTCAAAGATCTCGTTGCGTCGTATCAAGAGCTTCGCTGGGCCATAATGATCCACGACGGGGCACTCGCTCCAAGCACGGGCGGAACATGCGCTAGCGGCTCAGAATTTATGGCGTCAATGGAAAATCCATAGGCCATGCCCCCACGACAGGTGCGAATTACCGGATTTGAAACGCCGAGCCGCAAGTTCGCCAGAATGGATAATAGAGCATGGACCCGGCGCAATTTGTGGAGGCATTGAGTAAGCTGAAATTTGAGAATTCCTTTAACCCGTATTCAAATCGCTGTGTCGTCCACGACCTAGATGATGCACCACAACGTCGTTTACAAACATTATTGACTGTACTTGAGGCTGCAACAAAACAGGATATTGATTCTATATGGATTGGACGCGATCTTGGCTATCGCGGCGGTAGGCGAACAGGGCTTGCCTTAACAGACGATGTGCATATTCACGAATACGCCGCAAGGTGGGGGCTATCTATTCAGAGGCCAACGAAAGGTGGCGTAGTTGCTGAGAGGACGGCTGCCGTTATCTGGAGCGTTCTTTCACAGATCGAGGTGTCCGTCTTCCTGTGGAATGTCTTTCCATTGCACCCTCACGAACCCGGTAATCCTTTCAGCAATCGATCTCATAATTCTCTTGAGCGCAGGACCGGAGAGGAATTTCTCTCTCAACTCATCCTTCTTCTAAAGCCACGTCGACTAGTTGCAATTGGCAACGATGCTGCACGAACAGCACAGCGCTTAAGGTATCGGCATAGAGTCTTTCAAGTACGGCACCCTAGCTATGGTGGCCAGACACAATTTTTAACACAAATGGAAGAAGCAGTTTTCCATACGACAACTCAGGCTCGCCTTTGAGGTGTTGTCACGAAAAGGCTGGATCGACGAATCTAAGCTCGTCGCATGCCAACGAGGCAGAACAGCCAATTGACACTGAGCCGAAAAGTCGAGAAAGTACTAGATATGTCATTGACTAGCATTGAATTCGCCTCTATCATGGAGGACAGATCGAAACGCATTGAAGGCAATATCACTTGGGTCGAGGACGAAGATCATTCCCCTGCGTGGGTATTCCGGGCCAACATCGAGTCAACAGCAGGTTGGCCGCTCTTTGTTCAAGGCAGATACAATCCGCTGGCGCGCACTCTGACCTACGTGCTCATTCTGAAAACGGCAGGTCGTATCTACGGACTCGACCTAGGCAAGGACCACCATAATCCTCAGTGCAATCAAATCGGCGAAAAGCATAAGCATACATGGTCTGAACAACATCGGGACAAAGAAGCCTATGAGCCGGGTGACATCACCGCGCAGGTTTCGGATCCCGTGGAGGTTTGGCAACAGTTCTGTAAGGAAGCAGGCATTGAACACGATGGCAAGCTTAGAAAGCCGCCACCCATGCAAATGGAGATGTTTGATGAATACTAATATCTGTATAGAGATACAGAGACAGATTGGTGAACTGTTCACCTGCACGGAACTTGGTGATTATCATCGGATTCGCACACCGTATTTGTATCCCGATGGAGACAATATCGACCTATTCTATAAATCTTGCGGAGACCACGGGATGGCTTCGGATGCAGTCATTGTCGCTGCGCCGATCCCCGCAGCAAAACCGGCTGATCGCGGATGTCGTTACAACTCATGGTGTTGAATTCTACCAAGGTATGCTTCTAGCTCGGTGTCGTCCTGATGAACAGTTGGCCGCGGTAGTCACTCGTGTGGCCCAAGCGGCACTACGGGTATCTGATCTGTGGTTCACGTTGCGGACCCGAGCGGTCGAATCAATCGCGGATGAAGTCGCCGACTACTTGACCGAACGCGAACTGCCGTTCGTGCGTTTCGAGAAACTGGTCGGCCGCTCGGGACGCGGCTGGACCGTGGACTTTCACGTTCGCACCCACGAGCGCAGTTCTTTGGTCTATGTGTTGAGCACGGCGAATCGTTCCGCAGCGAACAGAGTGACAGATCATTTCGCGGCGGGACCCGAGGCGTTGAATTTCGTCTCTCTTTTCGATGATGCCTCCGATGTCTGGACACACGAAAATTTCCTGCTGATGGAACCGCTGTCCACGGTGTCGCACTGGTCGAGACCGGATGAATTCGAGAGAGTCTTGGTCCAATCTGTCTGATGCCCACCGACACCACTGAACGCGGCCTAGAACGCTCATCTACACCACCCTAGTCGGCTCGTCCTACGACTCAATTAGCAAGCGTGGCACCGTCCCTTATAGGAGCCATTGGCATTTTTGCCGGGACTTTTAGATTGTATTAGGTATAGGTAGAGGATAAACGGGTGATACAGCGCGCATACATACACTTCATCTGGATCGGCTTGCTGTTGGCGAGCGGGGCCGAGGCCGTGCGCATCCAAGATGTCGTGCCCGAAGAGGTGCCCAAGCGGCAGCGCGACGGGTACTATGCTGCGGTAGGGTTAGGTTTTATCAACTTGGATCATCGCGGCGCGGGCGTGCGCGTCCCCTTGGGGTTTAGGGCGGTATTCAACCGCTTGCGCCTCATCGGCTCGGCCAATGTGCTCGATGTGAGCTTTCACGAAGGCGACGATTACGATCCTCGTTACTTCCGGCCCTATCCCACCCGTACCTACTGCTTCGATGCGCGGACTGGATACCGCGTGGCGGACTACCGCTGCTCGGGCGGCACGGATTGGTTGCGCTCGCTCAGTGCGGATCTGGCCTATATTGTCCTCGACGAGGTGTGGATTGCCGGCCGACCGGGCAAGCTGTTCGCCGGGGGAGGCTACCGCCACCTAGACCCAGCGACGGCGTATGGCACCTTGGGGATGTTTTTCGATGCTCCTGGCCGGACCGTCGGCGGCTTCAAGATCCTAGTCGGCAAAGGCTATGTCACCTTGGGGCTGCTGTGGGGCTTTGATTTGCGCCGCGTCTTTTAGAGGACGTATGCTCGCCTTGGCCCTTTGCGCCGCCTTGGCTCTCGCGCCTGTGGGTGCTGCCGCGCAGACGCTGTCCGCTGAAGTGCATCCGGGCCTGCTTTTTTCTGCTGAAGATATTCCCCTACTCAAAGAGCGCATCCAGCGCGAACCGTACGCCACGTGGTGGCGGATCGTGTTACAGCGGGCGCGGAACACCCCGGCGACCTTTGTTGACGAGCGCGCTGAGGTCCGCTACGCCAAATCCCTCGCCTTCGCTTGGCTGATGACCGATAATGCCGCGTTTGCCGAGCGCGCGTTAGAGGTGATGCAGGGGGTGGCGTTCCCGCCGCGGGGCGGCGATTTGGGCGAGCCGCACAACGAGGGCGAGGTCGTGGCCCAGTACGCCGTGGCGTACGACATCCTGCACCCCTATGCTGCGGCCAACGATCCCGAGGCCCTGCAGGAGATGCGGTCAATCCTCGGCGAGGAAGCCGACCGCCTGTGGCGGGGCATTGTGATTGGCAAGGTGGGGTTTGGGCTGTTCCCCTCCGCATCTCGACAACTGGCACATCCGCGCGTACGGCGGCCTTGGGTTGGCGGCTATGGCCTTGAGCGAGTACACCAGTGGCGAAGGTACGCCGCAGGAATGGGCGGATCGCGCTTTGGAAATGGTCACTAGCAGCCTCGACTTCCAGATTGAAGAGAGGGATGGAGGGTATGCGGAGGGGCCGTTCTACAGCCGCTACGCTGCGGATGTCTATTTGCCCTACTTGTTCGCGCTCAAGAACCGCACCGGCTTGGATCTGTTTGCCGATCCCAAGATCGAGAAGATGCACGAGTGGTCCCTGAACCTGCGGCTGCCCAATGGCCGGCGGCCCAACATCGACGACGGCCACTTAGACGATTTCTACGGGCACTACCTAGCGGCCGTGCAAGCCAACGGCGGAGTCCATCGCTGGGATTGGGAAAACAACGAGCGCGGCCTGTACGTGCGCCAGTTTTCCGAGATGGACGCCATTGCCCTATACGACGACAGCGTGCCCGCGCAAGAGCCGACGCACGGCCCGTCGGTTTTTATGCCGGGGGCAGGCGACGCCGTCTTCCGCAGCGACTGGTCGGCCGCGGCCACGTACATGCTCTTGCGCGGCGAAAACGGCATCGCTCGCGAGCACGGGTTCGCGCACGAGCATCCCGACGGGACTAGCTTTGTGATTTACGCCGGTGGTGAAATGCTGGCCCTAGATGCAGGGTACATCAATTTTGACAACCACGACAAGGTCAACAAAGGCCGCAATCACAACGTAGTGCTGGTCGATGGTAAGGGGCCGCCGCGTCGGATCTTGCCCGTGGTGGGGACCATCGGCGACCGCAACGACGCTTTTATCGAGGCGTTCTTCACGAGTGCCGCTGGTGACTACGCGGAAGTCCGCGCTGCCTATCGGGGCGTCGAGCTGAGGCGGCGGGTCTTTTTTGCGGATCACAGGTACTTCTTCGTGGCCGATGAGATTGACGATCCGGGCCGTCGCCACGCCTACGAGTGGCGGCTGCACGGCAATGGCGGCGGCACTAGTGGGGGAACGTATGCCCGTGCTGGCAACTTGGCGCGTTGGACGCGGGCAAAGGCCGAGTTGCTGGCGTTTTTGCCCGACCAGCCCGGCCGAGTTGCGCTGGAGAGCGAGGCGATTCACTCCTTTGACTATCGCCAAGAGCAGACCCACGCGGTGTTGCGGGTACAGCAAGAGGGCGTCGATGGGCGCTATTTGGCGGTGTTGTATCCTCGGGCAATTGGGGATGCCGAGCCGGAGTTTGAGACCGCATCCGCGCAAGGGGCCGAGGCAGCCGTAATATCGTTAGCTGGGGTGCGGGATTTGGCTTGGGTTCGCAACGGCAATGAGTCTGAAGTCGCTGTATCTGGGCCGGACGCGAGCTTGGTTAGCGACGCCCGTTTTGGCTATGTCCGCTATGTCGATGGGCAGCTCACCCGATTTGTAGCGCAAGACGCGACTTACCTTTTGGCCGATGGAGAGACGGTCTTCCGCGCCAGCGAAACGATAGACGTGAGCTTGGAGCGAGACGACTATGCGGGTTTTGTGCGCGGCTCCGATGCGGGCTATCAGTTAAGAATGCCCCATTCGGGGAACGAGTGGACCGCGGCTCGTTTCCTCGGCGGCGAATGGTTGAGTACAGCCATTGAAGGCGAGATGCTCGTGCTGGAGCTAGCGGGCGAGGGGACGCTGGAATTGGGATCTGAGCTGCACGTCGAAGCGCAAAAGGGGGCGCAGCCGCGTCCCAAGCACTACGCCTTGCACCCAAACGCGCCCAATCCGTTCAATCCGACGACTAAAATCCGCTTCGATTTGCCCACTTATAGCCTAGTGCAATTAACGGTGTACAACGTCTTGGGGCAGGAGGTCGCGCGGCTGGTGGAGAGGCGGCTGCCGCCGGGTCGGCACGAGGTGGAGTGGGACGCGACGCGCTCAAAGCCGATTCCTACCGCGCGCAGCACAAGATGATTTTGCTGCGCTGACTATCTGACGTTACGCACGGGCTTCTTGGGTGGGAGATGCTTCGCTGCGCTCAGCATGACAAAGCAAGAACGTGCCAGCACCTGTCATGCTGAGCGCAGCGAAGCGGAGTCGAAGCATCCCATACCTAGGTGCCTATGCGTAACATCAGTGACTACTTTTCGATGACGTAACGCAGTATGTCCGCGACCTGCTCGGGTTCTTGTGCCACGGCGAGCGCAGCCGCATCTACTTCCTTGAGCGCGTGTTGCAACTCGGGTGGGTGGAGGACGATCAGCGGCTTGTTGCAGGCGGCGGCAAACCCCGCGTCAAAGGCCGCGTTCCATTGGCGGTACTGATCGCCGAAGCGCACCACCACCACGTCGGCGTCGCGAATTAGGGTGCGGGTGCGGATGGCGTTGAGCTGTGCGCCTTTGTGATCCTTCCAAAAGCTGCTTTCCTCTGGCCCGAGAATGTCGGTGCCGCAGTTGTCACTGGCCGCGTGATCGGTGACCGGAGCGGTGAACGCGATCGGCAGGTCGCTGGCCGCTTGGACGATGCGTTCGCGCCAGTCGCTGTGAATCTCACCGGATAGATAGACTTTCCACTGTTTGGACATGGGGTTCCTTTTGGGGTAGTGAGTTGGATAATAGAGGGAGGAGACGCAATTTGTCGCGATTGCGGCCAGCCTCTATTTTCAATCTTAATTGATAACAGGAGAGTTTGCCATGAAATCGGCACTTGAGCTGGCCATGGAAAAGGCCAACGAGGCAGTCGGGGGCGCAGAGGGGATTAAGCTGACAGATGAGCAGAAAGAGGCCATAGACCAAGTGCGCAAGCAGTACGAGGCCAAATGGGCCGAGCAGGAGATCGCGCTCAAGGGGCAGCTAGAGCAGGCCACGGGTGCAGATCCGCAGGCCCTCGTTGAAGCGCGCCGCCAAGTGCAAGAGCAAATGAGCAAAGTCCGCAACGAACTTTTTGCCGAGCGCGACGCTAAAATCGAAGCGATTCGCAACCAATAGGGCGCGGCTACCAACTATGCAGCCAAACTACGCAGTCGATATGAGATTGAACATCCGCACGCCTATGCGGGACGGTGTCGATCTTTCTTCCGACATCTATCTGCCGCAGGCAGCGGGTAAGTTTCCGACCGTGTTGATGCGCACGCCGTACGACAACAACACGTCGCTTATGATTGAGAAAGCCATGCGACTGGCCAATAACGGTTATGCCTGCGTCATCCAAGACGTGCGGGGGCGCTGGGACTCCGACGGCGTGCACTATGCGCTGTTCGGCCACGGCCCAGACGGTTTTGATATGCAGGAATGGATTGGCCAGCAGGAGTGGAGCGACGGCAAGATCGGCATGGCCGGAGGATCGTACCTCGGATGGGTGCAGTGGCAGAGCGCGCCGCACCGTAGCCAGTACCTGACGTGCATAGCACCAAGGGTGATGTGCGGCGATCTGTACTCGGGCCTAATACACCCCGGCGGGGCGTTCCAACTCAACGTCGCCCTCACGTGGGGGATGCGCACCAATGGCCGCACCGCCCAAAGCATCGAGTACCACAACTGGACGGAGGCCTTTCGCTCGGTCCCACTCATCGACATGGATCAACAAGCGGGCCGGACGCTACAGTTTTGGCGGGATTGGGTGACGCACACCGAATACGACTCCTACTGGGACGCGGTCAACGTCGAAAACAAGTGGGGTGAAATCGCGGCCCCCGCCCTGATCATGGGAGGCTGGTACGATCTCTACTCCCACAACACCTTTATCAACTTCAACGGTCTAAGGCTGCACGGGCGGACGCCCGAAGCTAGGCAAAGCCAGCTCATCGTCGGTCCCTGGCCGCACGCGCTCAGTGTTTCTACCAAGACCGGTGACATCGACTTTGGCGCGAACTCGCTGTACGACTTGGAGGCGTTGGAGTTGCGTTGGTTTGATTATTGGATGAAGGGCATCGATAACGGCATCGTCGGCGAGGCTCCGCTGCGGCTTTTCATAATGGGCGTCAATGAATGGAGAGACGAGCACGAATGGCCGCTGGCTAGGACCGACTGGCAAAAGTGGTATCTGCACTCTGCTGGCAACGCCAACTCGCTGTTGGGTGACGGTGGCCTGTCGCCGGTTGAGCCGGGCGACGAGCCGGCGGATCACTTTGTGTACGATCCCGATTTCCCCGTGCAGACCGTGGGCGGAAACAACTGTTGCTCGCCCCATATTGTGCCCTGGGGGCCGTACGACCAGCGCGATGTGGAGATGAGGGGCGACGTGCTCTGTTACACCAGCGAGCCTTTGGCAACTGACCTCGAGGTGACGGGGCCGATCAAGGTCGTTCTGTACGCGGCTACAGACGGGCTGGATACCGACTGGACCGCCAAGCTGGTAGATGTGTCAATTAGCGGGTACGCCAAGAATCTCTGCGATGGCATCGTCCGGGCGCGCTACCGCGAGGGCTTTGTCGCACCCAAGTTGCTCCAGCCCGATCAAACGTACCAGTACGAGATCGATTTGGCCGTCACCGGCAATGTCTTCAAGAAGGGACACAGGATCAGGATCGAAGTGTCCTCATCCAATTTCCCGCGCTTCGACAGAAACCACAACACCGGCAACGACCTCGGCACGGACAGTGAAATGCGCCGCGCGCAACAGACGGTGCAACACTCCAAAATGTATCCGTCCCACGTACTCTTGCCGGTTATTCCGCACCAGTAGATAGCGGTTGGTCGCCGTTCAATTCTCACGGGTATTAAGCACCTGTCAGCGAGTATCGGCGACAATTGACAGTGCAAATTTTAGGGCCTACTATCTGATAAAAACAGCATGTCCATCGCGCTTGGGCGCAATTCAGCGCACCTAGCGACCGAGTTACAGGAGAACGAAACATGGCGGAAACTGCCCGCTTGCAGGCCGGGGACCAGAGCATCGAGCTACCCGTCGTCGTCGGCAGCGAGGGCGAAAAGGCGCTCGACATTGCCAAATTGCGCGCTGATACCGGGTATATCGCCCTAGACCCTGGTTACGGCAATACGGGCTCTTGCCAGAGCGATATCACCTTTATCGACGGCGATGCGGGCATCCTGCGCTATCGGGGCTACGCGATCGAGGACTTGGCCGAATACAGCCGTTTTATTGAGGTCGCTCATTTGCTGATCTGGGGCGAGTTGCCCAACGCCGCGCAGCTAGACGAGTTCAGCGCGCTGCTGACCAAGCACCAGATGCTGCGCGAGGAAGTAAAGCAACACTTCAGCCTCTTTCCACCCAACTCGCCGCCGATGGCCGTGTTGTCCTCGGTGCTCAATGCGTTGAGCTGCTACTATCCTGAGTTGCTGGAGATTCAGGACGAGGAGACCTTCATCGAAGCGTCCGCGCGCATCATGTCTAAGGTCCGCACCATTGCCGCCTATTCCTACCGCCAGCAGTTGGGCCACCACATCGAGTACCCGCACCCTAGGAAGCGGTACGCGGAGAATTTTCTGCACATGATGTTTAGTCAGCCATACAACGAGTTTGAGGCGGACCAAGTGCTGGTTGACGCGCTGGATTTGATTTTCCTCCTTCACGCCGACCACGAGCAGAATTGCAGCACCTCTACGGTGCGGATGGTCGGCAGCAGCGAGGCCAATCTCTTCGCCTCGGTAGCGGCGGGCGTCTCCGCCCTGTGGGGGCCGCTGCACGGTGGGGCGAATGTGGCGGTGGTGAACATGCTAGAGACAATCCGCGACGAAAACGCCTCGGTTAGCGACTACGTCGCACAGGTCAAGGACAAAAAAGCCGGGGTCCGCCTGATGGGGTTCGGGCATCGAGTGTACAAGAACTTTGACCCGCGTGCCAAGATCATCAAAAAGAGCTGCGAGAAAGTGTTGGCCAAGCTCCACATCAACGACCCCCTGCTCGATATAGCTAAAGAACTGGAGGCCGTGGCGCTGGAGGACGAGTATTTCATTCAACGCAAGCTCTATCCCAACGTGGATTTTTACAGCGGCGTCATTCTCCGTGCGCTCGGCATTCCCAAGGAGATGTTCACCGTGATCTTCGCCATCGGCCGCATGCCGGGCTGGATTGCGCATTGGTACGAGGAGAGCAAGGCCACCAAAATCAGCCGCCCACGCCAGATTTACACCGGCTCAGTGCAGCGGACCTATCAGCCGCTCGCCGAGCGGCCCTAAATGCGGGTCAGCGGTTAAATTTTGTCAACAGAAAGGATTAGGAGATGCAGCCTAGAATCAGCATGCGCCACGGCAAGATCTCGGAAGAAACCAAAGCACACATTGCCGATTCTTGTAATAAACTTGAACACTACTTCGACCGCATCGTGGACTGCGAAGTCGTCCTCGACAAGGAAAAGCACGACGACAAAGTGGAAATTATCGTCAAGGTGCCGCAGCGCACGTTTGCGGCCACCGGGTCGGCGGACAATCTCTACAAGGCTCTCGCCGAAGCCGAGTCCAAAATCGAGAGTCAGCTCAAAAAGCACCACGACAAGCTGGTGTCCCACCACTAAGCAATGATCGTCGGTATCGCACAAGAGACCTTTGCCGGTGAACATCGGGTCGCCTTGGTCCCGGAGGCTGTGTCCGGGTTGGCGGCCTGCAATGCGGACATCCTAATAGAGTCGGGCGCGGGTGCTGCCGCTGGCTATGCCGATGCGGCCTATGCCGAGCGCGGTGCAGAAATCGTCGCCGACCGCGACGAGGTGTTCGCCCGTGCCGAGGTGATGCTTCAGGTGCGCACGCTCGGCGCGAACCCGGAGGCCGGTCGCGCCGACTTGTCCCGGATCCGCTCCGGGCAAGTCCTCATCGGGGCCTCGGACCCGCTGACCGCTGGCTCGGAGTTGTGTTCGCTGGCGGATGTCGGCGCGACTCTGTTCGCCATGGAATTGATGCCGCGCATTACCCGTGCCCAGAGCATGGATGTGCTCTCGTCCATGGCTACTATCGCCGGCTACAAAGCGGTGCTCTTGGCCGCTGCGGCCCTGCCACGCATGTTCCCGCTTTTGATGACAGCCGCTGGCACGTTGACCCCGTCTCGGGTGCTGGTCATCGGCGCAGGGGTCGCTGGTCTCCAGGCCATTGCCACCGCCCGCCGCCTAGGAGCGGTCATTAGGGCGTACGACGTGCGGCCAGCGGTCAAAGAACAGGTCGAGAGCCTTGGGGCCGAATTCGTGGAATTGGACATCGATGCTGGCGACTCCGAGCGCAGGACGAGGTATTCTATCGCCGCCAGCGCGAGGAACTGGCCAAGGTCGCCGGCCAGAGCGACGTGATCATCACCACGGCCGCCATACCAGGGCAACCAGCCCCTTTGTTGATTACGGCTGACGCCGTGCAGAGCATGGGGCCGGGGTCGGTCATCGTCGATTTGGCTGCTGAGCGCGGTGGCAACTGCGAGTTGACGCGCCCTGGGGAGACGGTAGTAGAGGATGGAGTGCAGATCATGGGGCCGCTCAATCTACCGGCGACCGTGCCGCACCACGCCAGCCAAATGTACTCGCACAATATCGCGACCTTCTTCCGTCATTTGGCGGGTGAGGGAGAGTTGCAATTCGATATGGAGGACGAAATCACGCGCGAAACCTTGGTGGTGCGCGGCGGTGAGATCGTCCATCCGCGCATTCGCAAAGGAACTTCATAGTGGACGTCCTAGTAGCCGCGCTGACGGTGTTTGCACTCGCCGTCTTCGTCGGCTTTGAAATCATCACTAAGATCCCGCCGACCCTGCACACGCCGCTGATGTCCGGGTCCAACGCCATCTCCGGCATCACCCTGATCGGCGCGCTGCTCTCGGCTGGTTCCGAGCACTCGGCCTTGGCGACCTATTTGGGGTTGGCGGCTGTCATCTTCGCCATGATCAACGTGGTGGGTGGATTCATGGTGACGCACCGCATGTTGGGGATGTTTAGGAGGCGGGACTAGCGCATGAGCGCGACCCTGATCAACTTCGCCTACTTGGTCGCTTCGGTCCTCTTCATTCTCGGCCTCAAGGGATTGACGCACCCGCGCACGGCTGTGCGCGGCAATTTGCTGGGTGCCTTGGGGATGTTGTTGGCCGTCGTCGTCACCCTGCTGGATCAGCGGATTCTCTCCGGCGAATACATTTTGCTCGGTGCCGTAGTAGGCGCGCTGATTGGCATGATCCTCGCGGTAAAAATTCCCCTGACCTCCATGCCCGAGCTGGTGGCGGTTTTTAACGGCTTGGGCGGCGGTGCCTCCGCGTTGGTGGCTGGTGCGAGGCGCAGGCTCCTTCCTACCAATTCACGGCTGCTACGGCTGCCTCTGGAATCATCGGCGCGGTTACTTTCTGGGGTAGCATAGTGGCCTTCCTCAAGCTGATGGAAGTGCTCAAGGGCTTGGTGCGGTTTCCCGGCCAGCAGTTTTGCAACGGGGTGCTGGTTCTCGGCAGTGTGGGCTTGGGTGCTTGGCTGGTGCTGGGCGAGCCGGATGCCTTCTGGGCCATGGTCGGCGTGGCCTCGCTGTTGGGCTTGTTGCTCGTATTGCCCATAGGCGGAGCCGATATGCCGGTGGTGATTGCCTTGCTCAATTCGTGCTCGGGTCTGGCGGCCGCGGCTACCGGCTTTGTGCTCGACAACAATGTGCTGATTATCGCGGGGTCACTGGTGGGGGCCTCGGGGCTGATTTTGACGCAAATCATGTGCCGAGCCATGAACCGCTCGCTGGGCAATGTATTCTTCGGCGGCGTCGGTGCCGAGGTCGCAAGCGGAACCAGCGACGACGAGGTCTATGCCGGCAAGATCAAGTCAACCTCGGCCGAGGAAGTCGCGCTGCTGTTTGACACGGCCCGGCGCGTGGTGGTAGTCCCCGGCTATGGCATGGCCGTGGCCCAAGCACAACACGCCGTGCGGGATTTGGCCAATTTGCTCGAAGAGCGCGGCGTCGCGGTCGAATATGCCGGGCCACATGAACGTGCTGTTGGCCGAGGCCGAAGTGCCCTACGACAAGTTAGTGGAGATGGATCGGATCAACCCGACCTTCCAGCAGACCGATGTGGCGCTGATCATCGGTGCCAACGATGTAGTCAACCCCCTCGCTCGCGACGCGGATTCTGGGCCGATTGCCGGAATGCCGATCCTCGACGTGGATCATGCGCGCACGGTGGTGGTAATTAAGCGGAGCCTGAGCCCGGGATTTGCCGGATTGCCCAATCCGCTTTTTGCCGCGGAAAATGCACTGATGTTTTTCGGCAGCGCCAAAGAGGCGGTGTTGGATTTGGTGGCCGCGGTAAAGGAGAGTGGATAGGGCTATTACTCGACGAAAATAGCGTCGTCGGGCCAAGATTCCACGATGAAACCCGCCTGCGTATTTACCATGGGCAAATAGTTGTGCAGCCGCCTGATGGGGTCCAACAGGCGGATGGTTTGCATCTCTTGGATCGAGTCCTCGCCGTGATTTTTTTGCAGCGAGGGAATGATCTTGCCCTGGACACTTTCGGCCACATCGCTGTCAGACTCGCCTTCGACGATCATCACCAGCGCGATGTGGCCATCTACTTCGGCGATATAGCTGTCGCGGATTAGCTCGCTGAAGACGTTGGCGACATTGGGTTCGGAG
>JAGWBY010000076.1:13087-17340 GCA_021295675.1 Candidatus Latescibacterota bacterium | reverse complement strand
CGACCGCGGCGTAGTAGAAGAGGATGCCTTCCTGTTCGAGGCGGGCGCGCTTGCGGCTGACGGTGCGCACCGGCACGCCAGTCAAGGTGCTGATGCGGTTGTCCGAGCAGCGGGGGTTGCGGATGAGGGTGCGGACGATCTGCTGCTCTTGTTTGTCAAAACATCTCATGGCCTGAATTGTCCGTTTTAAAGTAAAAGTTGGCACAATTTAGGCCATATAGGGTGATGCTGTCAAGGGATGTTTCAAGAAAGTTGTGTAAATTTGCGTAAGGGCGTTTGACAACATAGCCGTAGTTCATATATTAACCCTTCTTTTTCAGAAGATAGAGCAAGGGAAATTAAGATGACCCGAATACCTGGATACCCGCAAAAACAGGGTCTTTACGATCCAGCCCGCGAAAGCGACGCCTGCGGGATCGGCTTTGTCGTGAACATCAAGGGCCACAAGTCGCACAAACTGGTGCGCCAATCCTTAGAGGTCTTGGAGCATCTCAAGCACCGAGGTGCCTGCGGTTGTGAGGCCAACACGGGCGATGGTGCCGGCATGTTGGTGCAGTTGCCCCACAAGTTCTTTAGCGCCATCTGCGACTTTGCGTTGCCCGCGCCGGGCGAGTACGGAGTGGGCATGTTGTTTTTGCCGCCCGATCCCGCCCAGCGCCAAGTTTGCGAGGAACTCTTCGCCCGCATCGTCGAGGAAGAGGGCCAGCGCCTGCTTGGCTGGCGGGACGTGCCCACCCACAACGCCGCCTTGGGCCACACCGCCAAGTTGCGCGAGCCGTTTCAGCGCCAGGTCTTCATCGGTCGCGGCGCAGTGCAGGGCGACGATGCGCTGGCCTTTGAGCGCAAACTCTACGTTATCTGTAAGCGCGCTGAAAACGCTATTCGCTACAGCGGCGAAGTCGCCGGTGGAGACTTCTTCTATCCGGCTAGCCTCTCTTCGCGAACCATCGTCTATAAGGGCATGCTGATCTCCGACCAAGTCGTGGACTATTTCCTCGACTTGAGCGACGAGCGCTTTGAGGCGGCCATTGCATTGGTGCATTCGCGCTTTAGCACCAACACTTTCCCGAGTTGGGAGCGGGCGCATCCCTATCGCTACATCATCCACAACGGCGAGATAAATACCGTGCGCGGCAACGGCAACTGGATGCACGCACGCGAGGGAATGCTGGCGTCCGAGTACTTTGGCGATGACATCGACAAGCTCTTCCCCATCATCCACGAAGACGGCTCTGACTCGGCCAAGTTCGACAATGCGCTCGAATTGCTGACCTTGGGAGGGCGTTCGCTGGCGCACGCGGTGATGATGATGATTCCCGAGCCGTGGGAAAACCACGAGACCATGAGTGCCGAGAAACGGGCCTTTTACGAGTACCATAGCTGTCTGATGGAGCCGTGGGACGGGCCGGCCTCGGTGGCCTTTACCGACGGTACCGTCGTCGGCGGCATGCTCGACCGCAACGGCTTTAGGCCCTCGCGCTACTACATTGCGAAAGACGATACCTTGGTGCTCTCCTCGGAAACGGGCGTGCTGAGTATTCCGCCGGAAGACGTGGTCTTCAAAGGTCCTTGATCGATACGGAGGAGGGCCGGATCATCAGCGACGAGGAGATCAAGCACCAGATCGCCACGGAGCATCCCTATCAGACTTGGCTCGACGCCAATCTAGTGGCGCTCGAGGACTTGCCCGAAGTTGAGGGCGCACCTCTGTTAGACGGCCACGAGGAAGTGCTCCACTGGCAGCAGGCTTTTGGCTATACGTTTGAGGACCTGCGCGTCTTCCTCAAGCCGATGGTCCAGGTGCTCAAAGACCCGGTCGGCTCTATGGGCAACGATGCGGCGCTGGCGGCGCTGTCGGAGCGGCCGCAGCTCCTCTACAACTACTTCAAGCAGCACTTCGCCCAAGTTACCAATCCCCCGCTCGACCCACTGCGCGAGGAATTGATTACCTCGGCCGAGACCAAGATCGGCCCCGAGCGCAATTTGCTGGAACCCGAGCCGGCAAGCTGCCGCCAGATCACCTTGCAGCGGCCGATTCTCAAAAACGACGAGTTGGAAAAGCTGCGGCAGGTCGATTTCTTTGGCCACAAGGCGGCGACGATTCCGATCCTGTTCAAGCGCGAGGCTGGCGAAGCCGGACTCGCCAAGGCTATGGACGCGCTGTGCGCTAAAGTCGATGCGGCCATCGCCGAGGGGCGCAATCTGATCATCCTCTCAGACCGGGAAGCAGATGCCGACCACGTGCCGATCCCGGCGCTGTTGGCCGTGTCCGGGGTGCATCACCACTTGGTGCGGCTGGAGACGCGCACTCGCGTCGGCTTGGCGCTCGAGTCGGGCGAGCCGCGCGAGGTGCATCACTTCTGCCTGCTGTTGGGCTACGGCGCGCAGGCGATCAACCCCTACATGGCGTTTGAGAGCCTCAACGACATGATCCGCGAAAACATGCTCGAAGACTATACCTATGCGGAGGCCGAGGAGCGCTACATCTACGCGGCGATCAAGGGGACGGTCAAGGTGATGGCCAAGATGGGCATTTCGACGATCAAGTCGTATCGGGGTGCGCAGATTTTCGAGACCGTGGGGCTGAACCAAGAGGTGGTAGATCAGTACTTCACTTGGACCACGACCCAAGTGAAGGGTATGGGCCTTGAGGACATTGCTCGCGAGGCCCTAGTGCGCCACGAAGCGGCCTTCCCCCAGATCCCGACTAATGGCCGCACCCTCGACGTGGGCGGGCACTACCAATGGCGCAAGGGCGGCGAGCATCACCTCTTCAATCCCAAGACGATCCACCTGCTGCAGCGGGCGTCGCGCGCCAACGACTACGCGGTGTACAAGCAATACGCCGAATTGATCAATGACCAGTCCGAGCGCTTGGCGACCTTGCGAAGCCTGCTGGAGTTCAAGGGCGATGTCGAGCCGATACCCATCGAAGAGGTCGAGCCGGTCGAGGAGATCACCCGGCGCTTCAAGAGCGGGGCGATGTCCTACGGCTCGATCAGCAAGGAGGCGCACGAAGATTTGGCCATCGCCATGAACCGCCTCGGCGGCAAGAGCAATACCGGCGAAGGCGGCGAAGACCCGGCTCGCTATGTAATTGAGCCTAACGGCGACTCCAAAAACAGCGCCATCAAGCAGGTGGCCTCTGGGCGCTTTGGCGTGACGAGCCACTATTTGACTCAGGCCAAAGAGCTGCAAATCAAAATGGCTCAGGGTGCCAAGCCGGGCGAGGGCGGCGAGTTGCCCGGTCCCAAGGTCTATCCTTGGATTGCCAAGGTGCGCCACTCGACCCCGGGCGTAGAGCTAATCTCGCCGCCGCCGCACCACGACATCTACTCGATTGAAGATTTGGCACAGCTAATCCACGATCTCAAAAATTCAAACGTCGATGCGCGGATCAACGTCAAGCTGGTCTCCGAGTTCGGGGTCGGCACGGTCGCCGCGGGGGTGGCCAAGGGCCACGCGGATGTGGTGCTGATTTCGGGCCACGACGGCGGCACCGGAGCCTCGCCGCAGACCTCGATTAAGCATGCTGGTCTGCCCTGGGAACTGGGGCTGGCCGAGACGCATCAGACGCTGGTGCTCAACGACCTGCGCAGCCGCATCGTCGTCGAGACCGACGGCCAGCTCAAGACCGGCCGCGACGTGGTCGTCGCTGCGTTGTTGGGCGCGGAGGAATTCGGTTTCGCGACCACGGCGCTGGTGGCGATGGGCTGCATTATGATGCGGGTTTGCCACCTCGACACCTGTCCGGTGGGCGTGGCGACCCAAAACCCGGAACTGCGCGACAAGTTCGTGGGTACCCCCGATCACGTGGTCAACTTCCTGCGCTTTGTCGCCGAGGACATGCGCGAAATCATGGCCGCGCTCGGCTTCCGCACGGTCAATGAGATGATTGGCCGCACCGACCGGCTCGAGCCCAAGAAGGAAGACGGCCGGCATCGATCTGACGCCGATCTTGCACCAGCCCGAGGTCGGTCCCCAGGTCGGGCGCTACTGCCAGATTCCGCAGGATCACGGACTGGACGAGGCGCTCGACAACACCACCTTGCTGGAGCTGTGCAAACCGGCCCTTGAAAACGGAGAGCCGGTCGAGGAGGCGTTGCCGATCGAGAATACCAACCGAGTCGCAGGCACGATCCTCGGCAGCGAGGTGACGCGGCGCTACGGTCCAGAGGGCCTGCCCGAGGACACTATCCACCTCAAGTTCGCGGGTGCCGCTGGCCAGAGCTTTGCCGCCTTTACTCCCAAGG
>JAGWBY010000076.1:0-13027 GCA_021295675.1 Candidatus Latescibacterota bacterium | reverse complement strand
CCAAAGGCTCTACCTTCGTGCCGTGGGAGAATATCATTTGCGGCAACGTCGCCTTCTATGGTGCCACCTCCGGCGAGGCTTATATCCACGGTATTGCCGGCGAGCGCTTCTGCGTGCGCAACAGCGGCGTCCGCGCCGTAGTAGAGGGCGTCGGCGACCACGGCTGCGAGTACATGACCGGTGGGCGGGTCGTGGTGCTGGGCCGCACCGGGCGCAATTTTGGCGCTGGGATGTCGGGCGGCATTGCCTATGTGCTCGACGAAGAGGGGGACTTTGCGATCCGCTTCAACGACGAGATGGCCGATATGGGGCCGGTAGAAGACGCCGAGGACATCGCCGAGCTGTGGACCATGGTCGAGCGCCACGTGCAGCACACCAACAGCGCACTTGGCCAGCGGGTTTTGGACCAATGGGACGCGGTGCTGCCCCAGTTCGTCAAGGTCATGCCGCGCGACTACCGCAAGATGCTCAACGCCTTCAAGCGCGTCGAGGAACGGGGGCTGACCGGCGACGAGGCCGCGCTGGTCGCCTTCCGCGAGGCCATGGCCGAAGCGTCCTGATAGGATATTGAACAGGAAAAAATAATGGGTAAACCCACTGGATTCATCGAATTTGCACGCGAGTTACCAAAAGACCGCGACCCTGTAGAGCGCGTCGCGGACTGGGACGAGTTCCACGAGCACTTTCCCGACGGTCGCCTGCGCGATCAGGGTGCGCGCTGCATGGACTGCGGCATCCCCTTCTGCCACTTGGGCGACATCGTCAGTCAGGGCGACAAAGACCTAATCCCCGAATGGAACGACTTGGTCTATCGCGGATTGTGGCAGGAAGCGCTGGAGCGGCTGCACAAGACCAACAATTTCCCGGAGTTTACTGGCCGAGTCTGTCCAGCACCCTGCGAGGGGGCCTGCGTGGTGGGGATCAACGCTCCGCCGGTGACGATCAAGAGCGTCGAGTGCGCCATTGTCGATAAGGGCTTTGAGATGGGCTGGATTGTGCCCGAGCCACCCGACAAGCGCACCGGCAAGAAGGTCGCCGTCGTCGGCTCAGGCCCTGCGGGCTTGGCCTGTGCCGCCCAGCTCAATCGCGCCGGCCACTGGGTGACCGTGTACGAGCGGGCTGATCGCATCGGCGGCCTGTTGATGTACGGGATACCCAACATGAAGCTCGACAAGAAAAAGGTAGTGCAGCGCCGCGTCGATCTGATGGAGGCCGAGGGCGTCAAGTTCGTCACCCGCACTGAGATCGGCGCGGATCTTCCGGCGACGCAACTAACGGCAGAAAACGACGCGGTCGTGCTCTGCGGCGGGGCCACCAAGCCCAACGATCTGCCGATTGAGGGGCGGAATTTGCAGGGTATCTACTTTGCGATGGACTTTTTGCACGCCAATACCAAGAGCCTGCTCGACTCCAATCACGCGGACGGCAACTACATTTCGGCCCAGGACCAGCACGTGATCGTCATCGGCGGCGGCGATACCGGCACTGACTGCGTCGGCACGTCGATGCGCCACGAATGCAAGACGCTCTCGCAATTTGAGATCATGCCGCGGCCGCCGGACGAGCGCGCGCCCAACAACCCTTGGCCGCAGTGGCCCAACGTCTATAAGCTCGACTACGGCCAAGAGGAGGCCAAAGCCCGCTTCGGCGACGATCCACGCACGTATCTGATTATGACCCAGCGGTTCGTCGGCGACGACGAGGGCTGCGTCAAGGAGCTACACACGGTCAATATCGAGTGGGACAAGGATGAAAACGGCCGCTTCACGCCCGTGCCGATCGCGGGCACTGAGAAGGTCTGGCCGGCCGACTTGGTGCTGTTGGCGATGGGGTTTCGCGGGCCAGAGGACGCCATGATCGAACAGCTAGGCGTCGAGCGCGATGAACGCTCCAACGCCCGCGCTGAGCACGAGAAATACGCCACTAGCGTCGAAGGTGTCTTCGCCGCTGGCGACATGCGGCGTGGCCAGAGCTTGGTCGTGTGGGCGATCAACGAGGGGCGGGGTGCCGCCCGCGAGGTGGACCGCTATCTGATGGGCAGCACGCAGTTACCCTGAGCGGTGGCAGGTTCCCCTTCTTTTTTGTGTGAGGCGCTGGCAACCGCGAGCGGGAATCAGCGCCAAGTGCAATGGCGCTTACGCTACATAATCCCCGAATGCATTAGCGTTTTGAGAGTTATGACGAAGCCGACGACGATGATGACTGCTGCACTTGCAATGGGCAGCCGCTGAATCCAGCGGCCGTCGCCCGAGAAGCGCTCCACGAGCGGTCGCGCCTTGACGATGAGCACGCCGACGGCGATGAGGACTGCGGCTAGTCCGACGCTGAAGGCCACCAAAAGCAGCAGACCAAAGGCGACGCGATGCAAGGCCACTGCTAGCAACAGGATCACCAAGGCCCCCGTACAAGGCACGATCCCGCCGGAAATCCCCAGCGTTAGCAAACTGCCGAGGGTCACTTTGTCAGGTATTTCATGAGTATGGCCGTGGCCGTGATGATGTTCCTCATGAGGGTGATCGTGGTGGCTGTGGTGCCCTTCTTCATGGCTATGGCCATGGCCGTGGTGATGTTCCTCTTCGCGGCTATGGTTGTGTTCGTGATGATGTGCTCCATGGGCGTGGCTGTGGACGTGCTCGTGGAGAAACTCTTCTTCATGGCCGTGTTCGTGAAGATGATCCTCAAGGGAGTAGCTATAGACGTGCTCGTGGAGAAACTCTTCTTCATGGGTGTGTCCGTGGAGATACTCTCCATGGGCGTGGCTGTGGCCGTGTTCGTGGAGATGCTCTTCTTCATGGCCGTGTCCGTGTTGATGTTCCTCATGGGCGTGGCCGAGACCAGGGCCGCGGCCTCTGAGATGATTGACCAAAAGCCATGTGCCGAGTCCCATGATCAGGAGACCGGACGCTGTGCCGAGCCAAGGGAAAATCTGTTCCGGAAGGATGTACTGGGAGGCAAAAAGCGCTACTAAGCCCAACAAAATGACGCTAGAGGTATGCGTGAGGGCTACTACCCCGCCGAGGAAAAGGGCATTGCCCACGGTGCCGCGTGCGCCGACGAGATAGGCGGCGACGATGGTTTTGCCGTGCCCCGGCTCTAGGCCGTGAGCTGCGCCGAGAAAGAGGGCCAGCGCCAACGCCCCTATGATCAGACCGAGGCTCAGCTCTTCAGAGCGCAGCATATCGCTGAGGGCATCCGTTTCTCCCTCCTCAGCAGCTACTGCCCCGACGGGCAGCCGTGCCGCTTCGCCAATCTCATCTCCCCAAGCCGAGGTTGCAATCACCATCACTACTAGTGCTAATAGTATTCGCTGTACCGCTCGTTCTATGGACATGGGTTTTCTCCACGGAGGCGCTCCTTCGGCACTCTGGAGTGTCTTAGGATGATGGGAGCCGTGGTTGGCGCAAGGTTGGAGGCGACAGTAGATAGGACCGAATAAACAGCGTTTCTGATGGTGGGTCAAGCTGCGCTCGATCCTTGAATTCGGCGCGCTTAATCCCTTTCGTTGACATCCTTTTCTAAGAGATGTACTCTTCCTCCGACCTTCTAGTCTCTGCTGCTAAGGTACTGCCGATGATTATCGACTCCCATGCCTATTGCTTCCCTCCTGCCGATTCCCCCGCCGGTCACCCTACCGCTGATGATCACCTGCGCTGGGTTCAGGGCGGTCAGGCCTCCCACCACCAACCCGCTTGGCGCATCCGCGACCGCGCGCCGGCGTCTTCCGATGTGCTGGCCGCTCCCGGTGGGGCCATGGACTTCGACAACTTACCCGACGTCAACTTCCGCGTTGATCACGACAAGGGACGGGTGGTGTGGACGATTGATGGCGAGGATTTCACCAAGCAGTTCTATCCGCCCAATTTGCCCCATTTGGAGTACACGCCCCACAATCTGCTGGCCGAGATGGACTACGCCGGCGTCGATAAGGTCCTGTTGCACGTCGATGCCATGCTGGGCCGCGATCCCGCGTTCCAGGCGGAGTCGGTCGCCGTCGATCCAGAGCGCATTTATTCGATGGCTCCCGTGGATGAATGGCGCTTGGCTGGTGAACTCGATGCGGTCATTGCCGAGACCGTTGCCGCTGTCGAGAAGTACGGCCTGCACGCCATCAAGTTTAACCCGCCCCACGCCTACTATTACCGCTCCGATCCGTGGGATGGGGAACACTTGCGTCCGTTTTGGGAAGCGGTGGCCGCGCTCAGCGTGCCCGTGTTTTTTACGCTTGGCACTGGGCCGGGCGAAGCGTCGGTGTTGCAGACGGTGGAGAGCCAGCGACGCGGCTACTTGGCCGAGCTCGACATCTTGGTGCGCTGGATGGAGCGCTACCCGGGTGTATTGTGCAGCCTCACGCACGGCTTCCCGTGGCGTCTCTTCCTCGACGACGATCCTTCCGGTTCTCCGAGTCGGATTGAACTTCCCGACGAGATATGGGCTCCCTTCGCCAATCCGAATTTGAGCTTGGAGGTCTGCTTCCCGGTGCGCCTCGGCGACTTGTTCGACTATCCGTACCGCGAATTGTGGCCGACGCTTGAGGAGATGGTCGAGCGCATTGGTGCAGAGCGGCTGCTGTGGGGTACGGACATGCCCTTCCAGAACCGGTTTTGCACCTATCGCCAGTCGCGCCGCTGGATTGAGGACTATTGCGAGTTCCTCTCGGCCGAGGATCTGGCGGCGATTATGGGTGGTACCTGCGCGCGCGTGCTCGGGTTGAGAATTAGGAATTAGGAATTGCGAATTCCCGGTACTCGGCCTCGGAGCCTGATGATTTGGAGCAACGTCTAAGGAGGAATACTATGGCAGGAGAAACGAGATATCGTGCAGCAATTGTGGGATTGGGCTTTATCGGAGGTGCGGACCAAGTCTCGGGCGACGTCCTCGGCCAGCTCGTCGAGGACCTCGACGGCACGCACGTGGAGGCACTGCGCAACCACGACCGAGTCGATCTAGTCGCCGGTAGCAGCCGCGACGATGGGCGGCGCGAGCGCTTCCACGCGCGCTATAGCGTGCCTGTGTTCGCCGACTGGCGCGAAATGTTGCGCGCAGCCGCGCCCCTTGACATTGTCTCGATCGCCACGTACACCCCCGTCCACGCCGAGATCACCCAAGCGGCCATAGAAGCCGGTGTCCGCGCCATCTACTGCGAAAAGCCCATTGCGGCGACGGTTGCCGAAGCCGAGGGCATGCTGTCTGTCTGCAACGAGGCCGGTGCTCTGCTCGTCATCAACCACAACCTGCGCTTCCACCCCGGCTATCGGGCGCTGCGCGACCGCATCGCCGCTGGTGCGCTCGGCACGTTGACCTCGGCTTCGCTCCAGTGGACCTCTGGCCGCCTCGGCAACGTCGGCACGCACATGATCGATGCCGTGCAGATGGCTACCGGCCTGCCGGTGACCGCGGTCTCCGGCACCCTCGACCTGTCGGGGAAACCCGACTGCCGTGGCGGCGCTTTCACCGATCCCGGCGGCTGGGGCTTGCTGCGCCTCGGCCGCGATTTGCCCGCGGTCGATGGCGCGCCAAGGGGCGACTTGATCTGCACGGTTGACGCTCCCGACTACGGCACTGCGCCGCTGCGCCACCGCTTCCACGGCACCGAAGGCTACGCCATCTGCCGCAACCGCGACATTGAGATCGTGCGCGGCGACGACCGCGAGTTCCTGCTCGACGACTCCCCCGACAGCGGCATGGATCGCGCCGTAGTCGAGATTGTCAATTGGCTCGACGGGGAGGGACCCTTCTCCTATGATGTGAGGGAAGCCGTGCGTACCCTAGAGGCGATCATTGCCTTTCACGCCTCCCACCGCGCTGGCGGCGCTTGGGTCGAACTGCCTCTGCGCGGCGACGACCGCGAGATAGTTCTGCACAGCGGCTGAGGCTGCTCACCCCTTCGTCACCACGAAGGCGCGGTCGCCGTAGGGGATTGAATCCATTTTAGTGTCGTAGATCCGCTCTAGAAAGTCGCGGTCCCACGGCCGCTCGGCCGCTGACAGCCGCTCTACTGCACCATCCTTGAGGAAAATGAAGTGATCCCCATACAGGAAGGCGCTGTTGGGGTCGTGCAGGACGGCGAGGACAGTGAGGTCGGCATCGACCAACTCGCGGATTAGGCGCAGCAGGTGCGCTTGGTTGAGAAAGTCGAGATGCGAACTCGGCTCGTCGAGGAGGATGAGACGGGGCTGCTGGGCCAGAACTTGGGCGATGCGGACGAGTTGTTGCTCTCCCCCTGACAATTCGGTAAAGGGACGCTCCTTCAGATGGATGATGCCGACCCGCTCCAACGCCGCGATACTGATTTCCACGTCTTCCTGCTTGGGGACATAGGTGACGTAGCTGGCGCGGCCAGTTAGGACTACGTCCTGCACGGAAAAGGGAAAAACTGGCCGGTGGTGCTGGGGCAGAAAGCCGAGGACGCGGGCCCGCTGCCGGGATGAGAAGGAGCGGATCTCCTCCCCCATGATATGCACTTTGCCGCGTTCAAAGTCGAGGAAACCGCAGAGAATGCGCATGAGCGTCGATTTGCCGCTGCCGTTCTTGCCGAGCAGGACGGTGAATTGCCCCGCCGGGATCTCCAGCGAGATGTCGTTGAGGATCGGTCTCTCTTCGTAGGCAAAGGAGAGATTCTCTACTTGGATGGCTGGTGTTAGGTCTCCCATCCGATCTGCGCCTTTTTGAGGAGGAAGATGAAGAACGGCCCGCCGAGCAGGGTGGTGAAGACCCCGACCGGGATTTCAAAGGAGGCCAACGTGCGCGAGCAGGTATCAACTAGCAGCAGAAAGGCTCCGCCAAAGGTAAAGGAGGCCGGCAGGGTGTGGCGGTTGTCCGGGCCTAGCATCATGCGCACCATGTGCGGCACGGCGAGACCAATCATGCTGATGACGCCGGCTACGGCAATCGCCGCGGAAGCGGCCAAGGTTGCTGGAATGAGGATCAGCACCCGCTCTCGCTCTGGATTCAGGCCAACCGCGCGCGCTTCTTCGTCGCCTTGGGCCAGTACGTTCATGCGCCAGCGAAAGAGGAAGAGCCAGACCACGCCGATGCCTATCCCCGGGGCTGCGGAGTGCAGCTTGGCCCAGCTCGAATTGTGCAGGTTGCCCATAGTCCAATGAACAATCGTTTGCAGCTTGTACGGGTCACTGAGGAACTGGACGATGGTCAGCAGGGCCGTGAAGATCCCAGTGACGATCACTCCCGAGAGAATGAGGGAGACGACCGACACGGTCTTGCGGGTGCGGGCCAAGAAGTAAGCCAAGCCCACGGCGAGCAGGCCAAAGCCAAAAGCCGTGGGCTGGACTGGCAGGAACGGCAGAACTAGGGCTATAGCTGCGCCAAAGGCGGCACCGGAGGAAAGCCCGAGGATGTAGGGGGCCACGAGGGGATTGCGAAACATCGCCTGCAAGGCGTTGCCGGATGCGGCCAAGGCACCCCCCACCAGAAAGGTGAGGAGGATGCGCGGCAGGCGCACCTCCCACACGATTGTCCCCACCAGCGACTCTTCGCTCCCGGCGGCTGCCCCGCGAAAGAGTAGGCCGTAGAGCCAGGAGAGAATCTTCCCTGCCTCGGCGCTGGCCGAAGGGCCGAGCAGGAGGGAGCCGAAGAGGATCGGCAGCGGTAGGATGTAAATAAGGCGGCGGCGGAACGCGCTATTCACGGGCCGTCTCCTGTCCCGTATGAAAGAGACGGCAGCTCCCCGAGCCGTCCCCCGTATAGTTTGTTCAGCAGGTCGGCCCGCAGTTCTTCTAGGTCTTTTGCGGAAAAGCGGTCTGGGTGGCACCAGCGGGCGACGAGATCGACGGTGAAGATGTATTTGAGGGTCCAGAAGTCGCACGAGAAGGGATCGGGCAGTTCGCGCACTCGCCCGTTGCGCACGGCTGAGAGCGAGCGCCAGCCGGACAGCTCGCCTATATCCTCGACATTGAGCCGGTCGTTGCACCACATGACGATCAGCTCTGGGTTCCAGACGAGGACGTTTTCGAGATTGACGACGAGGTGCTCTAGCTCGCTGTCGGCCGCCACGTTGGTTCCCCCGGCTAGATCAATTAGCTCCTGCACGGTGCTGTTGCGGCCGGCCGTCTCCAGCGGTCCTTGGTCCCACATGAAGTAGATGCGCGGCTTGGCTTCCCCTTCACCGAGGACGGTTTTGCGCTGCACTGCTTCCAACTCATCCTGGGCAATGGCGAGGAGCTCGGCAGCTCGCTCTTGGGTGCCGGTCAGTTCGCCGAGGGCAGTGATCTCGCGGTGAATATCCGCAAAGCGCTCGATATAGACTCCGAAGACGGGGATCCCCTTCTCTTCGAGGGCGGCGATGGATTCGTCCTGACCCGACCAGAGGATGACTAGGTCTGGCTGTAGCGCCACTATGCTCTCGATGTTGACGAAGTCCCAGTTGCCCGGCGTTGGTAGGGTGCGCTCGCGGATGCGTTCGTCCAAAGACGCTCTCTTGGTAGATATTGGTCGAAATGCCGACGAGACGCGATTCAGCCCCGAGCATGTACAGGCCGGTGAGGGCGCTTTCGAGCAGGCAGACGATGCGCTCGGCCGGCTTGTCCAGTTCGATGCGGCGACCGCGGAAGTCGGTGACCGCCACGCCTTCTGCGAGAGCCGGAGTGTCGGCGAGCAGGAGAGCGAGTAGGAGAAAGAGGGATATAGTCATCAGTTGGGGCCGTGCCGCAGGGGCGTCTCTTGTGGACGCCCCTGCGGTGGTCGCGGCGCTAGAAGGAGACCATCAGGCCGCCGTTGACTGAGAAGCCCGGATCCTGAAATCCCCACGGCATCTCGAATGCCTGGTTGGTGATGTTGTATGGTTCGAGATAGAGACTCAGGTCGTACCCGTCTTGGGTGCGGACGCGCTGCTCGATGCGGGCGTTCACCAGCATGTATCCGTCGAGGGGGTCGGAATCCTTGTTGATGTCTTGGTAAATGCCGCTGTAGGACTGCACGGTGACCGTCGCCCGCAAGCCCTGCGAGAAGGTGAGGTGAACCCCGGCACCGATGGCGTTCTGCGGCACAAAGTTGATCTTGGCACCGACTTGGTTCTCGTCCTCGTGCTCCTTCACCTCGGCGTTGGTATAGGTGTAGTTGGCGAACCATTCCACTGTCTCGTCGAGGCGGTGGGTGATCTCCAACTCGACGCCATTGGTCGTGGTGTTTCCGGCGTTGATGTCCTGTGATTGCGCGGGATCATCCGGATCTACCGGCACCTCTATCTGCACGATCTGGTCGTCGATCACGATGTTGAAGCCGCGCAGGCCGACCTGCACGCCCTCCATCGGCCGAAAGTTCACGCCCGCGTCGATATTGGTCCCCGATTCCGGCTTGATGTCCGGATTTGGGAGATGACCGCTGTCCTTACTGTCTATGGGGATAGTGCCGCCCACCGACTTGAGGGAGGGCGCCTTGAAGCTAGTGCCTATGTTGGCGAACACCGAGAGATCGTCGCTTTGGTTGTAGCGTGCCCCAGCGCTGTACAGGACCTTGTTCCAAGAATTGCTGTCGTCTCCCGGAAGGCTACCCTGGAAGAGATCAATGTCGTGCGATATGATGTTGTAGCGTGCCCCGGCCCGCAGGATGAGAGCGTCCAAGCGCAACTCCTCTTGGGCATAGAATCCGAAGGCGGTGGCGGTGGCGTCGTTGCCGGGACTTATCTCGCCGATCTCGCGCGAGGTTTCGTACGAGGCGAGTTGATAATCGGCACCCACGGTGAGTACGTCTGCTTCTCGGGTTATGATGGAGAGGGAGAGATCAGCCGGCATGACGGACTGGTCAACCCCGTCTTCCGAGCGCAGTTCGCGGCTAGGAGGATCTTCCCAGATGCCATCCTCTTCCCAGCGGCGCACGTAGTCGCGGTAGCCGACCTTGGCTTGAAGGGTGGCTTTGTCGGAGATTGGGTTCGTGTACCCGGCGTTCAGGGTGGTATAGATATGGCCGAAGTCTCGATTGATGCGGCCGGCGTCGCCGGTGTGCCAAGTGCGGTGGGCGTAGAGAGAGGCCCGCTGGCCGCTGTCGTCGAGGAAGTAGGTTCCCCGCATGTACATTTTGGTTTTCTCGTACTCGGGGTCGTCATCCATATTCAGCCAGGAGTTCCTGTTGCCGTCGTCGTCGAAGGTTCCGTAGTAGGTGTAGTCCGAGTCTTCGTGGTGCCCTCCGAAGAAGAGGTGCAGGTTGCCGGCGGCGCGCTGGTGGAAGAAGCGCCCGCCGATGGTGTTGTAGGAGCCGTAGTACGCCGAGGCACTGGTGCGGGTGCTCGCGACGCGCTCCTTGAGGATGAAGTTGGCCGTTCCCGCCAGCGGCGACTGATTGCCGGCGAAGTCCATGGCCAGATAGGTCGGATAGAGCACCGAGGCCGAGCCGCGCTGGTCTTCGACCCGTTGGAAGGCCCACGGGTCGAGGCTCTGGAGATCGACGCGAGCATGTACCCCTTGTAGGTGTGCGCCAGGCCGCCGGACGACCCCCAGTTGGCGTCGTTGCGGGAGAGGACGTTGGCAAAGTTGCCCGGGCTATAGGAGAGAACCTCCGCTAGGTTGCCGTTGCCGAGGATTAAGGAGTTTATCTCATCGGCGGTGATAATGGAGATTTTCTGGGTCACATTCCCCGGCGTCTGCGGCAGCTTGGAGCCGGTGATGATCACTTCTCCCATTTCATAGACATCCGCTTCATCCGCTTCATCGTCAGCCACCACAGGTGCGCCGGCGAGGATGAGGGACAACGCACTAAAGAGTAAGCGCTTCATAGAGCGACTCCTTTGGAAGAGGTAGGTGTGTGGGGAGATAAAATAGGATGTAAGAGAAAAAGCGATCTAACGCAAATTTTTCTTAAAACCCTAAAATGTCGAGGCTATCGCGGTGGATTAAGGCGTCGATCTCGCGCTCATCTAAGCGCGGCAGGGCCGTGCCATTGAGCATTTTGTTCAATCCGTACAGCCCCTCAATGATAGGTTACGGTTAGGTCGAGGGGACCGTCTGCTTTGGCCACTTGCGCCGCTTGTTGGCGAAATTGGTCGGTGAAATGCTCGGGATACTGCTAAGCGTGGCTGTGGACGTCGATGATCATGCGGCCGCCAGATTGCAAAAAAGTACTTGTGATTATTATCTTTTATTGATAAGAACTGTTATACTGTTATACGAAAATCTCGGGGTCGTCGTCAAGGGCCAGCTTCCCTTACTACTGCTCTACGACGAACAAGTGTCTGCGAAGTTATCAACTATTTAAGGAGAAAACCATGAAGCGAGTATTTTTGAGTGTTTTCCTGCTAGCTCTTTTAGGGGCAAGCGGTTTCTTTCCCGGCGTTCATATCACCTCGGCCGACGCACAGGATTCCACAGTGCTGACGTATGAGGTAGGCACGGCGATAGAGCCGCTGACGCTGCCGGACGACGCTACGTTGCAGCAGTTGGGAGGGGGGACCCCGCCTTATACCCTCAGCGTGTCAGGGCTTCCCGCTGGCGTATCGTATGACGAGGCCACGCGGGTGATTTCGGGTACGCCCTCCGAGGTAGGTACGGCCACAGTCGCGATCATGGTCACGGACAAAAATGGCGCGAGTGCTCCACTGCCGCCGTTCGACATTGAAGTCGTGGATTCGTCCCTCGATGATTCAGATGATCCAGTGGCCGAAGCCTCTATGACGTATGAGGTAGGCACGGCAATAGAGCCGCTGTCGTTGCCGGACGACGCTACGTTGCAGTTGGGAGGGGGGACCCCGCCTTATACCCTCAGCGTGTCAGGGCTTCCCGCTGGCGTATCGTATGACGAGGCCTCGCGGGTGATTTCGGGTACGCCCTCCGAGGTAGGTACGGCCACAGTCACGATCACGGTCACGGACAAAAATGGCGCGAGTGCTTCACTGCCGCCGCTCACCATCGAGGTGATGCTGCCGCCGTTGGATGCTCCCGACGCGTTGATGGCTGACGACTACAAGGGTGCCGATGGCCAGGGCGACCAAGGCGGTTTTTTGCTGCTGTCTTGGGACCTGTCTGAACAGCACGACTCGATCGACGGCTATCGCATCTTCCGCGAAATACCCTCGCTGAACAATGAGAGGGTTCCTTGGGCCATGGTAGATGCCGTGCCGGGCGTGGAGACTGGTCGCGCCATCGTCGCCACGCTCGACAATGTCTCCACCCGTTGGGCCATTGCCGCCGAGAGCGGTGGTCGCACCACGCATGGTGCTGCTAAGGCCGCGTTCGTCGATGCTGAGAAGACGATGATGGCTAGCAGGGAAGCGGCGCAGGCCGGTGATGGGCCGGTGTTCGCCTCGCTGCTGCCAGAAGCCCTCGCTTTCGCGCAAGGTGCGGCCCCGAGGCTGCAGAGCGTCGAGGGCGTAGTGCAACAGTCGGAAGTCACTGTTACAGAAGAGGCGGTTCGCGCTATTGACGACATCCCGCCGTTGCCCGTGCCGTGGCTGGGCGCCTTGGATGCGCCCAATGACGAGGGCGGTCGCGTCGCTCTGACGTGGACGCACTCACCGTCCGACCTGATTTTGCAGGGCGTTGCCGGAGCCGTTGGCCCGGCTCCTTACGAGCCAGTCCTTGGCGTCTATGGCTACAGCATTTATTGCCGCGCTGAGGGTGAAGACGAGTTCGTTCTAATCGGGCAAGTCGCGCGCGGCACAACCTCGTTTGTCGATGAGGCGGCGCTCAATGGCGTGCGCTACACCTATCAGGTGCGGCCCTTCGACTTGGACAACGAGACGGCTGCAGTCGTGGAGAAGGTAGCGATGGCCGTGCGCAACATTGTGGTGGATAGCGAAGGTCGCGCGATCTTCGGTCTGTTCGGCGCAGATGATCGCGTAGGCTTCGACGACTTTTTCATTCTAGCTGATCTCTTTGGTTTGACGGCGGAAGACGAGGGGTTTGATCCGGCGTTTGACCTCGCGCCGAGCGAAGCGATCGACTTCGACGACTTCTTCATCCTTGCCGACAACTTTGGGCGCAGCACGGCGGCTGCGGGCAAGATTGTGCCGATGCTGGCGGGTCTGAATGCGGATGCGCGGATGTATCTGGATGCGCGGACGGCCATGCCGAACGTGGGTGAG
>JAGWBY010000075.1 GCA_021295675.1 Candidatus Latescibacterota bacterium | reverse complement strand
CGAAGTAATGGTCGCGGAAGTCGATGACCGAGTCTTGGTGCATATTGGGGCCCTTGGTTTGTTCGGCCTTGGTCAAGTGCGCGGCGTGGTGGTCGTACAAGGGATCGGGGCCGACCAAGGAGTGAATGAGTCCCTGCACCTGCGGCAGGCGGAACGTATCGCCCAAAGCCGTGCCTTTGGGCCAAGTCTCCTCAAAGGGGGTCCCCACGGCGAGATAGCCCCGGTTGTGGTGCATTTCCTCAAGGCAGGCTCGGCACAGATCTTTGGGTATCATTTCTTCAAACTTCAAATACCCCGAGGCAACGAATTGCGCCATCTGCTTCGAGTTCAAAAGATGCTCTTTCACGATGTGGCTCCTTCCTCACGATCTGGTAGGGCAGCGGCCCCAGTTCATAGCCCTCTTGGGGCGAGCGATGTTTGAGTTCCGACATCTGGATGACTTGCCAGCCGTCGCGCATGGCCGCCATGGCGTTGTGGTAGGGAGGATCGCTCTCCTCGACCAAGTCGCCTAGGCCCGTGCCCTTGGAGGCTTCGTAGCGCGCCCAAGCTACTACTTGGGCGTCGAGCGCGGGCGTGGTCTGAAAAAATACTAGAATGTCTTGCACTGCGGACATGAAAAAGCCTTCCGGTGATATTGGGTTGAAATTGCTGAGCGGTGTTCCATTTAAAATATAGAAACGACAGACTTGTTCCCAATCGGGAGTATTATGAGCGGTGCCAGCCTCCGCAACAAATTCGCTGGCACGCAATTTGCGTAGGACCGAGAGAAGCTATTTAATACCCCAACATCCTTTCTTCTATAAAGGAGGCTCACAATGAAAGAGCTGCTCTTATCGTCGGCGCTGGTCGCCATTTCTTTGGCGCTGGTCGCCACCGGAGCCGCCCAAGCCGACACCGCGCACCAGTCCTTTGCCGTGGAACCGGGCGACCGCCTCATAGTGGACACCGAATGGGGTGCCATTGAGATCCATACTTGGGATCGCCCCGAGATGGAGTTGGTCGTAGAACGAGCCGATAAACTCGATCTAACATACGACCAAGAGGCGGGGACCACGACTATCCGCGGCCGCAAAAAAGATGCCGGCCTGTTCGACTTCTTCGGCCTTGTGAAGGGACGCGCACCCCTGTTCCGCCTCACGGTGCCGCACCAGCACGATTTGGAACTGAGCACCTCCGGCGGCGGCATTGAGGTAGCCGATCTTCAGGGCCGCGTCTCGGCCCGGACTTCAGGCGGCAGTCTGAGCTTTGGCCACATCGAAGGACCGATCGAGGGCAAAACTTCGGGTGGGTCTATCTCTATAGAAGGCTGCTCCGGTACGGCGTCGGTATCTACTTCGGGGGGCTCCATCCGCATTGGCGAGGTAGAAGGGGAGGTGCGTGCTAAGACCTCGGGCGGCTCCATCCACATCAGCCGGGCTCAAGGCTCAGTGCAGGCCAAGACCTCGGGCGGCTCTATCAAAGTGGATGAAGTGCTGGGGCCTATCGAGGCACAGACGTCGGGCGGCTCCATTCGCGCCCAACTCTCGCAGCAGCCTCACGGTCCCTGCCACCTCAAGACTTCGGGCGGCAATGTAGAGGTTTCCCTCGCTGCGGATATCGGTTTGCAGGTGGACGCCCGCACCTCGGGTGGGCGCGTCTCCACCGACTTCCCGGTAGTAACGCAAGGCACGCTGGATAAAAACAGCCTCAAGGCCTCGATCAACGGCGGCGGTCCTCTCATGACCCTGCGTACCTAATCCGTGTTCAGGCGCTTCAACGACCGCTCGATTTCGCGCATGATGGCAAAGCGCGACAGGCCGCGATCGTTGGGGCGCTCCCCTTTTTGCGTTTTTAGGTCGCTGAGCCGGTCGCAGCAGCTAATGCGTCCGCACCAAGGGAGTCCACTGGGAGAGGGAGTCCAACTCTGCTAGTTCCTCATCCCCCAACTCCACTTCCAGCGCCCCAAAGACCTCTTCGACGTGCTCGGGGCGATCTGGGCCGATGATGGGAGCGGTAACATCCTCGTTGGCCAATATCCAAGCAATGGCGACCTGCGCCGGGGTCTTGTCCTGTACCCGACCGATCTCGGTCAGCTTCTGCACGATGCGCTCGGCTTGCTCGTTCATGGCTGCGGCAAAGCGGTCGTCGTCCTGCCAAGCACTATCGGCCGGCGGCTTTTGCCCGCGCCTAAAGCGGCCACTCAACAGGCCAACGGCCAGCGGACTGTAGGTCATCATGCCGAGGCCATACTGCCGACATAAAGGCAATAGCTCCGGCTCTATTTGCGAGCGGTGCAACAGGTTATACTGATTTTGTAAGGTAAACAGTGGATCCAGCCCCCCGCGATCGGCCGTCCACAGCGCCTCCACCACCTGGGCGGCAGTAAAATTGCAGGCCCCCACGTAGCGCACCTTGCCCTGCCGCACCAAATCGTCAAACGCGCGCAGCGTCTCGTCGAGTTCGGTGTCTGGATCCCAGTTAATCCGTGTTCAGGCGCTTCAACGACCGCTCGATTTCGCGCATGATGGCAAAGCGCGACAGGCCGCGATCGTTGGGGCCCTCCCCTATTTGGCTCCAGACCTTGGTGGTAATCACCAAATCGTCGCGCTTACCCTTGATGGCCTTGCCCAATAGCTCCTCGCAGCGGCCCTGAAAGTAGAAGTTGGCGCAATCGATAAAATTGCATCCTAGATCAATGGCGGTCTCGACCGTACGCATAGCGGTCGCTTCGTCTGTATGCCCATGCCAGTATCCCCGAAAGGCCGTGCCCAAACACAGCCGCGAGACCTTGACCCCGGCCCGTCCCAATCGCACGTAGTCCATGTTTTCTCCTAATCTAATGTTGGTTGGTAAGTCGTATGTCGGCGCGATGTCGGCGCGTTTCTTCCCTGTCATGCTGAGCGGAGTCGAAGCATCCCATACCTAAACATCCGTCGATTATAGGTTTGTGGGTGTCCGCGTCCTTACCAAGTCTTCGGCGAGCTCAGTCGAGTCGTCGTTGGCAAGTCGTACGTCGGTGCGTTTGCGTGCCGCTGCAAGCCGATTTCGAGGCGGATTTCAGTCCCCGGCGGCAAGGCTACCGCAAAGTGCGTGTCATCTACGGCAACGCGCTTGATCGCCTGTTCCACCGGCGGCGCAGCATAGCTTCCCACCGTGCCCGGGTACGCACTTTCCAAGGAATTGTACGCGACCTCCCCAAACCGATGTTCGGCCAAGGTTCCAGCTTGCAGCAACACCTTGCGGGCGTCTAGCGCACTGAGGTTCACCAAGTGCACCACGAGGCGGTCCCGCTCCACGGTCTCGACGAGTGCGGCCACATCCGCTGGCAGGCCCGGTCGTTTGCGCTCGGCGTCAAAGTAGCGCAGCGGGGCCATCAAGATGCCGCCGTTGTACAGGAGCTGCGGCGCGCCCAAGGTCAATTGAATGAGCGCCTCGGTCGTCACCGGGTTTAGCTGCTGCCACCAGTGGATGTGGTTGTCGCGGGGGTCGCTCTCGTCGCGGCGGATAAGTTCCATCCGCCGATAGACTTGCGAGAGAGCAGCTTGGAGGATCTGTACCGGGTAGTCGGGGTTTTCGCCCTTGAGATAGCAAAACCACGGCGGCTCGTGGTACGCGTCCTCTTTGTTGTGGAATGGCACCACTGTGCGCCAGTCGTAGCGCTCTTTGGCACGGAGATTTTCGAGCATCTCCCAATCGGCCGCTGCCCCGCTCGCGTTCCACAGCGCGGCCGGATACATGGCCGCCAGCGGCTGGAAATCCGACCATCCCTTGGCCCCGTAGCAATAGGGCACCACAAAGCTGACTTTGTCGTCGCCGAGCGCGGTTAGCTGGCCGATCCAGTGCACGCCCAAGCTCATCTCGATTTGACCCAAGTCGGCCATCTTCCCCTGCTCTATAACCTTTCTGAGCTGGGTGCGGGGCAGTTCGAGATACTTTTCCTCGCCAGTCAGCAGATAGCAATGAGTCCCGGCCAAAATAGCCGCCATGGCGATGTTGTACAACCCGTGCGGCCACGTCCAGCCGTACATACTCCCATACCAGCGTCCCTCCATGTATTCCCCGACCTGCCCGCTCAGCCCCACATTGTCGGGCAACAGGCCCCCATTGGCCGCGGCCCGTTCGATCCACGCATCCACGTATTCGAGCAGCCAAGTGCGGTATTTGTCGTCGCCGGTCAGGTCGAGGTGACGTGCAGGTTGGTGGCGCAATCGCCCCGGGTCATGCGCTCCTTCATGGCCTGCCCCATGCGCCGCGCCTTCGCCGGGTCTTTGAGGTCGGCAGGCTCATCAATCCCCTCTAAGTCCTCGTAGGGCAGGCCATAGCAGGCCATCCCCGGGCTGTACCCATACGACGGCTCCTCGGCCTCTTCGTACAGCCAGCGCGGCCCCTTGCTTCCGTTGTGGGCGCACTTGATGATCTTGTGCTCTGGATCGTAGTTGAGGGCCTCTGGGTCTTCGTTGAGATAGAAACCAGCAAAGCGCCGCGCCCGCGCCACATTCTCGGCGTGGGTCGGGTCGGCCATGCACAGCAGATAGAAGTATATGTAGCTCTCGCTCTGGTGGAACTGGTCGTAGCCGATCTCGTATTCCTTGTCCATATGGCCATACTCTACCATCAGTTCAGTGGTAGCCTCCCACTGCCGCTGGCCCAAGGTGAGTAAATGGTCGCCGCCGCCGAGTAAGTACAGCAGCGGCCAGTTGTAAAAGCTCTCGTAGAAATCGTCGGCCCCATCGCGGGAATGGCGCAGGCCGTCGCGCCAAATCAAGCGGCCGTCGGGGTGGGTGTACTTTGCCAAGAATGGGTGGACGGCGTCTTCCATCGTCTTGATTAACTGCCGCTCCAACACGGCCCATGCGGGGGGCTGTACTAGTGGTAGCGTGGCTTCAATAACGGTCATAACTTATTCTCTCCCTTCCTATTACCTCACCCTTTCCCACCCTTAACACTCCATACCGACCCCGTAGTGTACGTATTCCGCTCCGAGCACAAAAACTCAATAACCTCGGCCACCTCCTCCGCGTCTGAGTAGCGCCCGATCGGGTTGCCCGGATCGCGCAGGTGCTTCTCGTCAAAGCGCGGCACGACCATATCGGTCAGCGCCCGGCCCGGCTCGACGCCGTTGACGAACACCCCCTGCCGCGGCCAAGCATCGCCCAGCGCCTGAATAAACGACCACACCGCCCCCTTGGACACCGAGTACGGCACCTGATAGGGACTGCCGTGGCGCCCACCCGAAGAAATCGTCACGCAGCGCCAGCATGTGCGGGACCGCCGCCTGATGCGCGTAGTACACCCCGTGGACATTGATCTGCATAACCTTGGCAAACTGCGCGGCCGTCTGCTCGAAAAACGGCTTTTCCCACCCCAAGATACCGGCGCTGCACACGAGGATATCCAGCCGTCCAAAAGCTGTCATCGTCTGCGCCACCGCCTCGTGTATCTGCCCCTCGTCAGTCACATCCGTCTCGACAAAAAGCGCCTGCTGCCCCATGGCCTCAATCTCCTGCACCCGCTCCTGCGCCGGTTCCGCCAGCACATCGACAATGACAATATGCCGCCCGGCCTCGGCCAAGCGCAGCGCGGTTGCACCGCCGATACCGCGCGCGCCCCCCGTAATCAGGGCCACCCGCTGCTCCACAGGTGCTGCAAATCGCAAATGTGCCATAGTACCCTCCTCTTGCTTGCGCAGTCGCGCAGTTTTCAATAAATAAGCTACTTGTTTCTACTAGTAACCAACCTTGCCCCTTTACGATATATATGGAGCGCACAAAATGAAAATCGAACAGATCGAATCCCTGCTCATCGGCAACGGCTACGTCGTCCGCATCACCACCGATACCGGCCTGACCGGCATCGGCCAAACCGCTTGCTGGGGCTACCCCACCGCCGTGCAGAGCATCGTCGATGTCTTCAAAGACTACCTCATCGGCCAAAATCCCCTCCGCATCGAACACCACTGGCAGCACCTCTACCGCATGGCTCCCTTCCGGGGCACGGCCATCATGGGAGCCGTCTCGGCCGTGGATATCGCCCTCTGGGACATCAAGGGCAAGCACTTTGAGGTGCCGGTGTGGGAGCTGTTGGGCGGCAATGTCCGCGACAAAATTCGCCTGCATCTGCTGTCTGGAGGCCGCACTCCAGAGGACAACTTCAAGGCCGCACAAGCCGCTGTCGCCGAGGGATTTACCGCCATCAAGTTCGACCCCATCACCACAGACTGCCACGACAAGGGCCAAGCGCGGATGATCCAAACCGCTGTCGAACTGACCGCGGCTGCGCGCGAAGCCGGTGGCCCGGACTTGGACCTAATCATCGAGCTGCACCGCAAGCTGACTCCTATGGTCTCCTTAGCCCTCGCCGAGGCCCTCAAGCCCTTCGATCCAGATCGACAGCATCTCAGCCCAAGCCCACATCGCGCAAAAATCCACCGTGCCCTTTGGCAACGGCGAGCGCTTCGTGTCTATATGGGAGTTCCGCGAGTTGTTGGAACAGGGCGGCCCCCAGTATTTGCGGCCGGATGTGGCCTTGGCCGGCGGCATCTCGCACTGCAAAAAAATCGCCGCCATCGGCGAAGCCTACCACTGCGCGGTAGTGACCCACAACTTCCTAGGACCGCTGACTACCGCCGCCGCCCTGCACCTCGACGCCTCAATTCCCAACTTTATTACCCAAGAGTACACCAAAGGCGACGAAGCCCCGCACAACGCGGTCTATCAGTGCGCGTATAAGCGCGAAGGCGGCTACATCCCGATTCCCCAAGCCCCGGGCCTCGGCGTGGAGCTAGACGATGGATTAATCGAGCAAACGCCCTACAAACCCATCAACAATGCCTCCACCCCACTGCGCGTTGATGGCTCGGTGTCCTATGCCGTATGAGAGGAGCCGCCGACTGACCTCTTCAGCCAAGTAGAAACATGCCGACAACCACTACCCTAACACAGGAGGCCACATGAACGTCCTAATTTTATCCGGCTCAAACCATGGGTTTGCGGCCAGTGCCCCGGTCATCCACGAGTTTTTGAGCGCACACGACGATCTGTCCGTCGCGCTTGACGACGACAAGGACGTGTTGGCGTCAGATGGTCTGCGAGATTTCGATGTGCTAATCCACGGCACTGGCTTCACGCGAGGCGAGCGACAGGAAGACGGCACCGTGCAGCAAGTGCCCGTACTGACGCCCGCGCAGGAAGAGGGACTGTTCGATTTTGTCGCCGGTGGCAAAGGGCTAGTCGGTATCCACGGCACTGCGTGGTGTATTGGCGGCAAAGCCGTGGACCTGCTTGGCGGTCACGCCAACTGGCACCCGCCAGGATTGACCTTCACCGTCTCCATTGCCGACGGCGATCACCCCGTTACGCACAGACGAGATTTACATGTCGGCGTGGGACCCGGCCATCCGCATCTTGGCCACCGCCGAGTGGAGCGGCAAGCAGCATCCCTTAGCGTGGGTCAAGCCCTACGGCGCAGGTCGAGTATTTTACACGGCGTTGGGACATGGCCCGGGAACATTTGCGCGTCTAGGCATGCAGCAAATGATGGTACAAGGAGTGCAGTGGGCCGGGGGAAGCCTATAAAAATCCACCCTGCGCGTCAGACCACTGCCCACAGCGGATTTCCAAGGTCCGCGCCACCGGCGTCCGCAGGGCGATGAGCACCCGCAAACGCCCCTCGTCGATCTCGCTATTGCGCATCCGCCACATGGTGTGCTCCATAGCCCCCGGGCCAATGCGGATCGCGTCGTCGCCCACTCGGTAGAGCGCGTGGCCTGCTTTGAGAAAGACCGTGTGCCCAGCGCGGCCCTCGACGAGCGCACTGTCCATCTCCAAGGTGCCGCCCGGCTCGAAGACCCCCTCAATCTGAAAGGGAACTCCATCGGTACCCCCCGAGGTGCGGATGTGGAGATCAAAACCACCAGCCACCTCCTCGGCGTGCAACTCGACTTCCAGCGGCGGCAACTCATACGTCCCCCGCCGACCTCGCACCTCTTGCCAGTTTTGAGCATTGACCTGCTCGGCAATCGGCAGCCAGTAAATCCCCCCGACGTAATCCTTTTCTGGGTAGATGCGGTTGCGGCCTTTGTGCTGCATCCGCACCCCCTTATCCGCTTCAGCAAACTCCTCACCGATAAATTGTCCGGTAGCAAAGTAGGTCGATGATATCTTCACCGCCGCCAATTCAGCCTGTCCGCAGACCACGCTAAAGGGCGCAGTCAAGCCGGCCGCAACCGTAGCACTCACCGCGCCTTGGCGCACTCGCCACAGACCGGAGGCGGGATAGACGCGGCTATAGCGCTCGGGCAAAGGCGTCCGCTCTATACGCGCCGCCCGCCACTCGGAATGCAGGACGTAGTTCGGCAGACAGACCAAACCGCTGCCGCCGCGCGCGACCAACAGGTCGGCCACGGCTGCGTAAAAGCCATTGTCGTCTAAATGGGCCAAGGCGTGGTAGCCGTCGGCCAAACCGGTCGGCACAGCCCGCGTGTCGCGATCCTGCCGCTTGGAAATACTCGTCACCGCAGTGGCGTCGGCGTGGAGGAGATGGTAAGACAAACCCAAGTTGCGCCGCACGGGTTCCAATAGGTCGGGCCGTGCAAGCACTTGTGCCGCACGGATTAAGGCGCGGTTGACCACCGCATTGTACACGCCTGTGCTGCGCTCGCTGTACTCGCCGTCGGCATTGATGTCAATGCCCTCGCCGAGGTACGCATCCACAGTCGCGCTCACTTCAAGTTCTGGATAGAGAGCTTGGGCTTGGGCCAATGCGGCGACCAGCACCCAGCGGTGATTGGGCGTGTGGAAGCCGCCAGCGGCCATGCCCGGGGCCGCGGTCTGTATCAACTCGCCCAAGGCATCCGCAATCTCGGCAGCCCCCTCGTCGTCCGCAGCCTGTTGCCGCGCCGCAAACACGACTGGCGCGATGGCCTGCACCACAAATCCTGCATCCGGTGCCGAGTCGAAGTTGGTGGTCAGTAAGTCGAAACAACCCGACGGATTTCGATGCCGGCGGGCAAACTCAGCGGCGAGAAGAATCCGCTGCAAAAGCTCTTCGCTCCGGTAGCGGCGCGACTCGGACAATAGATAGGCATAGCCAAGCGACGCGACCGCGCTGATGCTTTGCGACCCCACCAGCCGGTCGCCGTCCATAAAGCCGCCGCGATAGGGGCTTTCCGCGTCCAGCACTTGGCGCGTCAGTACGCCCTCGACCTGCTGGTCTAGCTCGCCGACGAGCGGCGCGTACGCAATCATCGCCGCTTCTGCTCCAGCGACCGATACGCCGCCTCGGTAAATTTGGCTACTGCCACGGCAAACTCCGCCTGCTCATAGCCCTTGCCGCCATTGCGAATCCAGCGCAAAAAGGCCGCGTCCGGCGTATCTTCCTTCACCCGCTTGGGCACCTCCAACGGCTCCCCATTCAGCAACACCTCCCGCACCTGCCACTGGTGCAGATGAAAAACCAAAGTCCCCTTGTCGCCGTGGATGGACAGCCGCTCGTCGTGCCGGCTTGCGCTACCGATAAAGCTCAGCGACCCCAGCGCGCCGCCGCGCATCCATATCCACCCGCTTGCCCCGCTTGTCCATGAAGGCCGAGACCTTTACCGGCGTCAAGCCAGTAATCCACAGCACCGCGGCCACCAAGTGACTGCCGGTGTCCATGAACATCCCGCCCCCGGCTAGCTCGGGCACCGTCCGCCATCCTCTGCCACCCCAATTTTGCGTCACGTAGGCGACGACCCCCTTGATCTCGCCGAGGGTACCCTTCTGCACCAGTTCCCGCGCATAGGCATACGCCGGGTAAAAATTGCGCTGATAGCTTACTACCAACAGGCGCTCGCGCTCAGCAGCCAGATTGACTAGCGCTTGGGCATGGCGCGCCTTCGTCGTCAGGGGTTTCTCGACTAAAACGTGCAGATCCCGCTCTAGCGCATAGCGCGCCTGCGCATAGTGGGTCGAATGCGGCGAAGAGATCAGCACCCCGTCGAGCGCATCTGCGCCAATCATCTGCCGGTAGTCGGCGTAATAGGCGGCGTCAGCTCCCCACGCTTCCAGCAATCTCTGCGCCGATGCCTCCTCAGGGTCGGCAACCGCCACCAACTCTACGCTACCATCGGCTTTTAGCCGGGGAATGTGCGCACCGCGCATGTTGCCGCCACAGCCGATTAGGCCGAGGCGAATTTTCCTTTTTGCCATTGCGTTTCTCTCAGTTTACTAGGTTGTAGTAGGGCCTTCTCAAGTGGGGAATCATTAGCCGGTAAAAGCATTAGGTTCACCGTCGGGCTCTCGCGCCTTGAGCCTTTGATCCTTTGTCCAGATATGTACCCGCCATGCTTGGCCCCTATAGGTGGTCTGACGAAGACGACCTGCCTCGTCAATGAGCGTGGTATCAACGAGGCTCATCTCCTCTTCACGAGAGTGTTCGACGAAGCCGTTTATAAGTCTCTCTACTGTGCTCATGTCAAGCGCTGGCAACAGATTCCAAGGAAGATTTTTTCGGATACTGGAGACTACGGTATCCCTGAGCTTCTCCGATAGTTTCCTGCGTAATCCACCATCTGGTACATCGGCGATGTGGCCTGCCAGTTCAAAGATTGCAGGTAGGCTAACGTACAATCTTGCCCCAGCCTTTACCGCCTCTGCAAATCGCCTTCTTACCTCAACAATATCTTTCTTTGTGGAATAGTGGGGCACAGCAAAAAGCTCGCAGAGATAGCTTGTATCTACCACGTAAACAGGGGTGACCGTCACGACAAGTCCTCTAGCCAAGCCAGCGCCTTCTTCTTTTTCTGTTCCTCAAATTCTGGAGCCAGATACTGATCAACAACCCGTCGCGTCACCAGATCGCCAAGGCGACCGCGCTCTAGGAACTCGTCGTATCGAGGCAGCTCGTCGAGCCGAACTAGGCTGACGCTCTCATTCTTGCCTTCTAGCTGCTCCCGCGTGAGGAAGTTCATAGTGGCTGGATTGTGTGTGGTTACCAAAACCTGCAAATGGCGATTCTTAGCAACTTCGGCAATCGCCTCAGTGAGAACCCCAACTCGACTAGGGTGCAGTCCATTATCAAACTCCTCAACAACGATACGAGAGCCTTCGGATACCGTCTCAAACGCGGTGAGAATCGCCAGTGTTCGCAGCGTTCCATCCGACAGAACACGCGCATCGACCTTGTATCCTGAACTTTCTTGAAAGCCGAAAATCACGTCTTTCAACTCCGTCAGCGTAAAACCGAGCTTCTGGTATGGCTCGTCAGGCAACTGACGAATCTTCTCAAGAAGTCGTTGTAAGGTCGCTCGCTGATCTTCATCTCCCGTACTGAGTCCATACAAAACGGCCGACAAATTGGATCCATTCCTCTTCAGAATAGTGTCCCCAGCACGCTCATAGTTACGCATCAGTTTAGGATCGGGATCAAAGACAAAAGACGCTTGTAGGTGAAACATAGTCCTCCGCACAAGCTGAAGACAATTTTTGTACGATATGTTTTTTGAGGCGGCGAATTCTCGATATTGCGATAGCATTGATCGGTCCGAAGACACCTGTACGTGAGGTTTTCTGCCGCCTCGTGCGAAATTGTCGTACTCGACCGTGAGGTCACGGGATGTAGAATCCGGCTGTTTGGGTAGGGTCTTATAAAGCGTCCGGTCTCCAACCTTCAGCCTTTCGTCTATAATCTGCGGATACGGTCGTGTACAGATTCCAACGTCATACCAAAACGGCCGTCTCTGGCCTTCAAACCTGACATTTGCTGAAAAACCGAGCTGGAACCGATCTTTTCCCTCCCGTCCACAAGCCTGCAATCCGCCCCGTTTCCCCTCCCAATGTCGCCGATCTCGTATAGCGGCTGACCACGAGCGACAAAGGACAGCAGTTCGATGGCCTCAATAACATTACTCTTTCCCGATCCGTTGGGTCCTATTAGCAGACTGAACGGCCTGAGCAGGTTAATCTGGGCGTCGGCGAATCCCTTATAGTTTCTTAGATGGTGCATGTAGTCGCTCTCCTGAAATGTGATTTTATCCGTAGAGGACCTCCTGCGGCGCGACTGTGCAGTTTATTTATCTGAATCTACGGGCGGCTCCGCCTCGGCGTCTCAATTCACTAGGTTAAAAAGCGGCGCGACCCCGCCAAACATCCCCGGAAAGCGGAACACGGCCTCGTCTTGTTCGCGGATGCGCGCGAGGACCGCTTCGTCAAGTAAGGTGCGCTGGCGGTCAAAAAGGGCTTGCTCCTCTGCGACTGCGTACGAACCCTCGCGCCGCGCCTGCTCTTGTGTAGCGGTGATTTCAGGATCGCCGGCCAGTTTTTCCGCCATCGCCCCGAAGAATCGTTCTAGCAGTGGCCGATGCTCGCCGTCGGACGCTCTTGCAGCCGCCGTGTCAAAAGCGGCGTGGCACTTCACCAGTCGCTCGCGCCAATCGTCGGGCACCTCGCCGTCGAGGGTGAAGGGCGCGGCGTGCCCCAACAGCGGCGTGCGATCCTCGGTCTGAAAAGCTACCAGTACGCAATGGTGATCCAAGGGGCGGGCGCGGAATCGGACGATGCTCCCCGGCTCAATATCGGCGATCTCCCCAACGGCGAGCGGCTGCGTTTTTACCCCGTCCATGGAGAGCGCGTCTATATATGCCTCAGCGCAGAAATGGGCGATAATATGCTCGCGGGGCCGCCCTTGTATCCCGCAACGCCCAAAAGGCAACGAATACACCCAGTCGCCCTCAGTCGCGTCATGGCCTTCGCCGCTCAACTGGCGCAAGGCGCGGCAAAGGCGCTCAACCTCGCCTGCCGCATCCGTAGGTCGCGGCACGACCGCCCCTGCTGCATCCACTTCCACCCGATAAGGCACTCCGTACCCAAACAGTCGCGCCCTCAACGGATCACCCATCTCGTCCATCCTCTAGCAGTTCGTCGGCGCACTCGGCCACCTTGCGAAAGGCCGTGGCGTATTGCCCGATGATTGTGGCGTCGTAGTGCTTAAACCACGGAATTGAGTAGATGCGGCCAGTCATGCGCTCGGTCACTGGCAGACTGCCCGGCCCCTGCCGCAGGTCGCGGCTGGAGTGGGCAATGCGCGTGGGTTGGCCGTGTCCATAAATGTCGGCTTCGTTGAGCACTGGGTGCAGGTGCATCAGTTCATTGGCTCCCGGCATTATCTTGTACGACCCGGTCTCGGCCGTGACCGCCGCGCAGAATCGCTCGACCGACAGGCCGCCTAGCTCCTCGGGCGCGTACAATCCCTTGGCCGCGTACCAGCCGCCCATCGTCGAGCCGCTGTCAGCCGGAGGCCGATGCGCTCTCAGCCCTGGGACGCCTTCGAGCAGATCCCAGAAGTAATTCATCGCCCGCTGAATTTCCTGCATCCGCTCGTCGTAGTGCTTTAGCTGCGTGCGGCCCACCGCCGAAGACAATTGATGCATCCGGTATTTGTATCCGCCCAGCGGCATCCTAGCAAAAGGCTTCAACGCGGGATTTTCTAAGGAGCGAGTGCGCTCATAATGTCCAAAAGCCGCAGCGCGCTCGTATAGGGCTTGATCGTCAGTAACCATAAAGCCCCCCTCGCCACAGGCCAGCGACTTGCCCGACATAATCGACATCGCGCCGATGTGGCCGATTGTGCCCAGCAGCCGCCCTTTGTAGCGGCCCCCTTGGGCGTGCGAGACATCTTCAATCACCTTCAGCCCGTGCCGCTCGGCAATCTCCATAATCGGATCCATATCGGTTGGATAGGCGCAATAATGCACGGGGACAATAGCCTTCGTCCGCTCAGTGATCCGGTGCTCAATGTCGTTGGGGTCCATCGTCAGCGTGTCGGGGTCGATTTCGGAAAATACCACCGTGCCCCCCAGCGAGAACACCTGCAGCGACGTGCCCCAAAAGGTCATGCTCTGCGAGATAACCTCGTCGCCAACGCCAACGCCGCAGGCCCACAATGCGGCGTGAATCGCGGCCGTGCCCGTGTTGTGGCAGAGAGCGTGCTGCAAGCCAAAGTAGGACTTCAGGTCCTCTTCAAAGTCCAAAGTTAGATCCCAGCCCGACATCGCCCCGCGCCGCAGCACGTCGAGCACAGCTTCTTCATCTTCAGCGGTGATGATCGGCCAGCGAAAAATATCGCCCTCGTCGGCAGTGACGGCCTTGGACCCGCCTAAGAAGGCCAACTTGCTCATCGCCATACTATTAAGTCCGCTCCTTCCATGCTCTAAGAACCCGTAATTTTGCGCAGCCGCGCTTGCGTCGGCATGTAGTTGCTCTCCCACACCTGCTGCACCACCCCATCGGCGACATAGGCCAAGCGCGGATAGCCGTGGCCAAAGGTCAAACGACGAAAGTCCGTCACCGATATGGTGGCAATGTCAAAGCGCGGTTGCAACTGCTTCTTGAAGTCGATCAATTGCGGTGCATCCTGCGCGAAACTCGTCAGGGCGATGAGCTGCGGCAATTGGGGGTCTTGGGCGAGAATGTTCATTTTGGGCACTGCATTTTTGCAGTGGCCGCACGTGGGGCTGAACAATTCGATCAGGTATTCGCCCTGCATCAAATCCACATCCACGCCTTTAAGTGCCAGACCGGAGAGCCGCACCCCGCTTTTGAGGTCCGACTGCGCGATGCGCTCTAACTCGGGAAAAAACCGCATGCCACCCACCGCCAGTCCAACGGCGAGCGTGCCTAACACTATCCGACTCGTCAGCGGCCAGACGGGCGCACCGCCCGCTCCCCACCAATTGGGCTGACCAGTCACGGGCGCGGCGTTTGCACTGCGGCGCATTCCCCACCAAGCAAACAGCAGCACCGCGACCATCGCGCCATCTTCTATCGCCGCTTCCCCTGGCCCGCGTTCGACGAGGGCCCCAAAGCAGCCGCAGTCTATCGAGGCCCCCATGTGCCAAGCCTTGGCCGTCAGCGCGGTGAAAGCGGCCATCAGCACCGTCGCCACCGGCAAGCACAGCCGTGGCTGCCAGTTGAGCAGCAGCGCCCAGCCGAGGAAGAATTCAATCGGCCCCAACACAAGGGCCGCCTTGGCGACAGCCGATGCTGTTTCCCATTCCACCACCCCGAGCAGTTGCGCATAGGGAATAGCCTCCCAATAAAAAAGCACCGGCTCCCATACTTTAACCGCTCCAGCAACTATGTACACAACTCCTATAATCATCTGGCCGACGCGCGCGGCCTTGCTTATACCATCCATAATTAAGTGCTCCTTAATCGGTCAATTCGGCGAATACGGCCGAGAATACGCGCCGCGTCTGCCGCATGCATGTCTCCACCTCGTCCTCGAAGGCCTCTACGTCTTCGGTGCCGAGGGCGCGGCTCAATATCTCCAGCTCCCGGCCGGTCGGCAGGGCGTCGCTGGCCCTTTCGCTGGCGAGCCGCATGCCCTTTTCCACCGCCCGCAGGTACTCGTACGCGGCGAGGAGAAAGCGGCCCCGCTCCGGATCTAAATAGCCCTGCTCGACGAGCAGTTGCAGCGCGTGTCTCGTGCTGCCCACCCGCAATTCTCGGTCTCGATAGCCCCACTTGAGCACCAGTACCTGCGCCACAAATTCGATATCGACGATACCGCCTGGGCCGCGCTTGATATTGATGCGCGTTTGGCGCTTGCCCTGCGGCTCCATCCGCTGGCGCATCTCCTGCATCTGCACGACCAAGGCCGCTTCTACTTCTCGACTGTAAACGAAGCGCTCAATCGCCCGCAAAACCCGCCCACCAAATTCGGCATCGCCGGCCACTTGGCGGGCGCGACTAAGCGCCATCCGCTCCCAAGTGGCTGCCCGCTGCGCCAAGTAGCGGCGGTAGCCGACCAGCGAGATGGCCATAGGAGCGCTGGCCCCTTCGGGCCGCAGTCGCGCATCCACCGAATACAGCCCGCCCTCGGCTAACAGGGCGATCAGACGCTGGCTGAACTCGGTGAAAAATACGCTATTCGGCACGCCGCGCCGCGTCTTGCCATCGCCTTCGTACACGAAAAACAAATCCAAATCCGAGCCAAAATCCACCTCGCGGCCCCCAAACTTACCAGCGGCCAATACGACGAACCGCACATCGCGGCCTTGCCGGTTGCGCGGCTTGCCCCACCGCCGCACCAACGGCCCCCAAGCCAGCCGATAGACCGCTTGCAACACGTCTTCACCCAACTCAGTTAGCCGCAGGAAAGTCTCCTCCTCGGTCGCCAGCCCCATCAGGTCGTCGGCCCCAATGCGCAGGAGGGATTTGTTCTGCATCCGTGCAATGGCGCGCAAATCGCCACGCGCCGGGCCAGACTCCAAGCCCCAGCCAGCCTGACCAACTAAACTGTCGAGCAAGGCCGGATCGCGGCGCAAAAGGTCCGCGAGAAAGCGGCTCGAGCCACAAATGGCAATGATCAAGGTGCGAAAGCCGGTGTGCTCTTGCAACAAGGAGTACAAAGCACCCGGTGCCCCATAGGCCTCAACGAGCTGGGTGAAGCGCAAAAGTCCTTGGTCTGGATCGGGAGCAGCGGCCAGCGAATTCAGCAATTCCGGCAGCAGGGCCTCAAAGTGGACACGCCCCCCACTCAGCAACAGGCCCATGGCCGCTAGCCGCTGCAAGCGGCGGTGCGCGGCCGCCCCATCGACAAAGCCCCGCTCCACCAAGTCGGCTTTTGCCGCCGCGCTGCCGTTTTCGACTTCTAAAAGCCACGTCGGCGAGCGCGGAGCCGCTGTGTCGCCGTAAAACAACGCGGCAAACAAGCGGCGCACTCGCAGCCGGTGTCCGGATAGCGCAGCGCTAAAGGCCCGCGCATCTTCACAACCCATGACCAAGGCCAAGGCCCGCAAGGCTTGTGCATCTTCTGGGATGGCGTAGTCGGGTCGGCCAGAGGCAATTTGCAACAGGTTTTCAACGCGGCGAAAAAACTCGTACGCGTTTTTTAGGGCGCTGGCTTCTGCCGCAGTCAAGGCCGCCTTCATCGCACCTTTAGGCGAGACCACCTCGGCCAAGCGGTCAATAGCGGCCAGCGTGTTGTGGCTGCGCACTTGGGGCTGGATGCCCCCGTAGAGTAGCTGTAGGCACTGGACGATGAATTCGATGTCGCGGATCCCGCCCGCTTGCAGCTTGATGTTGTTCTCGCCACGGGGACGCTCGCGGATGCTCGCCTCAATCCGCTCCTTGATGCGGCGGATTTCCTCGTGCGGTGCCGAGTGGAAGTGGGCCGGATAGATAAAGGGCCGGAGCATGGCTGCGTATTGCTCCCCCAGCGTCCGCGATCCCGCCACGCGCCGAGCCTTGATCAGCATCTGCCGCTCCCACAGTTCTCCGCGCGTCTCGTAATAAGTCCAACTAGCGCGCAACGAGTGAGTCAAGGTGCCGCTTGTGCCCTCGGGGCGCAGCCGCATATCGACGCGGTAGAAAAACCCTTCCTTGGTCGCCTCGGTCAGCACTTGGACTAGGCGCTGGCTCAAGCGGCGGAAAAACTCGCTGTTCTCCAGCGGCGTTCCCTCCCCCTCAGGCAGGGTCTCGCCTTCGCCATCCCACACGAAAATTAGATCGATGTCCGAGCTGTAGTTTAACTCCTGCCCGCCGTATTTGCCCAAGCCGACGACGAGAAAACGCGCCGGGCGACCGCGCTCGTCCAGTGGGTGACCGTGCTCCTGCCACAAGTCGTGCTGGCATGTTTCAAGAGCCACCTCAACCACCACGTCGGCTAAGTCGGCCAGCTCTTTTCCTATCTGTGCAACCGGCTTGGTGCCGAGGATTTCGGCGGTACCAATGCGCAAAAACTCGCGCCGATGCACCCGCCGCAACACCTCCAAACGCTCCTCAAACTCGGAGACATGACCGATATCAGTGCGCAAAATCTGCCGTAGGGTACTCCGCTCCAGTGGCTCGACTAAGTGCGGAGTCTCGACCAACAACCACAATAGGAACTCGAAATCGCGCACTAAAATGTCGGCGAGAAAAGTGCTGTGGCTCACGACTTGCACCAAGCGCTGACACAGAATGGGGTCGGCCTCTAAGTGAGAGAAAAGCCCTCGTGGGCCGTATGCCACAGCCAAGCGCAGCAACTGCCGCAGCCCCTCGTCCGGCCGGCCCGTCGCAGCCAGTTCGGCCAACGCAAGGGCTGGCAACGGCGCGGATTGCGGCGGGCCACCGATCCGGTCCAAGGTCTCTAGGGCTTGGACCGGATCGGCAAAACCCAATTGCGCTAGGGGATCAAGGGCTTTAGCCGCGTCCGCGGTGAGCGCGCGACGGGCCAGTTCCAATGCGGTGGGCACTACCGGACTTCAGAGGGCGTTTTCGCCGGTTTCGCCGGTGCGAATGCGAATAGCCTCGATCAGTTCGGAGACAAAGATCTTGCCGTCGCCGACCTCGCCGGTGGCAGCCGACTGCATAATGGTCTCCACCGCTTCGTCGAGTTGGCCATCGCCAACGGCCAATTCAATGCGAATTTTGGGCATGAAATCGAGCTGGTATTCGGCACCGCGGTAGATTTCGCTGTGGCCGCGCTGGCGACCGCAGCCGCGCACCTCGCTAACGGACATGCCGACGAGGCCAAGCGCGGCTAGGGATTGTTTGACCTCGTCGAGTTTGAAGGGCTTGATAAAGGCCACGATGTTTTTCACGGTATCCCTCTCAACGAGGCGAAGAGCGCGGCTTGCGACCGTAGCTTATGCCGCCGGCCGCAGGCATCGGGGCCACGTCGAGGGGCTTTTGTTGGCTACCGTGGATGGGGCCGATGTAACTGGCTGGAATTTCTTCGGTCAGCACGACCGTGCCGCGGGCAAAAAATCGACAGCCTTCCTCGTGGGCCGCAGGGGGTGTCGCGTTGGTGACTGTGCGACTCGGCCGCCTCGCGCGTCAGCGACAGATGCACGTAGTAGCGATCGCCCGGGGAAATGCCCTCGCGGGTAAAGCGCTGGGCCGCGCTGCGAGTCGTGCCCATGTAGAGCTGGTCGGGCGGCGGGTCCATAGGCTCGCCGTCCATATCGACGAAAAAACTGTGTCCGTATAGCGCGCGAATGCCAAACTCGTTCAGTTCAAAGCGATACTGCCCTCGGGCTTTGACGAGGCTGACTATATCGGCTTCGGCTACCTCTGCGTAGCGTTCTTGTACTCCTTGTACTACCTGATCCAACGGCGCGTAGCCGTAAGCATCAATCTCCAGTCCAAATTCGTCGGGCCGATGCCTGAGCATCAGCGAAAGCAATTTGGAAATACGACTTGTATTGGCCACTGCTCATCGCGTCCTTTCAGCATTAAAATGTAGGGGCGACCGGCCGGTCGCCCCTACGGTCTTAGGGATTCCACTGTGCGCGATAAGTTTCAATGGCCTGGGCAACCGCCTCGTCGGACAAGGCGATGATCTGGGCCGCCAGCATGGCCGCATTGCGGGCATTGTCAATGCCGACGGTCGCCACCGGGATACCCGGCGGCATCTGCACGATGGAGTAGAGCGAATCGACTCCATTGAGCGCACCCGAGGCAATGGGAACTCCGATGACCGGCAAGGTCGTATGCGCTGCCACCACTCCGGGTAGGGCCGCAGCTAAGCCAGCACCGGCGATGATTACCTTGAGGCCGCGGCCAGCCGCCTCGCTGGCCCAAGTAGCAGTGCGCTCGGGGTTGCGGTGGGCCGAAGATACGATCATTTCGTAGCCAAGGCCCAGCTCTTCGAGCACCACCGCTCCCTTGCGCATGATGTCCTCGTCCGAGGTACTGCCCATGATTACGCCAACGCGAATATCTGCCATATAAAAACGTCCTCCCTGCGAATTCTATCGCGCACAAATTAAAATAAGCCAAATCGCCAGCGCGCGACAACTGCCCTAAGAATCGTTCATTTTGCGGCGCAGGAAGGTGGGTATGTCCAAATCGCCAACCGCCGGACGCGCTGGCTCCTCCTGATGATCCTGAGGAATGCTGTGGCCGTTGCGTAGATATGTGGGCACTTCCAAGGAGGTGCCTCCATTGCCATTGCCGAGGAGGACCGGGCTACCGATGGTCAAAGGATCCGCCTCCACGTCCTGCTGCATCGGCTCCTCTTGGGCGCGGGCCGGCGACTCGGCTTCGTTGCTCTTGTTTATGTTGAAGCCCGTGGCGATAACCGTCACGCGGATGTTCTCGGTCAAGCTATCGTCGATTACGGTGCCGAAGATGATCTCGGCATCCGAGCCGGTTTCCTCGTTGATCAGCGACATGACCTCGTTGACCTCGTAGAGCGTGAGATTGGAGTCGCCGGCGATATTGATCAACACGCCCTTGGCACCGGAGATCGACACATCCTCCAAAAGCGGGCTGTTGATCGCCTTGCGAGCGGCCTCCACGGCCCGCTCTTCGCCGCTGTGCTCCCCGAGACCCATAATCGCATCCCCGCCCTTGGAAATTACCGTGCGCACGTCGTTGAAGTCGAGATTGACCATGCCCGGAATCGTAATTAGGTCGGAAATACCACGCGTGGCCTGCATCAGCACTTCATCGGCTTTGAGAAACGCATCTTGGAGCGTGGTGTCGCGGCCGCAGACTTCTAGCAGGCGCTGGTTTTTGATGGTGATCAGGGTGTCAACTTGGTCCTTTAGCTCGGCAATCCCGCTCCTGGCGTTTTTCATCCGCGGAGAGCCTTCCATTAGAAAAGGCTCGGTGACAATGCCGACCGTCAGGGCCCCTTGATCACGGGAAATTTCCGCAACAGTGGGCGCGGCCCCTGTACCTGTACCGCCGCCCATGCCGGCCGTGATGAAGATCAGATCCGAGTCCTGTAGCTGCTTGGAGACCTTGTCGCGGTCTTCTTCGATGGCTTGCCGTCCCACCTCTGGGTCTGCACCAGCACCCAAACCCCGCGTGACGCTGCTGCCAATGCAAATGGGAAAGTCTGCCCGCGAGGTCTCCAGCGCCTGTGCATCCGTGTTGACGGCGACGAATTCGACGCCGTGCATCCCCGACTCGATCATGCGGTTGATGGCATTGCCACCGCTGCCACCAACGCCGACGACCTTAATTCGCGCTCGATGCTCGTTATCGATCAACCTGATTGCCATAATTACTCCTCCTTGATTTTGAGACTAGCACCGCCGCTAGTCCCGTGGTTGTAACCATCTTTTTACGCGCCCGAACACTGAATCGAAGGAATCTTCGACCAGCTCCTGCGCTTCCGTTTGGTTTTTTCCCTCCTGTTGCTCCATTCCGTACAGGAGCAGACCTAACACCGTAGCATACGATGGGCTAGCTAGCTCTGCGGCCCCCTCAAACTCACTCGGCTCCCCCAAGCGCACAGGCATGTTAAAGACCCGCTCGGCCAAGGACACGGCTCCGGTGATTTGCGCTCCCCCGCCCGTAAGGACAATGCCCGCGCCTAGCGCAGCATGGGGCAACGCGGTATAGACTTGCTTGCGGGCTAGGGCCAATATCTCCTCCATTCGCGCTTCGACGATAAGGGCCACTGTCTCGCTGGGCGCGCCCACACACTTGGCCTGCTCGGCCTCGGCCCGCGTGGTGCGCAGCCCAACGCCGATGTCGTTGGTCACGTTATGCCCACCCAATCCGACGTTGCCCGAGTGGCGCATCCCTTTGCCAACAAAGACAGCCACATCGGTCGTGCCGCCGCCGATGTCGAGCAGGCAGACTCCCATCTGCCGCTCGTCCTCACTGAGGACCGCATAGCTCGAAGCAAGCGCGCCGAGAACGACACCGCGCACATCGACGCCCGCACGGAGGATGCTGTGGCAGATGTTGCGCACTGCGGCAACCGAGCTGGTGACTACGTGTACACTGGCCTCTAAACGCACTCCATACATACCCACGGGATCGAGAATGCCCCGCTGGCCATTGACGGCAAATTCTTGGGGCAAAACGTGCAGTACCTCGCGGTCGAACGGCACTTTGACCACGCCGGCTGCAGCAAGCACGCGGGCGCGGTCCTGTGCTCCGATCCATCCACCTTCGCCACCGACAGCCACCATGCCCGTGCTGTTGAGGCTGGCGATGTATTCGCCAGAAATGCCAGCGTACACCGAGTCGATTTCGACCCCAGCCATCAACTCCGCTTGACGCACGGCCTCGCCAATGGCGCGCACGGTCTTCTCGGCATCCACAATCGCCCCGCGCTGGATCCCCTCTGAGGGGTGCTGGCCGATGCCAATAATCCGCAGGGGCCGCTCGGCGACCTGCTCGGCAATGACGGCGCAGATCCTGGTCGTGCCCAAGTCCAGCCCGGCGATAATGGTGCTGTGCTCCTCGCTCCAGTTCATCCCGATTTTGCTTTCTTTTTACCTACTACCATCTGGCCGGCATAGCGCAAGTCGATATAGGCCGGATCGGGATGGCTTTGATGGACGCGCGGCATCAACTCGCGAATGGTGCGGAGCCGATGGGCGGCCTCATTGGCCGGCAAGCGCACTTCGAGTCCATCTCCGGCCATCTGCAAGCGAATGCTCGCCCCGGACATCGGCTGGATGCCGGCTACGTTGAGGCAAAATTCCGCATCCGCGGCCGTGGCCTTCTCCCACCAACCCAGTATGGCCAGCAGCGCGGAATCCGGCACCACCACACCCAGCCGCAGCGAGTCGCTGCGGACGGACAGCCCGGATATGACGGGCAAATTGCGGGACGGGACATCCGTACTGCCTGCCGGGAGCAGGACGCCATCGGGCGTTATCCCGTAGGTCTGGCCCAAATCGATCCAAGCTACTTGACGATGCTCGACGATATCGACGGCAATCCGGTCGGGCGGCTTGCGCACCACGAGAGCTTGCTTGATCCAATACATAGCTTCCAGCCGCTGTACGACCTCGTCCAAGTCGATGGCGAAAATGTTGCTACCAGCCGCAAGGCCACTGGCGACGCGTACATCCTCCCCACTGAGCCGCTGCAACCCATCCACCTCAATAGCCTTGAGGCCAAAGTAGGAGGCTTGGCCAAAGTAGGTAGCCGCCTGATAGGCCGCCAAGGTGCTGCCCGTGGCCAAGATCAAGAGCACAATCCAAAGCCCGCGGACCTTGGATTGACCCCGCTCCCCCATGGTTAGTGGCTTCTTGCGTGCCTTGGTCTTCTGGCGGTTCACGAGTGCTCTCCAGCGGCCAAGGCCGCGATCAATTCTCCAGCCGTCTCGCCAATGTCGCCGGCCCCCATGACCAGCACCAAGTCGCCCCGACGACAGATATCCACCAGATGGGCCACGAGTTGCTCTCGGTCCGGCAGGTATGCCACTGTTTTGTACCCGCTGGCGCGCAAGGCTTCCTCGATCATCGTGGAGTCCACACCGGGCAGGGGGGCTTCCCGCGCGGCATAGACCGCCGCCAGCACCACGTAGTCAGCCACCGCTAGCTCGCAGGCAAAGGCCGCAGCCAAGTCGCGGGTGCGCGAGTACAGGTGGGGTTGGAAGACAGCGACCACTCGGCGACCGCTCTGCCGCGCAGCGGCCAAGGCCGCAGCCAATTCAACCGGATGATGGGCATAGTCGTCCACGACCAGTACGCCAGCGAATTCCCCCTTGCGCTGAAAGCGCCGGTCGGCTCCGCCAAACTGCTCCAAAGCGTCGGCGATCACGGCGAACTCCACCTGTAGCGCGCAAGTCAGCGCGGCGGCTCCAGCGGCATTGCGGACCAATTCGATCTCACCTAGCTTTTGCCCGTCGAAACACAGGGCAAACCGGCTGCCCCAAGTCCGCTCTTCGAGCTCGGCGATCCGGTAGTCGTTGTCACCGGCCATGCCATAGGTCTGATGAGGGCGCTGCAAGTCGGCCAGCACCCGCTCCCCGACCAACCCATCCCCGGCCAGCACGCTGCGACCGCAGAAGGGCAGGCGCGCGAGAAATTGGCCGAAAGCCCGTTCAAGGGCCTCCAAGCTCCCATAGTAATCGAGGTGTTCGGCGTCTATACTTGTCACGAGGGCCAAACTCGGATACAGGTGCAAGAAGCCGCCAGCAAATTCGTCGGCCTCCACTACAAAGACCTCGCCACTTCCCGACTCGGCCTGCGGTCGCCCGTTGATCCAACCCCCGATCAAGACCTGGGGATCGAGGCCAGCGCGGCGCAAGATCGCCGCTGCCATCGAAGCAGTCGTCGTCTTACCGTGAGTACCGGCTACGGCGAGGGTCAACGGTGCGCGGGACAGTTCCCCCAGCACCTCGGCCCGACTCGCCGTGGGAATGCCCTCGTGCGCGGCAGCTTGGCGCTCGGGATTGTCGGCCGGGACGGCGGCCGAATACACCACTAGATCCACGCCTTGGACGAGCTGACCGTCGTGCCCTACCGCGACGGCGAATCCCTCTTGGCGCAGCAGCGCGACGCTGGGCGAGTCGGCCTGATCCGAGCCACTCACCACGCAGCCTTTGGCAGCGAGTAGCCGGGCCAAGCCCTCCATACCCGCTCCACCGATGCCGACGAGGTGGACGCGGCGATATTGATCAAAAAGAGTCTTCATCATTGCCAACGCACCAAACCCTCTTGCTGTCCGGGTGCCGTGCGGGCGACCCCCAGTAAGATGCCCACTCCTGCCATGTTTCCCATTAGCGACGAGCCCCCATAGCTGACAAAGGGCAGCGGCAAGCCGGTGGTGGGTAGTACCCCGACGACCACGCCGATGTTAAGCAGGGCGTATATCGAGATCATCGCCGTAATGCCGATGGCAACCAAAAAGCCGTACGTATCACCAGCGCGGCTCCCAATGCGCACTCCGTAAAACGAGAAAGCCGCGAAAAGTCCCAAGACGACCAAGGTCCCTACAAGCCCCATTTCCTCGCCGATGACCGAGAACACAAAATCCGTGTGCGGCTCGGGCAGGTACTGCTCTTTTTGCATGCTGTTGCCCAAACCCACCCCAAAAAGGCCGCCATTGCCCATGCCATAGAGCGACTGCAAAACTTGATAGGAGCCAGCCGGATCGCGCTCTGGGTCAATAAAGCTGACCAAGCGCCGCATCTGATAGCTCGAATGCATCAGGGAAAACCCAATACCCAACAGCGCGAACAACCCAGCCCCGGCCAAGTGGTACAAGCGCATTCCGCCGACCCACAGCATGATCAAGGCAATCAGCCCCAGCGCAATAGCCGTCCCCAAGTCGGGCTGCAATACGATGAGCACGAGGGCAAAGCCGACGATCAACAAACGGGGCACAAACCCGCGACTAAAATCGTGTAGCTCGTCGCGCTTGCGCACCAAGACATCCGCCAAGTAGAGCACCAGCGCCAGCTTGGCAAACTCAGCCGGCTGAAAGGCCAAGGCCCCGCCCCAAGCCGGAATGCTCAACCAGCGCTGAGCTGCGCCGTGGCCCCACGCCAAGACCAACAAGAGCGACAACAGGGCTAACAACATGATCGGACGCGAAAGCCGCGCCCACCAATGCAAAGGCATCCGCGAGAACGCGAACATGAACACCAAGCCGATGAAGACGCGGATGGCTTGCTTTTTGAGGAAGAGCCCCGAGTCGCCAAAGCGCACGTTGGCCAAAACGGAGCTAGAGCTATAGACCATGACCAGCCCCAAGCCTACTAGCGTCAGGCAAATCAGCAACACCAACATGCTGTCGCGCTGCACAGCTATCATCAGTGAGGAACTCTAGGTTGTTAGAGGGATGAAAGGGTGCTCGGTGGGAGCGAGCTAGCGCAACTGCTGCATAATGCGCTCGACGACTCGGTCAAAGGCCATGGCCCGAGAGGCCTTGACTAAGACTACGTCGCCGTGGTGCAATTGCGCTGCCGCGAATTCGCCGAGTTGCTCGAGCTGCTCGAAGTGGCGAGCCGCGTCTTGGACCATGCCAGCCGCGCGGGCTGCGGCCACTAAGTGCGCGCTTTCGCGGCCGGCAGCCAAGACGATATCGGCGCACTCGGCGGCCTTCTCGCCGACGGCCGCGTGCAACCGGCCGCTCTCCGTGCCGAGTTCCAGCATGTCGCCGAGCACGGCGATTTTCCGCGCACCGGGCACGTCGACGAGGAGGTCGAGTGCAGCCGACACCGAGCCGGGACTGGCGTTGTAGCAATCGTCGATTACTGCGATCCCATTCTTGCGCACGATCTCGCCGCGCTGACTCACCGCCTCGAACTCGGCGAGGGCGCGCTGGATCCCTTCCCAAGGCACGCCAAGGATGCGACCGACAGCGGCCGCGGCCAAGGCATTGTACGCATTGTGTCGCCCTGGAACGTTGAGATCAATGGGAACATTGTGTAGAAGGAAGTGGCCGCAGCCCTTCTGGTCGAGTACGAGCCTCTCCCCACGAAACTCGCTCTCACGCACAAAACCGAAGGTCAGGAGTCTCCCCTTTGTCCTCTTTACCTCCTGAACCACGACACGGTCATCGGCGTTGACGAGAGCCGTGAAGCTCCCCTTTGGCCTTGGCCACTCCTTCTACAGACCCGAAAAATTCTATGTGTGCAGTCCCGATGTTGAGCAAAACCCCAATGGTAGGTTCGGCAACCGAACACAGGTAGCGAATGTCCCCTATCCGCCGCGCTGCCAGTTCCAACACCACCGCCTCGTGATTCGGCGACAGTTGCAGCAGAGTGCGGGGCACCCCTATCTCGTTGTTTTCACTGCCAATCGTTTTTAAAACGCGGTACCGCTGCCCCAACACCGCGGCGATCATTTCCTTGGTCGTCGTCTTGCCTGCGCTGCCGACGACGGCCACCACCGGCACCTCCCAGCGCCGCCGATACGCTCGCGCCATATCGCCCAGCGCTTGCAGAGTCGAGTCAACGGCCAATAGCGGGCCGGAGGCCGCCTGGTCCAACCCTGGCCAACGGCGTTCCACTAAGGCTGCGCACGCGCCGCGGGCAAAGGCGGCCTCGACGAAGTCGTGCCCGTCAAAGCGCTCGCCTCGTAGCGCGACGAACAGCTCCCCCTCGTCAATGGATCGGCTGTCGGTTGCCACTGCTTGCAGGGCGCAATCCGGCTGGAGGTTGCCGACCGGGTCGGCAGCCGTCCACTCCACCATCTCACTCAGGGTCACGGCGCGCATGATGACAGCCTTGCGGCCCCAGGCTTGGGGGCGCAAGGCTCCCCGGCGCGCAAACCCCGCAACACGCGGCGCGCAACTTCGCGGTCGTCGAAAGCTACGACGCGGGCGGCTAGTTCCTGCTCCTGTTCGTGGCCCTTGCCGGCAATGACTACGACATCGCCGCTGTGTGCAGCAGCGACGGCCACAGCAATCGCTTGTGCGCGGTCAACTTCGCTGTGAACCGCGCTACTATCGGGCACGCCAGCGGCCATATCGTCGATGATGAGTTGCGGATCCTCGCTGCGCGGGTTGTCCGAAGTCAAGACCGTCCAATCGGCCAACTCGCCAGCAACGCGGCCCATCAGGGGTCGCTTGCCGCGATCTCGATCTCCGCCACAGCCACAGACGCAGATCAAACGGCCGTCACCCAAATCGCGGGCGGCATGCAAAACCCTTTCTAGCGCATCCGGTGTGTGGGCGTAATCCACGATGACCGCGAAATCTTGCCCTTCGGCGATCTGCTCACAGCGGCCGGGGACGCCCGCTAGGGCGGCCAAACCGCGACACAGGGCCGCGACATCCAAATCCAAGGCCAACCCGGTAGCCACGACGGCCATAGTATTGTAGTAGTTAAAACGACCGATCAAATGCGTCTGTACCTCAATAGGACCAACTGGAGTATCCAAGCACAGATGCACTCCCTCGGGGCCAACGTCGGCGCTTTGCAACCGCACCTCGGCCTCTAGGCCGCAACCGTAAGTCACGACGCGCACCTGGGTCCTGCGAGCCAATTCATCGGCGTGGGCGTCGTCGGTGTTAATTACCGCAATCGCGCCTTCTTGCAGGCTTTCGAAAAGCCGGGCCTTGGCCGCAAAGTAGGCATCCCAAGTCCCGTGAAAATCCAAGTGATCGCGCGTCAGATTGGTAAAAATCGCCGCCCGGAAGGGAATGCCATCCACCCTTTTTAATGCCAGTCCATGAGAAGACACTTCTAACACGGCCGCTTGCTTGCCGGCATCGACGAGCCGACGCAGTGAGCCGTGTAGCTGGATGGCCTCGGGCGTAGTATTGTCCATCTTCTCTAATTCGCCATTGCACCAAAATCCCAAGGTTCCCAAGTACCCGCACGGCAGGCCAGCGGCTTCAAGGGCGCTCCTGAGCAGGAAGGCCGTGGTAGTCTTGCCATTGGTGCCGGTGACGCCAACGTTGAGCAGCGCTTGTCCGGGAAAGGCGTAAAAACGCGCCGCCATTCGGGCCAGTGCGGCTCGACAGTCTGCCACCTGCACCCGCGTCGCCCCGGCACAATCGATCCGATCTTCCACCATCACGGCACGGGCACCGCGGGCGATAGCATGATCGACAAAGCGGTGTCGGTCCTGCTCCTGGCCTCCGCGTATAGCCACGAAAAAGTCCCCTTCTTCCACACAGCGCGAATCGCAGCGGATCTGCCCTAGTTCAATATCTTGATCCCCCTCCACGCAGGCGTCGGGCAGCTCTTCGAGTAGGTATTTTAGTTCCATATTAGATACCTCTCGAACTTTGGGCTGGCATGTTTCCAACGAGGCGGGCCTGCTGCGTTTTCCACGGGCTGCGGGCGGCGGCGGCACCCAGCGTACAGTTGATCTGCTCTACGCGTCCGGCCCGACCCGGCAAGGGCGACTGATTGACGACCACGGTACCCACGCCGGAAAAGGCCACCGACAACCCCCGCATCTGCGCTTGGAAACGGGCCATTTCCGGGGTCATGCCGCGCAGATCGGGCACGGCCGGCCCCTCTTTCTGCGGACGCTTGGCTGCTGGCTCGACCAACAGGCCACCAGGCAGGCTGATGATCCGCTTCATCACCCGGCGGAAGGTCGGAGCTGCCACAGATCCTCCCCACCCATTCACGCTGGGGTTTTCGACCATAATCACGCACGCGTACTGGGGATTGTTGGCTGGCAGAAAGCCGACGAATGAGGCTATACTGGCGTTGGGATCGTAGCCGCTGCCATCGGCTAAGGCGCGCTGAGCCGTGCCCGTTTTTCCGGCTACAGCCATGCCCTCGATACGGGCCTTTTGCCCGGTGCCCCTTTCCACGACTCCAGTCAGCACCTCGCTCAGCGTCGCCGCCGTCTTCCGGCTCACGACCCGACGGATCAACTGGGGACCGCCGCGATCGTCGAGCCGACCGTCCGAATCAATCGTTCCGGCGACGATCCGCGGTGCCATCAACACGCCACCGTTGGCAATGGCTCCGTACGCCATGGCGAGTTGCAGGGCTGTCGCGCCGATTTCCTGCCCGATGGCAATAGTCGCCCGCGACCGCCTAGACCACTGATCGACCTCTTGCAATAAACCAGGCGTTTCCGCTGGCAAGTCAATGCCTGTGCGAATCGCGAAGCCAAAGTTGCGGATGTGTTCGTAAAAACGATGCCGCGACAGCCGCTGCGCCAGCTTGATCGTGCCAATGTTGCTCGATTTTTCCAAGACCTGAGCAAAGAGCAAATCGCCGTGGGGCTGGATATCGCGGATCGTGTCGCCATTGGCCAACCTAAGCGTCCCGTGCCCGCAAAAGATGCGATCGTGCAGGCTGGCCAGTCCGTCTTCAAGGACAGCGGCAGCCGCGATGACTTTGAAAGTCGAACCGGGTTCGTACACGTCGGTTATCGCGCGATTGCGCCTGAGTTCCGGCGAGGAGCGAGACGCTTTATTGGGATCGAAAAGCGGCAGGTTGGCCATGGCCAGTACCTCACCACTGCGCGGGGCAATAATGACGCCCAATGCACCTTGGGCCTTTGAACCGTCGATGGCCCGTTGCAACTCTTCCTCTAGAATGCTCTGATAGACTCCATCAATGGTCAGCATCAGGTTGCGGCCGTGCTCCGGCTCTTCGCGTCGCTGATGACGCCCGGGCACTTGCTTGCCCCACGCATCGACGTATTCCAATATCGAACCGTCCTTTTCGCGCAGTATGTCGTCGAAGGCCCGCTCAATCCCCTCTCGGCCTATGTTATCTATGTTGGTATGCCCGATGAGTTGGCCGGCCAACGGCCCCAAGGGGTACTGGCGGCGGGTCTCGGGATGTTGGAACACACCAGCGTACGACACTGCGCCCACGTCCGCGTCAACTACTTGGCGCGCCAAATAGACAAAGTGCTTGTCCCCGCGCAATTGGCGCTCGATGGATTCGACCCGATTATCGCTCAGGGACGCGAAGTGAGCGGCTACGCGCTTGGGTTCCTCAACCTGCTCGGGGTTGGCGTAAAACGACGTGGCTTGAACATCTACGGCCAAATTGTTGCCACGCCGATCGACGACCCGACCCCGGCTCGCTTTCAGCGTGCGGCGCTCAAGATACTGCGCATGGGCTTCGGCGCTGTACGCCTCATGCCTGAAGATCTGGATTTGGATGAGGCGTGCAGATAGCCCCAACCACGCCACCGCACCCAAAATCACGATCCAGCGCAGCCGACTAATGCCCGTATGTTGTACCCGTGGCCCCATCAATCTCCTTCCCAATGAGCCAATGCATCATTATTCATGCCATCTATAGTCTGCGAGGGATAGATCATGCCGAGCTGGCCGAAGGCCACTTTCTCGACAAAGCCGGAGTTTTTCCGCACTACGATAGCCGCCAACAGCTGAGCACGCTCTCTGTCGAGCTCAGCTATTTGCGTCTCAGCCGTGCTTATGCCGCCGACCACCTGGGCCATTTCGACCTTTTGCCAGACGTGGAAGAGGGCCGCTCCGGCTAGCATCCCTATGAGGAGCACGTACTTCACACAGGAAATTCCGCCTTTGCTCATATTAGCCTGCCTCGATTTTTTCGTAGATTCTCAAAATGGCGCTGCGCGCTCGAGTATTTTGTTTGATCTCGGCCGCGCTCGCCCTTTGCAATTTGTAACCTACTCGCTTGAACGACGGTTTCCTCCCGCAGGTGCAAATGGGTACGCGCGGCGGACAAATGCAGCCGCGCACTAGCGCCGCGAAATGCTGCTTGACCAACCGATCCTCCAAGGAGTGATAGGCCAAGACGGCCAGTCGGCCACCGGGTTTCAGTCCGACCTCTGCAGCCGTCAACCCTGCCTGCAACTGCCCCAACTCGTCGTTGACGGCAATGCGCAGCGCTTGGAACACGCGCGCCAGCGTCTTGTTGAGCATCTGGGGCCGCGTGGCCGCTACGGCCTGCCGCAAAGCCTGTGTAGTGGTCAAGGGCGCGAGCCGCTGTTGTAGATATATCGAACGCGCGATCCGCCGCGCTGCGCGCTCTTCCCCGTAGCGCGCAATTAACTCGGCCAGTTCGCTCTCGCTGCACGCCGCGATCAATTCGGCGGCTGTTGGGCCAACTTCCGCATCCATTCGCATGTCGAGAGGCCCGTCGGCCTGATAGCTGAATCCCCGAGCCGATGCGTCGATCTGATGCGAGGAAACTCCTAAGTCGAACAGGACGCCGCTCAACGGCCCGATCCCCTCCTGCGCCAGCAACTCGCTCAATTCGGCAAAGCGGCCTTGCCGCACGACGGCTCGCGTATCTGCGGCCAACTTCGCTCGCGCGGCCGCTACGGCTTCCCGGTCCCGATCCACTGCCAGAAGCCGCCCCTTGGGGCTGAGGACCTGAAGTAATGCCCAACTGTGGCCACCACCGCCGGCTGTCGCATCCACGTACGCTCCGTCCGGATCGGCTACCAACCCCGCGACCACTTCCTCGACCATAACCGGAACGTGGTACGCCATGTCGTTTCCTGTTCAGCATTTTTATAGCTTTATACCAAAACTGTCGAAGCCATCCGCCACCTCTTCCATAGGCGGAAACTCCTCGCAGCCCTCTGGATTCCAAAACTCCAACTTGTTCAAAACGCCAATGATCACCATCTGGTCGTTGATGTTGGCGAGCTTCAAGAGGTCTCGCCGAATACCGATGCGCCCCTGCCGGTCCATTTTGACTTCAGTTGCGCGCGAGAGCATAGAACGAATGAAGGCTCGCGCTTCGGAATTGGTCTGGGGCAAGTCCAACAGTTTTTGCGCAGTCTCTTCCCAAACTTGCTGGGGATAGGCCGTCAGACAGCGGTCGAAACCCCGCACTACCACGAGCGTGTCGTCGGCTTCTGGCGGTAGTTTCTTGCGGAACTCCGCAGGCACAAAAATCCGCCCCTTGTCATCGACGGGAACCTCGTGTCTGCCTGTGAAAAACTGTGCCATTTGACGCCCACACCAAGTTTAGAATTCCCGCTCCACCATTTTCCACCATTTTCCACCACTCCCCAAAATACACCTATATCTCTAGGACTGTCAAGCAAATTTTTTCTATCAATAATCTATATTTTTCAGGTAGATACGGCTATTTCTAAAGAGTGAATACACAATTTTGTGTGCATATAAACACTATTTTGTGTGCAACCTAACTACTACTCGCTCTCTTTAATCGTCGCCTTTGCTGTCATATTGACAGAGAAAAGGGGTTGGCCATCGCGTGGTCCAACCCTCCTTTTGCGCGTTCAACAGTGTCTTTACGCCGATGTCTTCTCCATGACTCGGCGGTAGATCGGCTTGCCCTGCGCTAGGAACTTGTCTTCGTAATTGGTCCGCGCCCCCAGCCACTCCACATCCACCCCCACTAAACACGAGCTGGTTTCCAGCGCCGCGAGCATGACGTCGAAATAGTCGGCGTAATCCGTAGCTAGCCACAACTGGCCGCCCACGCATAACGTGCGCTCAACTTCTCGCAGAAATGCCTCGTTAAAAAGCCGCCGCTTGTGATGCCGCTTCTTGGGCCAAGGATCGGGAAAGTAGATGTGATAGGCTCGCACTGATGCCGCGGCCACGAAAAACTCGACGAATTCCCGCGCATCCATATGCGCGAACCGCACATTGACGAGGTTGCGGCGCACGGCGCGCTGGCGGGCAATGCGCAAGTATTTGACCGCCCATTCGACCCCGACGAAATTCACTGCGGGCTGGCGACCGGCCGCGTCAATGATAAAGCGCCCTTTGCCAATGCCGATTTCGACCTCCACCGGCTGGTCGTTGTCGAAAACTTCCCGCCAATTCAACGTCGGATCTTGGTCTGGGTTATCCGGCAACGCCAAAAAACCCGCCTCGGTCTGCTCCATCAAATTCTCCCCAAAGAAAAGGCGCTCCCCTAGGTAGCGGGGAGCGCCGTGCAAACAACACTGCGAGTCGAGCTTAACCTGCGGCCTCGCTGTGCGAGGGCAAGCCGCAAAACTGCTCGTAGTCAATCAACTCGGTGACGGTCGGGTTGTCGCCGCACACCGGGCACTCGCTGTCGCGCCGGAGCTTAAGTTCGCGGAATTTCATCTCCAGCGCGTCGTAGAGCATTACCCTCCCTACCAAGGAAGTGCCCTGCCCCAACAGCAGCTTGACGACCTCGGTAGCCTGCACCAGCCCAATGATGCCGGGCAAGACCCCTAAGACCCCACCCTCGGCGCAGCTTGGCACCTCTCCGGGCGGCGGCGGCTCGGGATAGAGGCAGCGATAGCACGGGCCATCCCCGGGTACGTACACAGTGGCTTGGCCCTCAAAGCGAAAAATGCTGCCGTCAACCACGGGCTTTTTCTGCATTTAGCGGGTCGGAAAGTTGTCGCAGCCATTGACCACGATGTCGTAGCCGTCCATGACCTCGAAAATATTGTGCGACGTCAGCAACTCGTAGTGCGGGTGTATTTCAATGCCGGGGTTGATGTCGAGCAACCGGTCGCGGGCGGCCTCGACCTTGGGCCGACCGAGATCGGACTCGCCGAAAAGCACTTGCCGCTGCAAGTTGCTCTTATCGACGATGTCGGCATCTACTAAGCCGATCTTGCCGACGCCGGCCGCGGCAAGATACAGAGCTGTCGGGCAACCCAAGCCACCCGCTCCCACCAGCAACACCCGGCCCTTGAGCAACTGTTGCTGCCCCTTCTCCCCGACCTCGGGCAGGATGAGATGCCGGGCGTAGCGCTGCGAGTCTTCTTCGGAGAGCAGGCCACCCTGCTCGATTTCATAGCCAGCGTCCTTCCAGCCTTTGATACCGCCGATCATGGACTTGGCATTGGTGTAGCCCATAAAGGCCAAATCGCGCACTGCCAAGGCCGAACGGTTGCCCCCGGCGCAATAGAGCACGATTTCCGCGTCGCGATCTACGGTCACGTCTTCTTCGACGTTGAGCTCCAAAAAACCGCGTGGGATCAACTCGGCCCCGGGGATATAGCCGTCCATGACTTCTTCCCGCTCGCGCACATCTATGACGTGAACCGGCCGGCCAGCTTGAAGGGCTGCTTGGACTTCGGCCGGCGTCACTTCGGCGATTTCGGCCTTTACGCTCTCTAGTAGCTGATTAGATGTAACAGTCATACTCTCTCCTCGATTGCTAACGCACAGTCGCGCAAGCGCTCGACCTGTGCGACTGTGCGGTCGATGGCAAATTCCACTTCTGCCATAGTATTAAAACGTCCCAACCCAAAGCGCAGGGAAGCTCGCGCCAAATCATCGCTTGCGCCGATGGCTCTGAGGACGTGTGAAGGCGCGCTCGTCCGCGATGAACAGGCCGCACCCGAAGACAGCGCGACCTCGCGCAATCCCAAAAGTAATTCGGTTCCATCTACCCCGGGAAAGCTCACGTTGAGATTGCCCGGCAGGCGCTCTGCCGCATGGCCGTTGACGACCAAAGGGCCAAGTGCGGCCTCCAGCCCGGCGCACAGCCGCCGCCGCATCTGCACCAGCCGCGCCGCTTCCGCGGGCATCTCCTCACGCCCCAACTGACAGGCGCGCCCTAAACCGACGATGCCCGGCACATTGAGGGTGCCACCACGCAAACCGCGCTCCTGCCCGCCGCCCTCGACTTGGGCCTGCAAGCGCACGCGCGGCTTGCGCGAGCGCACGTAGAGGAAGCCGACGCCCTTGGGGGCGTAGAGCTTGTGGCCGGAGGCCGAGAGCAGGTCAATGCCGAGCGCTTCCACATCGAGCGGTACCTTGCCAACGGCTTGGGCTGCGTCGCAGTGCCATAAGACGCCGCGCTCGCGGGCTAGCCGCCCGATTTCTTCCAACGGCTGCAAAACCCCAATTTCGTTGTTGGCGGCCATGAGCGATATGAGGGCCGTCCGCGGCGTGATAGCCGCCGCGAGTTGGTCGAGGTCAATCTGACCGTAGCGGTCCACAGGTAAATAAGTTACCTCTACCCCTTGCTGTTCCAAGGTGTGGCAACACTCCAAGACGGCCTTGTGCTCAGTGGCACAGGTGACGATGTGTGCTCCGGGCGGCACCATCTGCACCGCGCCTTTGATGGCCAAATTGTTGGCCTCTGTAGCTCCGGCTGTAAAAACGATCTCCTGAGCGCGCGCGCCGATTAACCCGGCCACCTGTTCCCGCGCCTTTTCGACCGCGTCGGCGGCCGCCAAACCAAAGGCGTGGGTCTTGCTAGACGCATTGCCGAAGTGCGTGTTAAAGTATGGCAACATGTCCGCCAAGACGCGCGGATCCACCGGCGTGGTGGCCATGTTGTCCATATAGACTGGAATTTGCACGACCCGTCGCTCAGGCGCTGAAGGACTCACCGCATCCGCAGGTGGTGCGGGCGTTGGGGTTTTCGATCTTAAAACCCGCCCCCATCAACCCGTCGTGGTAGTCGAGGATCACGCCGTTGAGGTAGAGGCTGCTCTTCATATCGACAAATACTTTGACGCCGTCGATTTCAAAGACGTGGTCCATGTCGCCGGCACTTTCCTCAAAATCCAGCTTGTACTGGAACCCCGAACACCCCCCACCCATCACGCCCATGCGCAGTCCGTGCCCCTCGTTGCCCTGTTCGCTGAGCAAGCCTTTGATTTTTTCGGCTGCCGCTTCCGTTATAGTTACCATATTTCCCCTTAAGATTCGTAAATGACGCATTCGATGAGGTCGGGAACCTCGTCGTGCCGCCGATAGACCTCGCAGTGGTGACAATCCCGCTCTACTACCTTGACCGTACAGCAAAAACAGCCACTGAGAACTTCTATCGCCCGCCGGTTCCGCTCCTTCATCAGCGAATACTGGCGAATGCGCTCGTCGATCCGGCGCTCTTGCTCGGTGAGGTGTTCGACGAGCTCGCGCGCCAAGCCGCCACCCGACTCGTTGCAGTGCTTCAGGTTGAAGAACACGCGAATGTGCTCTAGCTCGAACCCCAAATCCTTGAGGCTTTGGACGATTTGCAAGCGGCGCAATTGTGCTTCCGAATACAGGCGAAACCCGCCTGCGGTGCGCTCTTCTGGCTCGACGATTCCCAGTTCTTCATAGTAGCGAATCGTGCGCGGTGTGACCCCGGCCTTGGCGGCCAAATCCCCTATTTGCATAGAGACATCCTTCGCTGCGAAGTTCTGGCAAGCAATGTACTTGACGTGAACGTAAGTGTCAATGAATCGACCCCAGAGAGCCTATTATCCTATATTCTATAAAAGATATGTTAAACCAACATCTCCGAAAGCCCGAGGAGATAAGCGCAATGATCGCACGCATTGCATTCTGTCTAGTCTGGCTGACCACTCCGCTGGCAGCCACGACAGTCCAGCGCTTCGACCTAGCGGCCCTGACTGCCAACTCCGAACGCATCGTCGTCGGGGTCTGTCGCCAAGCCCAGCCCCAATGGGTGCGCGGGCAGATCTATACCCGCTATGTGTTCTCCATCTCCCAAGCCATCAAAGGGCCAGCGATCTCGCAACTGGAATTGCACCTGCCCGGCGGACATCTGCAAGGCGCTGTTACCCGCATCGTCGGCATGCCCATCTTCGTCCCTGGGGATGAAGCCGTGCTCTTCCTCACCGCGGCAAACGCCTGGGGACACTCCTGGCCGATCGGCCTGGCTCAAGGACGCTTCGCCATCAAGCGCAGCGCCGCCAATAAACCACGCGTCTTTCAAGAACTAAACGGCCTTGCGCTGCACGCCGAGTCGCACAGCGCACCCAAAAAGGCACCACCCGACGAACCCGTCCAAGGTATGCCGCTCGATCAGTTTTTGGCGCGGGTGCGCACCCTAGCTGAAGACCCAACACGCGATGCGCGCTAGCAGCCTATTGCTGGGCGGCCTACTCGTCGCCACGCCCAGCCACGGCTTTCTCATCCAGACCTTTGAATCCCGATTTGGCAACCAGGTCCAGCAGACCTGGAGCCGCCCCGACCGCATTTCCTTTGTGCTCCACGCCGCTGGTTCCGACGATCTATCCCCTGCTCAGACCCATGCGTTGATCCGCGAGAGTTTTCAGGTCTGGAGCGACGTGGCTACGACACGGGTGGAATTTGTCGATCAGGGCACAACCCCAAGCAGCGTCCCAACGCAAAGAGATAGGCGCAACCTGATCTACTTCGACGAGACAGGACGCTACCTAGACGCCCCACCCGAAACCGGCGTTATCGCCATAACCCGCATCCAGTCCCATTTTGCGACCGGCCAAATCACCGACGCAGACATCATCTTTAACGGGCGCGACTTCCGCTTTTCCGCTGGTCTATTTGTTCAGCCCGGCAATTGGATAAATCTCAAAGACGTAGCCGTCCACGAAATCGGCCACCTGCTCGGTCTTGAACACACCCCGCTCGACGGTCCCCCGCATATCCGCCCGACCATGAACCCCTTCAACCACAGCGACGACTCCGGCGAAGCGCAAAGCCTCGAACCCGACGACATCGCCGGCGTCAGCTTCCTCTATCCGGCCATTGGCTATCAAGCCAGCGTCGGCAGCATCGCCGGCCAAGTCCGCGACTTCGACCAACAACCACTCTTCGGCACGCACATCAAGGCCGAAAACCTCGACTCCGGCGAACTGTTCAGCACCGTCTCGGGTGCCGACCCAAACGCCGTTACGGTTGGGCACTACCAGTTACATGGCTTGACCCCGGGCCGCTACCGCCTCGGTCTCGCGCCCATTGCCGGGGCAATTAACGAGGAGAACTTCGGCGGTATTTTCACTGATTTTGCCACTGGATTCCCCGCAGAGTTCTACGACAACGCCCGCGACAACACCTATGCCCGTGTCCTCGACTTGGCCGCGGCCCAGCACATCGGCGATGTCGATTTCATCACCGATTTTGCCGTGCCCGGCTATCCCTTCGTAGTCCCCATAGCCATAGTCTCCAATACCCCCGATACCCAAGGTCCTTATCCAGTGCGCGTCGCAGCCCGCGATGCCGCCAGCGTGTGGCTCCTCTATCAGATTGACGGCAGGAGCACACAACGCCTGCCGATGCAGCAGCAAGACAGCCTCTTCGTCGCCCAAATTCCCGGCCAGCGCGTTGGCACGCGCATCGCCTATCAGATTGAAGCCCGCGGGGCCGACGGCAAGGTTTCGTACTTTCCCTATGCGGACGCTTGGCTCGACTTCACCGTAGTCGAACTGACCGGATCCCCACTGGCCTTTACTGCCTTGCGCGGCGACGACGCCATCGGCGTGGTCGATACAGGTACCCGCCGCGAGCTAGCGCGCATCCCCGTCGGCGACGAACCGATCCAAATGATTCTAGCCGGTGACCAACTCTTCGTGTCCAACCTCTCGTCGAACGACCTCCGCATCATCGACACCGCGACCTTCCAGGTCCAAGCGCACATCGAGACCGCGGTCCAGCCCCTCGACCTAGCCCTCGCACCCGACGGCAAAACGCTCTACGCAACCAACTCGGGCACGAATGCGCTGACCATCGTCGATGTTGAGTCGGGCCAAGCGCGCACCATCGAGATCGCCGACGCGAGTGAAGGACTGTACGGCATTGCCGCCACCGCCGACAAGATATTCACCACCGACATCGCTGGCAGCCAAGTCCTCGTCCTCTCGCCGCAAGGCCGCATAACCGGCCGCATCCCAGTACCACCGAAACCGCGCTCGCTCGCTCTTACACCCGACGGCAGGACGCTGTATGCAACCAGCATGGATACGGGCCGCCTGACTGCCATCGACGCCGATGGCGCAACCGTCGCGCGCTCCATCGACTTAGGCGTCAGTGGCACCTTTGCCATCGCGCCCAGCCCGGATGGCCGCAAACTCTATTTGACTGCGCACGGCGAAGGCTCCCTTCTAGTCGTCGATGTGGCCAGCGGAACACTGCGCAAAAAGCTCGCCATCGGCCGCAACCCACGGGCCATTGCCTTCTCGCCCGACGGCACGCAGGCGTACGTCACCAGTTCCTTTTCCAACGAGATCCACATCGTCGATGCCGTGCGCGACTCCGTTGTCGGCCACTACGCAACCGGCCAGAATCCACGCGGCATCGCGCTGACACAGCCGGTTTGGCCCCCGACCGTGGCCCAACACCCGACCTACTTCGCCCTAGCGCCGGCCTTCCCCAATCCCTTCAACGGCTCGACGCAGATTACCTACACTCTCGCCGCCGAGACCCCGATCGAACTGCGCATATACAACGTCCTCGGCCAAGCCGTGCGCACGCTCTTGCAGCAGCAGCGGGAAGCGGGGACGCATCAGATTCATTGGGATGGAAAGGACGATCAAGGACGGGCGCTAGCCAGCGGCACCTACTTACTCATCATGCGCGCTGGCGCAGTGCGCCAAACGACGAAGATGTTACTCTTGCGCTGACTCCACTGATTCGATAAACCCATCGACGCTAAAATAGCGAAACCCAGTATCGCAGAGCATGGTCACCAGACGGGCTTCTGGGCCTAGGGCACTAGCCACCTGCAAACTAGCCGCCACATTGGCCCCGGACGAAGGCCCCAACAACAATCCTTCCTCGCGGGCCAAGCGGCGGGTACAGTGAAAAGCCTCTTCGTCGTCTATCTGCACGATCTGGTCGATCAATTCCCGATCGAGGACTTCGGGCACAAAACCCGCGCCAATCCCCTGAATGCCGTGCAGATCGGCTGCCCCCCCCGAGAGTACGGGCGAGCGCTTAGGCTCGACTGCTACTATGCGCACGTCTGGCACGGCCTGCTTGAGTACCTCCCCAACGCCAGTTATAGTGCCACCAGTTCCCACTCCGGCGACAAAGGCGTCTAGTTCGCCTCCAGTAGCCGTGAGAATCTCCTCGGCCGTGGTGCGGCGATGGGCTTCTGGGTTGGCCAAGTTGGCAAATTGCTGGGGAATAAACACGCTCTCGGGATCGGTCGCCTTGAGCTCTTCGGCTTTGCAAATGGCCCCGGGCATGTCTGCGGCCGCGGGCGTCAGCACAATCTCTGCGCCGTAACTGGCCATAACTTGTCGCCGCTCCAAGCTCATGCTCTCGGGCATGGTCAACACCAGCCGGTAGCCCAGTACGGCCGCGGCGAGAGCCAGCGCGATCCCGGTATTGCCGCTGGTAGGCTCGACGATGGTCATGCCCTTTTTGAGCTGGCCGGCTGCCTCGGCGGCGCGGATCATGCTAACGCCGATGCGATCTTTGACGCTGCCGGTTGGGTTGCGTGCTTCGAGTTTGCCGTAGAGCTGACTGCCGTTGGCCGGCGCGACGCGGTAGAGGCGCACGAGCGGCGTGTCCCCCACCAACTGCAACATGTCGTCTGCGGTCTTGCGCTTGCTCATCCCTCGGCCTTTAGCTGCTCTACCAAGTCCGCGGCCGTGGACAGCGGTCGCGAGCAGGTCTCGTCGCGGCACACGTACGCCCTACTGCCAACCGCCAGCTTCCCTTCCAATAGCGGCAACGCAGCCGCGGCTTCACTCGCCTCAACGCCAGCGGCCAACACGACTTTATTGGGCACAAAGCACCGGTGTAGTGCGGCGGCAAAAGTGCGGCACTCATCTTGGTCCCCTACCAAAGCAACCTCCGTGGGCCTAGCCAAGTAGAAGTCGAGTGCGCAGAGCATTTGCGCTCCAGCGGCAGGAGCGCGGCGCAATAGCTGCTCAAAGAGGACGAGCGTTTGCTCGCCCTGCTGCCACAACGCCTGATCGCCCTTCATCGCCCCCAAACGCAACAGCGCCAACGCACCCAGCGAGTTGCCCGAGGGCGTGGCGTTGTCAAATGGGTTCTTGGTGCGCACGATCAAGTCGGTCGCCTCGGTCCCCGCATAGAAAAACCCCCCGTGCTCCTCATCCCAAAACCGCGCAATCATCTCAGCGGCCCAGCGCTCGGCTGCGGCAAAAAAACGCAACTCAAAACTCGCCTCATACAAATCGAGCAAGCCGTTGACGAGACAGGCGTAATCGTCCTGATAGGCCAGAATCCGCGCCCGACCGTCCTTGTAGGTGTGCAGGAGACGACCGTCACAGACCATGCGTTGTAAAATAAAGTCGGCCGCCTCGACAGCCGCTCGCAGGTAGCGATCCTCCCCAATAACCTGATAGGCGCGGGCCATTGCGCTGAGCATAAGTCCGTTCCAAGCCGTCAGAATTTTGTCGTCGCGACCGGGGGCAATGCGCTCCTGCCGCGCCGCCAGCAGCACCTCGCACCCGCGCTCTACGACTTGTGCCAGCCGCTCCGGCTCTACCTAGCTCGTTTTCCACGTGCAAGATATTGCGCCCGTGCTCGAAGTTGCCCTCGGGCACAACGCCGTAATAGCGGGCAAAGAGCGCGGCATCTTCTTCGCCTAACAGATCCTCAATCTCTTCTAAGAGCCAAGTAAAAAACAGGCCTTCTTCGCCCTCGCTGTCCGCGTCCTGCGCCGCGTAGAAGCCGCCTTCGGGCTGCGTCATCTCGCGCAGCACATAGCCGAGGGTGTGCTCGACGACTTCGCGGTAGAATTCGTCTTGGGTCGCCTGATAGGCTTCCAGATACGTCCACACCAGCAAGGCGTTGTCGTAGAGCATTTTCTCGAAGTGGGGCACTAGCCAGCGCTCATCCACTGAATAGCGGTGAAACCCTCCTCCAAGCTGGTCGTACATTCCCCCTCTAGCCATGAGCTTGAGCGTGTGCTCAGCGATTTCTAGCGCGCGCTGGTCGCCTCGTCTAATATAGCGCCGCAGCAGCAGGGATAAGCTCATACTCGGCGGAAATTTGGGCGCGCCGCCAAATCCGCCAAACCTAGCGTCATACGTGGATTTGAGCTGCGCACAGGCCCCGTCGAGAACCTCTTCTCCAGGGACGCCGCCCGGCGTCAAAAACGCGCATGAGTTCGGCGGTTTTTTCGGCGACGCCAGCGCGGTTTTCCCGGTAGTAATCCGCTATCGCTTGCAGCACCCTCGGAAAGCCCGGCCGACCGTGGCGGTCTTCGGGAGGGAAGTATGTCCCGCCGTAAAAAGGCTGCAAATCCGGCGTCAGAAACACCGTCATCGGCCAGCCCCCTTGGCCAGTCATGGCCTGCACGGCTGTCATATAAATCTCATCGACATCGGGCCGTTCCTCGCGATCGACCTTGATGTTGATGAAGTACTCGTTCATGCGCTGGGCGATTTGCTCGTCTTCAAAGGACTCTCGCTCCATGACGTGGCACCAATGACAGGCCGAGTACCCCACTGAGAGCAAGATAGGCTGGTCGGCGGCCCGGGCCGCGGCCAGCGCTTCCTCGCCCCAGGGATACCAATCGACGGGATTGTGGGCGTGCTGGCGCAAGTACGGGCTAGATTCGTCGACGAGGCGGTTGGTGTGCTTGTGATCAGACATAGTTGATAAAATACGATTCGATGGGCGTTGGCGATAGAGCTACGACCTATTGCCTTCGCGTCTGTAGGTAGTCTTCTAGATCGCCGACGATGGCGCGGAAGCGCTGCTCTGCCTCAACGCGAAATTCCGCACGCTCGCGGCGGCAGTGCAGGGGCCATACTTGCTCCCGATAGCGCCTTTCGAGGGCATCTTGGTAGGCCGCGGGCAAGGCCGCAATCTGCAACGCGCGAATTTCGCCAAAGCTGATATTCGGCGTGCCCACTCCATTCGCGTAGGCAGCGATCTGCTCGCGACCCAGCCGCGTCTTAAAGAAAAACCAAGCGTAAAACGGATTGAGCCCCTCCAAGCGAATCAAATCGACAAAACAACCCACATTGGCCGGCCCATTCCCCAGATACACCGCGAGGCGGTTCCGGCCCAAGGCCCCGGCCCCAGACCGCGACAACAGCAAGTCCCCGGGGCGCACGCGGCTGCGCGGAGGATCGTGCGCCCCTGCGGGCGCGACGCACAACAACGCGCGCTCGTCGAGCCCGGTTTCGGCGATATTGCCTTGCCGGATGACCGGCACTCCGGCCTCTACGTGCTGAGGACGGCTGCCCGTGACAATCGGTCCATACGTCAAATGGCAGATGTACTCTCCCAACGGGACCAGTCGCAAGCGACCCGCTAAGCGGCGCACGGCAGCGCGCCCCTTCCAGAACCGCGGATCCCAACGCTGGGCGCACAACGTGCGCTGTCCTACGCTCAGAAGCGCGGCCGCCGGCGCACGGCGAGCCGATGTGCTGAGTAAGAGCCTGACGCGCTGTGCGTACTGTTCCATACTCGGTCTCTTCCCGACTGGTGCGATCAGCCGCACCTTGGTCCGAGCCAGTGGCTTGCTGCGGCGCAAAACGACCAAGGCCGTCTGCACCTTGTTGAAGGCTCCAGGCAAGGCGACGACAGCCCGCACCTCAGCACGCGCTAACAGCCAGTCGCGCACGCCCTGCCGCCGGGCATTGGCGAAGAATCCCTCGGGCAATATCAGGGCCAGCCAGCCAGCGGGCCGGGTCAGTTGCAGCGCGCGCTCGACAAAAAGCGACTCCACTGGGAAGGAGCGCATCTGCTTTTGTCCATCGAGCAGCCCAAAGCGCTGCGCGAGCCGACCGGAGCCATCGGCCCCCAACAAGGGCAACATCGGCCCCAATTTGCCAAAAGGCGGATTGGCCAGCACGCAATCGAACGTCTCATCCGCCACCTCGGGAAAGGTGCCGAGCAAGCCGTCTCCGGTGTAAAAACGATCCGCTTGGCTGCGTCCCTGCTCGGCTAGCCCCGCATCGATCTCAATGCCCGTGGTCTGATAAGCTCGTCCGACGACGCCCAACAACGCTCCTTTGCCCGCGGCTGGATCAACCACGCGCACTCCAGCCCCCAACTCTTTTCCTGCAAGCGTACGCACCGCGTCCCAAACCAACTGCGCGACTGCTGGGGGTGTAAAGTGCTGCGCTAGAATTTTCGCGTTTCCTCCGTTACTCATTAGTGTATCCCATTTGGGGCAATGGCCGCTTATGGCGGCTTATCAAACGACGTACATAACAAATTGCCGAACAAACCATTGGGCACTCAAGCGGCTCGCTGGCACACTTTCTGCTAACACCCTAGCCACGCGGGCCGCTAACGGCCTCACCCATTCATCCACGTTCATCTCTCAGGAGGAATCCCATGCCGACCCTACGGATGCCCAACATCAACCAAGTCGCCCTCAGCGGCCGCTTGGTGCAAGACCCCGACTTCCGCTTCATGGACAACGGTGCCGCTCGCTTGCGAGGGCGGGTCGCCGTCAACCGCAATGGCAAGAGGAGACCTCCTTCTTCGACATCGTCCTCTGGCAGAAAGCCGCCGAGACCTTGGCCAAACGCCTGCACAAGGGCACGCCAGTCTTTATCACCGGCCGCCTGCAAAGCCACTCTTGGCGCGACAGCGACGACCAGCCCCGCTTCCGCGTCCAAGTGCAGGTGCGGAACCTGCAAATCCTAGAAAAAGATGAGGAAGACATGCAGGAGGAAGGCGTGCAGGAAGAAACCGCCCTCCGAGTGGCTTGAGCAAGGCTTCGACCTGAGCGTTTCGGCTGAGCTCAACCTCGAAGCCTCAGCCGAAGGGAATGCGCGCGGGCAGGCGGGTGCAGTCGGCGGACGAACGAGACGCGCCGCGCCCAGCCCGCGCTTATTCCATTCGCTCGAAGAGCGCGGCAATGCCCATCCCCCCGCCAATGCACAGCGCAGCTATACCCAGCCTGACACTATGCTGTTGCATCTGGTGCAAAAGCGTGGTGGCGATGCGCGCGCCGCTGGCACCAACCGCGTGGCCAAGAGCAATGGCCCCGCCTTGGACATTGACCTTGTCCCAGTCCCAATCCAGCTCCCGGCCCACAGCTAGGCTCTGGGCAGCAAACGCTTCGTTGAGTTCGACCCGATCCACGTCTGCGAGCCGGATACCGGTCTGGGCCAACAGCTTGCGGATCGCTGGGGCCGGGCCGATGCCCATAATGCGGGGATCAACGCCAGCACTGGCTGTGCCCCGGAGATAGGCCAGCGGCACCAGCCCGCGCGCCTTGGCCCCTTCTGCGGTCCGTTGATTCCCGAAGCATTGCCCGCAGTCACGGTCCCATCTTTCTTGAACGCCGGTTTGAGTTGACTTAGCTGCTCGACCGTAGTCCCGGGGCGCGGATGCTCATCTGTTGCAAAGACGGTCTCCCCGCCTTTTTGCGCAATGGATATGGGCACAATCTGGTCTGCAAATGCCTCTTGCTCTTGGGCGCTGGTCCACCGCTTTTGACTTCGCGCGGCGAATTGGTCCTGCTCGGCGCGGGTAATCTCGTATTCTGCGGCCAAGTTTTCGGCTGTAACCCCCATGTGGCAGTCGTAAAAACAATCCCACAGCCCATCGAGCAGCAGCATGTCCTCAACTTGGCCGTGCCCTAGTCTCTGACCCCATCGCCCACCGTGCAAGACGTAGGGTGCCTGGCTCATGTTCTCCATGCCCCCCGCCACCTCGGCCTCGCCAGCCTGCAGGCTCTGGGCGGCCAGCCCGATAGCCTTCAGCCCCGAGCCGCAGAGCTTGTTGACCGTCATCGACGGCACCTCGTACGGCAATCCAGCAGCGATGGCCGCCTGGCGCGCCGGATTGGCCCCGGCCCCACCTTGATATACCATGCCCATCAGCACTTCATCCACTTCGCTCGCTTCCACTTGGCACTCCGCCAATGCTGCGGTGAGTACCTTGCCGCCCAGTTCCGCAGCCGTCATGTCTTGCAGTGCACCGCCAAAGCGGCCCGTGGCGTGCGCTGACTACAACTGGATCTGCCATGGTTTCACCTCTATTTCGTTGACGCAGCGAGTCGCGCTGCCTATTTTTTATAGCCTTATAACGTAAGCTCGGAACCGAGTTTACAGAAAGGACGCCGCCGTTATGACCGAACCTACCGAGCGCGTCATCACTCACGCCGAACGCATCGCCAGACTAGAAGGAATTTCCGAACAACTGAGTCAACTCCTTATGGAGCTTCGCCGAGATTTTCGTTGGATGGTCGGCATTCAGGTGACCGGCTTCCTCGTCATCATCGGAATCACGGTTTCTTTGTTTGTGGCTCTGAAAGGAGGAGTGGGCTAAAGATACGGGGCTGCAAGCCTGAGGTCGTCGGTTCGATCCCGATCAGCTCCACCATTTAAGTGTAACAGCGAAGCGGATCTAGAACAAGCATATAGCTTGTGTCTGAGATCCGCTTCTGTTTTTTACGCCTGCCCAACGCTCATCTCAAAGATTCTATATGGAGGACAAGATGCCGCACGACAAATGGAGGCTCATCTACGTCAGCGACCCCTCGGGCAATGCCAATTACGATTTTGATCCGGGCAATGCGCGTCCCCTCATCACCTCACACCCCGCCAAGCCAGAGGAACTGCAGCGCATAATCGACAACGTCGCCGCCAACAGGCCCGATACCTTTATCCAAGAGGTCTATAACGCCGGCTGGACCTTGTACTTTCGCTCCCCGCGCTTCGAGTACGATGCCCGTCCCCAGCATCGGCGCTTTATTCCCATGATGGACGACGGGATCATGCCGCTGCAGGTGATGCTCGACCAAGCCCGCAAGCACGGGCTGAATTTTCTCGCTGGTTTTCGCATGAACGACAGCCACGGCGCACCCGACCAAGGAGGGATGTTTCTCCACAAGAATCCGCAGTGGAAAATTGCGGAGATGCCGCAGGGCGTGGCCTTCGTTCCCGGCAACAGGATGGATTTTACCTTTGCCGAGGTGCGCGATTACCTCTTTTCAGTGATGGCGGAAGTCGTCGATCAATTCGACGTAGATGGGCTTGAGTTGGTCTTCCGCGAAGGTCTTTACTTTCCGGCTCCCCAAGGCGATAGAAGCCTCGCGCGCGAGCGCCAACCGCTTATGACTGAATTGATCCAACGGGTGCGGGCCATGCTCGACCAAGCCGGAAGCAGCCGGGGCCGCGATCTGCAGTTGGGGGTCCGCGTCCCAGAGACGTTAGAGGAATGCCACAACTGCGGTCTCGATGTGCCCACCTGGATAGCGGAAGCGCTCATCGACTACGTCGCTCCCCAAGACGCCATGTATTCGGATTGCAATGCCCCATATCAAGAATTCAGCCAACTCACCAAGGCCACCAAGTGCGAACTCATCCCCGGCCTCCTCCCCTATTGCGCCAACCTCGACCGCACGGGTCCGCCGTTGACGCTCGAAAACTATCGGGCTTTGGCCCACTCGTTTGCCCGCCAAGGTGCCGACGGGGTCTCCATGTACAATTTTCAGATGCACTGGGATGCCTTCTGGAAATCGACCCGAGATCCAGGCTCAGAGGCCATGTATCCCCTAGCCCTTAGCTACCTGCGGGAACTGCGGGATCCGGCCAAAATCTCCGCTGGTGCGCGACACTATCTCTTTCATCCCATGTGGGGCGGCTCGACGGCTTTTGGATACCCGGGCAAGACCGCAGGTGGGATCGTCAGGGACGACAAGATCCTGCTTGAGCGGACCGAGAAGCAGCCTTACGGGCAGTATCATTTTCGCCTATACGAAAACTTTGACGAGATCGTCTTTGCCAAACTGTTCTTCCGCGCTACGGGCTTGGGGCCGTACGACCGCATTGAGGTCGATATCAACGGCACGACCATCCCCGCCGACAGGGTGCGCCACATCTGGCACAGCGACGGACGGCACCCAAATCAAGGACGGCCGCTCCCCGCGCATACGACCTGCATTATCGATCTGTCGTCGCCGCCCATACGCGACGGCGACAATGCCCTCGGCGTCCGCTTGCTGTTCTCCGGCCTCCCCGAAGGAGCTGTCGTCATCGACGAACTAGAAGTGACCGTACTGCCGCGCTAGTTGTTGCTTTTCAGCTAAGGAGAAATGCTGTGTCGAGAAGAGATCTCGATTTCTGGAACCGGCGTGCAAGTGCGGCGGCCCTATGGACCAATCTGCGCTGGACTCTCGCCCACGTCTGGTCACACGGCCGAGGACCAGCCTTGGGCATCGTCGCTGTGCAAGTACTCCTGGGCTTCCAGCCCGTGCTACTTATCTACATTACCCAGCATCTCATCGACACCGTCGTCGCCTCCGCCGGCGCAGGAGGCGCTGGCTTTGAACAAACTCTCCCGTGGCTTATAGCATTCGGGGTCGTGCTCCTCCTCACAAGCGACGTGCAGTGGAAAGTGCGGGACACGCTCCACCTGCGGCTCGAACAGAACCTCGAACACGCGCTCGGCCGTCGCTTTCTGGCCAAGGCGTCGAGGCTGCCGCTCGTTTTCTTTGAGGTAAGCGCATTTTACGACCGCTTGGAACGCGCCAAGAATCCGGGGCGCACGGTTGATCGATTCTTCTTTGCAGCCATGCACACATTTCAGGCCGGCATCCGAGTCATCTCCATCGCGGCCATGTTCGCCTCGGTCTCTCTGTGGATATCGCTAACTCTCCTAATTGTACTGGTACCACAAATTCTAATGTCCATCGAGCAGAGCCGGCGATTCATGAGCTTCACCTACGGCCAGACCGAGGCAATGCGTCGGGTTGACTACGTCGATCGGATTCTCACCGGCCGAGGCGAACAGAAAGAGATGCGCCTCTTTGCCCTCCATCAGATGCTGAGCCAGCGGTGGCGGGCCATGCGCCAGGCATTGCGAGAGCAACTCTGGCGACAACAAAAGCAACTGGTCCGACGAGAGCTTCCCGTCGCCGGCTTGCGCACCGGCGTCTCGGCCGGCATCGCCGTTGCTTTGGCCTATTTTCTCGGCGACCGGCTCCTCACGCCCGGCCGCTTTGTCGCCCTATTCCGGGGAGTGGACGATATGCTGGGAGCCGGTTCCAGCCTCGGCTACCATTCGATGACACTGCAAAACCAAAACGCCGAAATCAGCTATGTGCGCGAGTTTCTCGACCTGCCCGAGGACGATGGCGCTTGGATACAACAACCACCAGCCGACCGCGAACCAACCCGGCCCTTTCCCAAACCGCTGCGCGAGGGGTTTGCCGTCGAAGACATCTGGTTTGCCTATCCCGCTGAGACCGAGAACCCCCGTCCCGTCCTGCGAGGAGTGAGCCTACACCTCAAGCCAGGAGAACGAGTGGCCCTCGTCGGCGAGAACGGCGCGGGAAAATCGACCCTCGCCAAGCTCCTGTTGGGCCTATACCAACCAACAGCGGGCGAGATTGCGGTGGACGGCATCCGCTACGGTGAGATCGACCGGACCAGCCTTGCAAGCGCGGTCAGTGCCGCATTTCAGGACTTCTTCAACTTTGAGCTCACCGCCTCTCAGTCAATAGGAATCGGTGCCCTCGGCAGCGGCGGTAGCGACCGGGGAAATGACCTGTGGCCGGCGTGGTTGCCGCCCGATCCAGCGGTAGTAGAAAACGCAGCTCGGCGCGCCGGAGTCGATGCCATCGCTGCGCGCCTGCCCCAAGGCTACGACACCCCGGTGGGACATGTCCTCGACGGCGGGCAAGGGCTTTCCGGGGGCGAGTGGCAGCGCCTCGCCATTGCCCGCGCATTCATCCGCCAGCCCGAGTTGCTGATCCTCGACGAGCCTACAGCCGCGCTAGACCCCATGGCCGAGGCCGAGGTGTACCGGCAGTTTGGCGAACTACTCGCCGGCCGCACCGCGCTGTTAATCAGCCATCGTCTTGGCTCAGCCCGCATGGCCGACCGCATTCTCGTCCTCAAGGACGGTCGCATCGTCGAGCAAGGCCCTCACGACGACCTAGTGGCAAAGGGCGGCGTGTACGCTGCCATGTGGGAGGAACAAGCCTCGTGGTACCAGTAATCCTACAGGATACAACGGTGGCCCGCCCGCCCGCCATGCGCACACTCCTGCGCTTTCTATGGTGGATGATCCAGACAGACCCCCGCCACTCTATCCTCTTATTGGTGCTCCAGTTCGCCACCGGTCTGATGCCGGCCGCGTCAGTGTGGATCGTGCGGGCGCTCTTCGATCGCAGCCTCGAGGTGTACGAGGGCCGCCTGCCCGTGGCGGACATGTTGGTGTGGGTCGCTCTGTGGGCCGTGCTGACCTTGGCCGATATAGGAATCCGCATCTGGACCCGTACCCTTCTCCGCGAGCGACTGAAACAGGAGATGGAGGACCGACTACTCGCCCAACTTCAGCGCAAAGCAAGCGTCTTGCGGCTCGAGACTTTCGAGCGCGCCGATTTCCACGACGTGTTGCGCCGGGCACAAGAAGCAGCCTCGCCCGGCTTCTTTCTCAACCTCATCGGCGAGATCAATACAATAATCACCGGAACGCTGACGGCTGTCTCCGTCGCCTTGGTCGTCGGGCTGTGGAATCCGCTACTCCTGATCGCTATCGCCTTGGTCTCGGTGCCGCCGCCACTGGTGCAGATGTTCCAAGGGAAGACCACCTTTCTCCTCAAGCGCGAGCAGACCCAGCGCCAGCGGCTGCGGGCCTACTTGGAACGCATTCTCACCGAGCGCACCGCCGCCAAGGATCGGCCTTGCTCGGTTGGTGGGAGCATCTCTACTGGCAGGTAGCCGACCGGCTCTTTCAGCAGAAACGCTCGCAGGCTTCGGTCAACGCCTTGCTAGCGGCTTTCAGTTTGGCCGGGCTAGCCGTCGGCATCGGCTGGTCGGCTTGGGCCGTGGCCAACGGCGGCCTCTCCCCCGGACAGTTCGCCGCCATGATGGTGGCGCTGCAGCAAGTCAGCACGCATGTCGATTTGGTCTTCTTTCGCGTTGGTTATCTCGCCAATTACCTCCTGTACATCGCCGATCTCTTTACCTACCTCGACCTAGGCCCGGAAGACCCAAAGGATGGCGAGCCAATCGACCGCGTCGGCGAGGTCCCGATTGCAGTCAGTAGTCTCTCCTTCCGCTATCCACAGGCGGAACGCCTAGCAATCGACGACATCTCATTCACCATCCAGCCCGGCGAGCGCGTGGCCCTCGTCGGTGCCAACGGCTCGGGCAAGACCACGCTAGTCAAGGTGCTGTTGGGCTTGTTCCATCCCACGGAAGGAAAAGTGCTCTACGGCAATGTCGATCTGAACCGGGTGGATCGGAACGGCCTATGGGACCAATCGACCGCAGTGTTCCAGGACTACACCCGCTTCGCCTTTTCTCTGGGCGAAAACATCGGCTTGGGACGCACCGAGCAAATGGGCGACCAAGCGGCCGTTGAACGCGCCGCGCACCAAGGCGGAGCTGCCCCCATCGCCGAGCAACTGCCGGAGCGCTACCACACTCTCCTCACCAAGGAATTTGCCGGCGGCACCGAACTGTCCGGCGGCGAGTGGCAGCGCGTCGCCATCTCGAGGGGATTCATGCGCAACGCCGCCCTGATCGTGCTCGACGAGCCAACCGCGTCGCTCGATCCCCAGGCCGAGGCCGACGTGTTCCGGCGCTTTCTCGCCATGTCCGGCGAGCGGACCACCATCGTGGTCTCCCATCGCTTGGGATCGGCTCGGCTATGCGACCGGATCTTGGTGCTAAAAGAGGGACGCCTGCTCGAAAACGGGACGCACGGCGAATTGCTGTCTCAAAGGGGAGAATACGCCCGTTTATGGGCTTTGCAGGCGCAGTGGTATGACGAGGGGTAAGACATTGTCCCTACACGGCTAGCCTAAGAAACGAACTTCCCAACGCCGAGAATATCCTCGTTATATAGTCGACTGCTGCCAGTCTCGAAGATGTTGAACGATTTCTGCTTGATCCTCTGGGCTAAAGGCGCGAAGGTCATTCAGCTCATCAATTATCTTCTTGGCCTCATTGACGCAATCCGAGGCGAACAGCGATCTTTCTGCCTTCCGATTCTCCAAGCGGTAGTCTGCCGCAATTCGTTGACTATACAGATCCGACAGCCGGAAACCGAGTTGCGCGAGATCCTTGTGTCTTGTAGCCCTCAGCGCATCGTGGATTCTGTGCTGGCTAACTTTGAAATTGAAGTAATGAGAGAGAGATTTCTTACCGTAGTGCTCGGCTGCAAGCCACGCTCGGCTAATTGCACTACGGTTTCGAGCGGCTGTTCGAACCTGCAACAGCTCTTCAGCTAAGGTGTAAAATTCTTTCTGGTGCATCTACTCGCGGTAATAAATAAGACTTATACGACCGATCTCTGGCCAAGGGATTTGCTCTACGGCGAGCGCAACGTACTGATGATATTGCCGCCGAACTACCTCGGCCTCACCGGAGGTATGTATCTCAATTAGCAATACCTCATCCTCTTCCCGCTCAAGTATCGACTTTTCAAACTTTATATCTGCTCCAAAACACTTCTTCGCTAATGAAATGGCTATATCGGCATGGCCCGTTAAGCCCCACTGACGAAGTTGAGCATCTACTGGATTCTCAAGTAAATCAGCAGAAACAGATACGTCGTAATCCTCCTCAGACAGCGTGATAGCCTTCTGATGTGGCAGTTCTACCATCACTTACATGCCTCTTCGCTTGGGATCAAAAAATCGATTCTTCAAGCGAAATTACAGGAATACAGGAGAATGAGCAAGGATTGCAGCCTGATCGAAGAGTCGTCGGTAGCGGTCGATACCTCGGAGCGCATTAAAGCATCATTTCGTCGAGTAGCTTGCCCAAGGCCGCAGTCGGAAGTACTTTCAGCGCGCATTGCTAGGCTCGCTCCGTCCGGCGAATCCGCAACCAAGAGGTTTTCGATGAGAGCATTGCACACGCCCACGCTCAGCGCCGCCGCTTTGTGAGCCGTGGCCGCCTCTTACCCCATTGTCAACGGTGCCGAGCACGCCTGGGTGCTCCACGACCCCCGCTTTAAGCCCGACCCGCGTCTGTCTAACTGCCCCAGTGCCAAACCCGACTATGAGCAGTCGGCCGAAGACCTCATCGAACACATGCGGACCTATGGAGTCGACAAGGTAGTCATCAGTCAGGTGTGCTACTACGGCCGCGACAACCGCTATGCCAGCCATTGCGTACAGCGCTATCCCGACCGCTTTGCCGCCATCGGCCTTTTAGTGGGGCACCGGCTGCACGATCCGGCCGATCCAGAAAATCCGGCGCGCTTGGAACGGGCCGTGCGAGAGCAGGGCTTGGCGGGGCTGCGCTTGAGTCCCATCTACGACCGCGACGTGGTCTGGCTCAGTGATGAGGTCAGCTATCCGCTGTGGCACCGGGCCGAGGAGTTGGGCGCGGTGTTCAACATCTTCCTAGCCCCGCACCAAGTGGGGCAGGTGGCGGCCATGGCCGAGCGCTTTCCCGGGGTCAAAGTGGTCATCGACCATCTGGCGATGATCGACATCAGTGCCCCCGATAGCGAGGGCTTTGGGCCGCTACTCGATCTAGCCCGCTGGCCCAATGTGTACATCCGCACTTCGCTGCCCTTCCGCGATGTATGGCCCTTTTTGGAGCGGGTGTACGACCGCTTTGGGCCGCGGCGGATGGTATGGGCCAACTTTTACGAACTGCTCATTATGCAGGAGTTGATCCCCTTTTTCAGCGTTGAAGACAAGGCGTGGATTCTGGGGAAGAACGCTCTAGAGATCTACTTCCCCTACGGATCCACCTGCTGATAGAATCTCTTCGCGCCGTTCTCAATGGTCATAATCACCGCGCTTTTGGTCGGATGGCGATTTTCGTTGTAGCCGGCAATGCGCGTCGCCCCAGCGTACTGTTCGGTAGCCAACAGTTGCTGCCGCACGGCGTCCGGGTCGAGGCTGCCTGCGCGCTCTGCGGCTTCCAAGAGTAAACGAACCGCATCGTAGCTCACTGCATCGCCGCCGGTGGGCGCAATCCCGTACAGAGTTTGGTATGCGTCGATAAATGCGCGCGCACTCGGCTCGTCCGTGTCCGGCGAAAAGTGGCTGCTGAAAAAGCTGCCATCCACGGCGGCATCTTCATTGTCCAACAGCGTCGGATTGTCCCAAGCATCGGCTCCCAGAAAAAGCGTCGGTTCCCCGGCTGCGTTGTGCAGCGGCAGGGCACGCGCCTGCTTGGTCACCAGCGCAACCTCCGGCGGCAGACCCGATAGGAAGACCGCCTCGGGAGCCGCCGCCGCGATGCGGGTTAATTGCGTAGCGAAATCCGTCGCACCGCTCTCGTAGAACTCTTCGGCGACGATCTCTCCCCCAAAGCCGCTAAAATGGGCGGTAAAAAACTCGGCGATTCGCTGCGTCAAAACAGCGGCTGCATTCACCCCGAGCGTCTCTTTGGCAAACTGCGCCATGACGCGCCCTTGAAACTGGTCGGTGAAGGCAGCCATGAAGACAAAGTCGCCAGCCGCGGTCACGGCTGGATTGGTAGCCGCCGTAGTAATCATCGGCATGCCGTGCCGCTGGGCTACGGCCCCCACCTCAATGGCGTGCGAGGAGCGGTTGGGGCCAACGAGGGCTACTACTTCGTCGGTGAGGATCATGGTCTCAGCGGCCTGTACCGCAGCCGCCGCTTCCTGTATATCCATTCGGATGACCAATTCAACGGATCGGCCCAACAGCCCCCCGCGCTCGTTGACTTCATCTACCGCAATCTTAGCCCCATTCGGATAGGTGATGCGGTCGCCCGAGACGAGGAACCCAATTTTAACGGGGGTGCCATCTCCGTCCGCATCGGGAGACAGGGATGTCTTATCCTCACAAGCGACGAACGCGATGGCTGCAACGCAGGCGATGTAAAACAATTTCATGGCAGATTCTTTTCTAAGAGGTGTGGATGGATTCTGACTTTATCAGATTGACGATGGTTAAATTTACTGAAATCCAAGAAAGAGACCATACTCTCGGGGCGTGGGCGATGTTAGTGAACCTTTGCCCTCTGATGTCCGCCTTGTAAGGTAAAAGGCAGATGACGTATGACCAGTCCAAGCGATCAGCTATTGGCCGAGCAGGTGCGGCAGGGCAGCGAGCAAGCTTTCGTCCACTTGATTCGGCGCTACGAGCGCACCCTAGTGGCATTGGTCCGCCACCGGGTCGGCTCCGGCGACCAAGTGCAGGACGTACTGCAGGAAACCCTAGTACACATCTGGAGCGGCCTGCGCCGAGACACTCCCCGCGATGTGCGGGCTTGGTTGCTACAAGTAGCTCGCAACCGCTGCCGCGACTACTTCCGCTCGACCCAGCGCCACGAGTTGTTTGTCGAGACCGAGGCTTTGGCCCCTATGGTCAATCGCTTTGGCGTGGCTCAAGCCCGGCAGCGAGAAGCCGTCGCGGCCATCGTCGAGGCCATGGAGGAAGTGCCCGACCGCGAGCGAGCTGCCCTGCAGGCCTTTTACTTAGACGGTCTGAGCATTGCCGAAATAGCCGCCCGCCACCGCTGTCCCGACGGCACGGTCAAGCGCCGCCTGTCGCACGGGCGCGACCGAATCCGCACGGTGTTGGGCGTCACTCTCAAGACGAGGAGCAAGACCATGAGTACTAGTCAACAACGGCCCTTCCCCCAGTACCGGCCGGAAATACGCATTGAGCCGAGCCAAGAGGAACCATTCCGCATTGACTTCAAGGAGATGGCTTGGTGGTTCATCGTGCCGGAAGTGGGCGATGGCATCCGCTACGGCTCGTATGGGCCGCCCAAAGAAGGCGACACACCCTGGAGACTGTCCGAAACCGTCTCGCTAGCAGCCTGCCGACCCGCGGTCATCCACGGGCGTCCCTGCGTCGAAATCGAGGTGGAAAACCAGCATCTCGCGGGAATGACGGGCGACAATACCCCTAGCGAAAAAAAGGATAGCCGCACCAAAGTCTGGGGTGCTCTGGCCAAGGACGCGGTGGAGTGGATCGCCGTAGAATCGCTGCAACCCGATGGCACGCGGGAACTGATGACTTTTCTCGACGAAGGATTTTACGATGATTGGGACCCTTCGCCGTGCCTGATCGAGGATTGTGGCTGCCTGCGCTCCCAGCCCGACGGCTCGTTCACAAGCCAAGCCGACGCACCTAAAATAATAGGCGCAGGGGTGTTCGACGTGCATATCGGCCAGCAGCGTTTTACCTGCCTGCGCGTCTTCGAAATCGAGCAAGAGGCCACCGAGCGCGATGTCATGGTCGAAGCCTACATCACTCAAGCCGGACGCACAGTGCTATTCCGCCGCTACAACGGCAACCGCTGGGCCAAAAGAGATGCCCCGCCGCACAATTGGGGCGAGGCCATGACCTGGGAAGAGGACCTGCCCCACAACGACCGCATAGTCATCGACGGAGCGACCTATGTACACTACTACGACAACCTGACGGACATGGCCTGCGGCATCGTCGATTGATGGTCAAGGCGAATGGCGCGATGATCCGCGACCTCAACGGAGCGTCTGGACCCTTTATGCCGTAGGTCCCTACATATCCTCATTTTCCTGTTGACTCTGAAATACCCATGAGTATTTTAGAGTATAGTCTAAAATAATATCGCTATCGAGAAAGTCGGCAGGAATGGAGCCACGCTATATCAGAGATAGTATTGAAGCGGATCTTGCGAACAGAATGGTATTTGTCGGCGGGCCACGCCAAGTTGGCAAAACGACCCTTGCTCTGTCTCTACTGGACCGCGGCCAAGACGAATCGTCGCCAGCTTATCTGAACTGGGATGTGTTGGCCGATCGCGAAGATATTCTGGCCGAACAACTCCCCGCTGATCAGCCCCGCGTCATTTTTGACGAGATCCACAAGTACGCACGCTGGCGCAACTTGATGAAGGGATTGTTCGACAAGAACAAGACTGCCGTTTCCTTCATCGTCACCGGCTCGGCGCGTCTAGATTACTATCGCAAAGGCGGCGACTCCTTGCAGAGCCGGTATCACTACTACCGGCTTCATCCATTCACAGCAATGGAATACGGGCGAGCACCCAATGACGCGCTCGTGGAGCAATTACTCAGGTTCGGCGGTTTCCCCGAGCCTTTTCTCAGGGGTGAGGAGCGCTTTCAGCGCCGCTGGCTGCGCGAACATTCCGCAAGAGTCCTCTATGAAGACCTCCGCGATCTAGAGCACGTCCGCGAGGTATCCATGCTAGAACTGCTGCTGTCGCACTTGCCAGCGTGCGTAGGCTCCCCTCTTTCGGCAAGTGGCGTACGAAACCGTCGAGCGCTGGCTGACGATCTTTGAGCGGCTGTACCTGTGCTACCGCATTCCGCCGTTTGGAGCCAAGCGGATTCGAGCTGTTCGCAAGGAGAAAAAGCTGTACTTCTGGGACTGGTCGCGCGTGGCTGATCGGGGTGCCCGGTTCGAGAACATGGTGGCCGGTCACCTGCTGAAGTACTGCCACTATGTCGAGGACACCGAAGGGCATGAGATGGAATTGCGCTTCATTCGCGATACCGACAAACGCGAGGTGGACTTCGTCGTTTTACGCGATGGCAGAGCGGAATTTGCCGTGGAGTGTAAAAGCGGCGAGCAAAGCGCTGCGCCCGCCTGCCGCTACTTCAGGGAGCGGACAGACATTCCACGGTTCTATCAGGTACACCTCGGCACAAAAGATTTTGGCAATGCCACCGCCAACACGCGCGTTCTGCCGTTTTCGACCTTCTGCCGCGAAGTAG